>NZ_JBWKRS010000042.1:0-49826 GCF_059419385.1 Pseudomonas sp. GW821-FHT05H12 | reverse complement strand
GGCGTATCTCACCTGGACTCTCTGGCGAAGAATACCGCCGCCTTTTTTAGGATTTCACGCTCCATTTTCAGTTCGGCAACCTCGGCTCGTAGGCGGGCAAGCTCACTGCATTCCTTTGTGATGGGTTTGCGCTCGGGCGAACTCAACGGTTGGCCCTTGCGCGTGGCGTTCACCCAGTTGTCGAGCGTTTTGACGGACATCTCTAGTTGGCGGGCGGCTTCGGCTCTGCCAACGCTTTCAGCTAGCGCAACCGCTTGAGTCTTAAACTCATCGGTGTAGTTACGGCGAGTAGATGGATACATGGCAACCTCCAAGAGAGCGATTTAAGTATCGCTTCTTGGCGTCCGTTGTCACGGGACAGGCCCATGGTTACTTTTGGCTGGGCCGGCATTCCGGGCTCTTTTCCAAAAGTGACCCGCTGTAAGAGCGGAACCAATAGTCGCCGTTACCGCAGCAACGGATATGCTCACCAACCGAACCCCATCATTGACCATCCCCCAAGCACTGCGTAGCCTTGCACCCTCGAGGTTCTCCAGCCCAGGCCGGAGCTAAGAAGGGAACGCGGTCCAAGCCGCGGCTGCCCCCGCAACTGTAAAGGGTTCAACTGACTGCCACGCCACTGCCAAATCGGCGGGAAGGCGCAGCCAGCGCCGGTCGCAAGACCCGCACGCCCCAAGCCAGGAGACCTGCCTCGCAACCGATTTTCAATTCAACCGGGCGGGGTGATCCGGTGACGAAATCCGCTGCTGCGCGCCGTCGCAGGGCCTATCGTCCCGTATGCCCGCCCCCAAGGGCATCCGATGAAAACACTGGCCAAACTCCCCGTCACCATCGTTACCGGCTTCCTCGGCTCGGGCAAAACCACCTTGCTGCGCCACATGCTCGACAACGCCCAGGGCCGTCGCATTGCGGTAATCGTCAACGAATTCGGCGAGCTGGGCATCGACGGTGAAATCCTCAAGCAGTGCTCCATCGGTTGCACCGAAGAAGAAGCCAACGGCCGCGTCTACGAATTGGCCAACGGCTGCCTGTGCTGCACCGTGCAGGAAGAGTTCTTCCCGGTGATGCGCGAACTGGTCGCCCGTCGCGGTGACCTCGACCACATCCTCATCGAAACCTCGGGCCTGGCCCTGCCAAAACCCTTGGTACAAGCCTTCCAGTGGCCGGAAATCCGCAGCGCCTGCACCGTTGACGCGGTGATCACCGTGGTCGACAGCCCGGCCGTGGCGGCGGGCACCTTCGCCGCCTTCCCGGACCAGGTCGACGCCCAGCGCAAACTGGACCCGAACCTGGACCACGAATCGCCGCTGCACGAGTTGTTCGCCGACCAACTGGCCAGCGCCGACCTGGTGATCCTCAACAAAACCGACCTGATCAACCCGGAAGACCTGGCCCGCGTGCGCCTGGAAGTCGCTGAAGAGTTGCCGCCTGCGGTGAAGATCATCGAAGCCAGCAGCGGTCGCTTGCCACTGGACGTGCTGATCGGCCTGGGTGCCGGCTCCGAAGAGCACATCGACGGTCGCCACAGCCATCACGATCATCACCACGAAGGTGAGGACGACGATCACGACCACGACGCGTTCGATTCCATTTCCATCGACCTGCCGCAAGCCGACGAAGCCCTGCTGCTCGACGCCCTGACCCAGCTGGTGGTGCAACACGGCATCCTGCGCGTCAAAGGTTTCGCGGCCATCCCGAACAAGCCGATGCGCCTGTTGATCCAGGGTGTGGGCACGCGTTTCGACAAGCACTTCGACCGTGCCTGGGGCGCTGACGAAGCGCGCATCACGCGCCTGGTGCTGATCGGTCAGGACCTCGACGCCGCTGGCCTCGAAGCGCAACTGCGCGCCGCCCTCAGCGTCTGACCCATGCACCTGCTCAGGACCCAGCCCGGTGGTTTCGTCTCGGACGACAATATTGCCGACCTTGGCCAAACCCCCGCTGACCTGGTGATCCTGTGCAGCGGTGATTCCAGCCTGGCCTTGCTGGCCGAAGCGGCCCAGCAATTGCCCGACGACTACCCCAGCTTCCGCTTGGCCAACCCGATGCAGGTGCAGAACCACGCGTCGGTCGACCTGTACGTCGATGAAGTGCTGCGCCACGCCAAGGTCATCCTGATTTCGCTGCACGGCGGCATTGGTTATTGGCGTTACGGCATCGAGCGCCTGGTGGAATTGGCCGAGCGCGGCGTGCAGCTGATCCTGGTGCCGGGGGACGATCGCCCGGACCCGGAACTCAGCAGCCTGAGTACGGTAAACGCCGAAAGCCGCGACCGCCTGTGGCATTTCCTGCGCCAGGGCGGCCTGGGCAACGCGCTGGATTTCTATCGCTGCCTGGCCAGCGCTTACCTGGGCCGCGACTACGCCTGGGCTGAGCCGCAAACCTTGCCACGCACGGCGATTTATCACCCGCATAAAGCCAACCCGCGCCTGAACGACTGGCTGGCGGATTGGAACCCTGAGTGGCCGGTGGCGGCGGTGCTGTTCTACCGCTCCCATTTGCAGGCGGCCAATACGGGTTTTATCGATGTGTTCTGCCAGCGTTTGCAGGCAGCGGGCCTTAACCCGCTGCCGATTGCGCTGGCCAGTTTGAAAGAACCCGGCTGCCTGACGGTGGTCGAGGACCTGCTGGATGAAGTGGGCGCGGCGGTGATTTTGAACACCACCGGCTTTGCTCAATCCAGCCCCGAAGCGCCGCATTTGCGACCGTTTCGCCGCAATATCCCGGTAATCCAGGCGATTTGCGCCCAAGACAACGAGCCCGGCTGGCAGGCCAGCGAACAAGGCCTGGGCCCGCGCGACCTGGCGATGCACATTGCCTTGCCGGAGCTGGACGGGCGCATCATCAGCCGGCCGATCAGTTTCAAGGACCTGGCCTGGCGCAGTGAGCGCAGCCAGTCGGACGTGGTGTGCTACCGCGCAGCGCCTGAACGCATGGATTTTGTCGCCGAACTGGCACGGCGTTGGGTCGAGCTGGCGCGGGTGCCGAATGCCGGCAAGCGCATCGCGCTGATCCTCGCCAATTACCCGACCCGCGACGGCCGTATCGGCAACGGCGTGGGCCTGGATACGCCAGCGGCTGCGCTGAATATCCTGCGTGCGCTGCAAGCCGAAGGCTATCCGCTGCCGAACGCGCTGCCCGAGAGCGGCACTGCGCTGATCCACGATTTGCTCGGCGGCGTCTCCAACGACCTCGACAGCCTCGACCTGCGCCCCTGCCATCAAAGCCTGAGCCTGGACGACTACGAGGCGATGTTCAGCCGCCTGCCTGAAGCCAACCGCCAAGCTGTTTTGGCGCGATGGGGCGCGCCGCAGAACGACCCGATGTTCCGCGACGGTCGCTTGATGGTCGCCGGCCTGCGCCTGGGCCTGACCTTTATCGGCATCCAGCCGGCGCGTGGCTATCAAGTGGACGCCAGCGCCGTCTATCACGACCCGGACCTGGTGCCGCCTCACGCCTACCTGGCGTTTTACTTCTGGCTGCGCCACACCTACGGCGCCCACGGCGTGATCCATGTGGGCAAGCACGGTAACCTTGAATGGCTGCCTGGCAAGGGCGTGGGCCTGTCGGAAAACTGCTGGCCCGATGCGTTGCTGGGGCCGTTGCCGAATATCTACCCGTTCATCGTCAACGACCCGGGCGAGGGCGCCCAGGCCAAGCGACGCACCCAGGCGGTGATCATCGACCACTTGATGCCACCGCTGACCCGCGCCGAGACCTACGGGCCGTTGCGCAACCTGGAGTTGCTGGCGGACGAATACTACGAAGCACAGTTGCTCGACCCGCGCCGCGCCTTGGAATTACAGAAAGACATCCTCAAGCTGGTGCGCGAAACCCGCATCGACCAGGAACTCGAGCTGGATAGCGACGCGGACGCCGCCGTCTGGCTGCCGCGCCTGGACACTTACCTGTGTGACTTGAAGGAATCGCAGATCCGCGACGGCCTGCATGTTTTCGGCGAGTCGCCTGAAGGTCGCCTGCGTATCGACACCTTGCTGGCCTTGTTGCGTATCCCGCGTGGCGATGGGCGCGGCCCGCAATCGAGCCTGCTGCGGGTGCTGGCCAAGGCATTCGACCTCGGCTTCGACCCGTTGGACTGCGCCCTGGCCGAGCCCTGGACCGGGCGCCGTCCACTGGTGTTGCAGAAGATCGACCCACAGTTGTGGCGCACCGCGGGCGACACCCGTGAGCGTTTGGAGCTGTACGCCGCGCGGTTGATCGAGCAGGCGCTGGAAGGGCCGCTGGAGCAGCTGGAAGAACCCGGCTGGGAAGACGTGAAGGCGGTGATCGAGAGCCTGCGCATCGTCGTCGCGCCGCGCCTGGATGCCTGCGGCCCGGCCGAAATGCGCGGCTTGCTCGATGCATTATCCGGCCGTTTTGTACCCGCAGGGCCGAGTGGCGCCCCCAGTCGTGGGCGCCTGGATGTGCTGCCCACCGGTCGCAACTTCTTCACCGTCGACGTGCGCAACCTGCCCACCACGACGGCATGGCGCATTGGTTTCCAGTCCGCCAACCTGATTCTTGAGCGCCACCTGCAAGACCACGGTGACCACCTGCGCCAGTTGGGCCTGTCGGTGTGGGGCACGGCCACCATGCGCACCGGCGGCGACGATATCGCCCAGGCCATGGCGCTGATGGGCGTACGCCCGGTGTGGGCCACGGGCAGCCAGCGGGTGGATGACTTCGAGATCCTGCCGATCAGCCTGCTGGATCGTCCGCGTGTCGACGTGACCTTGCGTGTGTCGGGGTTCTTCCGCGATGCGTTTGCCAACCTGATCCGCCTGTTCGATGCGGCGGTGCAGGCGGTGGCCGCGTTGGATGAACCGGACGATATGAACCCGCTGGCGGCCAAGGTGCGCAGCGAGCGGGAGGCGTTGCGTGTGTCCGGCCTAGACGATGAAACCGCTGCCAAGCAAGCCGGATGGCGCATCTTTGGTGCCAAACCCGGTGCCTATGGCGCCGGGGTGCAGGGGGCAGTCGATGGTCGTTTGTGGCAAACCCGTGAAGACCTGGCCGAGGTCTACCTCAATTGGGGCGGCTACGCCTATGGCGGTGCCGACGAAGGCACGGCTGCCCGTGAACAATTCGCCCAGCGTCTGAGCCAGGTTCAGGCCGTTTTGCAGAACCAGGACAACCGTGAGCACGACCTGCTCGACTCCAACGACTACTACCAATTCCAGGGCGGCATGCTCGCCGCCGTGGAAACCCTGAGTGGCGACAAGGCTGCCAGCTATCATGGCGACCACAGCCAGCCGGACTTGCCGAAGATCCGTACCTTGAAGGAAGAGCTGAACCGGGTGATCCGTTCCCGCGCCGCCAACCCTAAGTGGATCGAAGGCGTGAAGCGCCATGGCTACAAAGGCGCGTTTGAAATGGCCGCCACCGTGGACAACCTGTTCGCGTTCGATGCCACCACCGCGCTGATCGACGATCATCAATACGCGTTGCTCGCCGACGCCTACCTGCTGGACCCTGACACCCGGGCCTTTGTGCAACAGCACAACCCCGATGCCTTGCGCGACATGACCGAGCGCATGCTCGAAGCTCAGCAGCGCGGCCTGTGGCAGGAGCCCGGGGCTTACAAGGACGCGTTGGAAAACCTGTTGCTGGATATAGAAGAAGACAGCTGATGACTGATATGCCGCATTTTCCGCTGTCCGCCGTGGTCGGCGCCGACGACTTGAAACTGGCGCTGTGCCTGACCGCCATCGACCCGAAGATCGGCGGTGTGCTGATCGAAGGCCCACGGGGCATGGCCAAGTCCACCCTGGCGCGGGGCCTGGCAGACCTGCTGGCCAGCGGGCAGTTTGTGACTTTGCCGCTGGGCGCTACCGAAGAGCGCTTGGTCGGCACGTTGGACCTGGACGCAGCCCTCGGCGAAGGCCGTGCGCAGTTTTCCCCCGGCGTGCTGGCCAAGGCCGACGGCGGCGTGTTGTACGTCGATGAAGTCAACTTGCTGCCCGATCACCTGGTGGACCTGCTGCTCGACGTGGCCGCCAGCGGCACCAACCTGATCGAGCGCGACGGCATTTCGCACCGCCATTCGGCGCGGTTTGTGCTGATCGGCACCATGAACCCGGAGGAGGGCGAGTTGCGCCCGCAACTGCTCGATCGCTTCGGCTTCAATGTGGCGTTGAGCGGGCAGACCTTGCCGGCCGAGCGGGGGCAGATCATCCGCCGCCGCCTGGATTTCGACAGTGACCCCGTGGCGTTCCTTGCACGCTGGGCCGCAGAACAGGCCGTACTGCGTGAGCGTTGCACCCAGGCGCGGGCGCGACTCGACAGCATTGCGCTGGATGATGAGGCGTTGGCGCAGATCACCGAGCGCTGTTTCGCGGCCGGTGTCGATGGCCTGCGTGCGGACCTGGTGTGGTTGCGCGGCGCGAGGGCCCATGCGGCATGGCGTGGCGCAGGTGCCATCGCTGAAGAGGATATCGAAGCGGTCGCCGAGTTTGCCCTGCGCCATCGTCGGCAGGTGCAGACGCCACCGGCGAGCCCGCCGAGCGAAGGGCAATCGCCCAAGCCCTCCGATACCTCGCCGGGCCAAGGTCAGGGCCAATGGGGCGACATGCCCGCGCCGGCCCTGCCCACAGGCGCACGCCGCGAAGTCCCCACCTGGCCAAAAAAGCCCTAGGCATTCGCCCTCGACCTGACGCGGGGGCGGATGCCCGGCCCAAGGCTGGGCGAGTGGAGAGAGGCAGGCACGGCAAGGCACGCAGCGCCAGGCAGGGCGCGATCAACTGGCCCGGCACGTTGCTGGGCGGCCGCCCACAATTGCGAGAGGATTTGCTGTTTCACCTGCGCAGCCGGGCAGCGCATGAGCTGTGGCTGGTGATTGTTGATGCGTCGGCGTCTACTCGGCGCCACCGAGCACTGACCGATGCCAAAGGCTTGTTGGCCCAACTGTTTGATGACGCCTACCGCCAGCGGGCGCGCATGGCGTTGCTGACGGCCAGCGGGCAGGCGCCGAAGTGGCAGGTGCAGGGGTTGAAGGCGGCGAAGGGGTTGGCGGGGTGGCTGGATCAACTAGGCGCGGGCGGTGGTACACCGTTACTGGAAGCGCTGACCGAGGCCGGGCATTGGTTGGCGGTGCGGCGCAAGCGTTATCCGGCGGAGCAGCAACGGTTGCTGGTGATCACGGATGGGCGCCTCAAGGATATTGCCGGGCTGCCGCATTTGGAGTGCCCAGGGTTGTTGGTGGATATCGAGCGCGGGCCGATCAGGTTAGCCCGGGCCCAGGAGTTGGCCGTTGGGTTGCAGCTGGATTATCAGCATATCGACACCCTGTAGGAGCCGGCTTGCCGGCGATGGCTGCCTTGAGGGTTGCATAGCGGTTAGGGCCTCATCGCCGGCAAGCCGGCTCCTACAGGTTTGTACCGTGCGGATCAGGTGTTGCCCGGTACATTCGGCCAAAGATCCGCCACCAGGAACAGCCGTTCCGCCTCTTCCCAATCCTCACCCACCTGAACCATCCGCACCAGCAACTGCGCCGGCGCCATTGGGTCCAGGTCTGCCAACCAGCCTTGCATGTGCTCCTCACTCCAGACTTCATCCTCCGGGTAATGCGCCGGTGCCAGCCAGGCATGGCGGGGCAGGGGTTGCCAGCGGCCGGGCGCGCTGGCGTTGGCAAATGCCTGCCAATCCCGCTGATGCAGCCAGCGGCCACGCAAGTGCTGTGGGTGGGCGCCATTCGGTGACTCCGATAATCCAGGCCAGGGGTACAGCAAATAGCCGCCCAACCACAAATGCGCATCGAACTGCTGGATATCCAACGCCGCCAGCGCTTCACGGCTTTCAGAGCGTGCAGATATCGGCAGTTGGTGCTGGGCCAAGTGGGCCAGCTTGCGGTCGAGTCGGTCATGACAGCCGGGGCCCAGCCACAGGGCCGCGTCCCTGCCGTTGCCGTCTTGTGGGCCCAGGTAGAGCTTGATCGCCAGTTCCAGGTGATGCACGCCGTCGCGATCACGAATCAGCATATCCAACTCGCCCAGGGTGTGCCCGGCGCGGCGGATCGGCAGGTTGGCGGCGATCAGCTCCACCCCCGGCGCATGCTGCACCGCAAATTGCCATAGCCGCTCGTAATAAAGACCCAGGCGCCGGGTGCGCGCCTGGCTCAGCCAGTGCTGCAAGGCGCTGCTGTCTTGATCGAGTGTGCGCAACCAGTGTTCGAGAAGATGGGGCGCCTGCACCCAGTCGCTGCCGGCCAGCGGGTGGCGTTGCGGCCACGGCGTCTGCGCCAGCATCGGCGGAGCGAGCATCACCCACGCCAGGTCGCGCACCTCCGGGTGGCGCAGTTGGCGGGGCAGGTTGTGCAGATCCGGGAACACAGTCATGGTCCGAGCATAGCCTTTTACGTGCGGTGCAGGTGGCTGAGAACCGTTGTCATCAAGGCCTGACGGCGACAAAGGGTTTTGCCTGACGCGGCCTTTCGCCCATAATCGTTCTTTTTTGCCACACCCCAAATCCCGCAGGAGCCCCATGGAGCAATTTCGCAATATCGGCATTATCGGTCGCCTGGGCAGTACCCAGGTGTTGGACACCGTCCGCCGGCTGAAAAAATTCCTGCTGGAACGCCACCTGCATGTGATCCTCGAAGACACCATCGCCGAGATTCTCCCCGGCCACGGTCTGCAAACCTCGTCGCGCAAGATGCTCGGCGAAGTGTGTGACATGGTGATTGTGGTCGGCGGCGATGGCAGCCTGCTGGGCGCCGCCCGCGCCCTGGCACGGCATAACGTGCCGGTGCTGGGGATCAACCGGGGCAGCCTGGGGTTTCTGACCGATATCCGCCCGGATGAGCTGGAAGTCGAAGTGGCCAAGGTGCTCGACGGCCATTACCTGGTGGAAAACCGCTTCCTGCTGCAAGCCGAAGTGCGTCGCCACGGCGAAGCCATCGGCCAGGGCGATGCACTGAACGACGTGGTGCTGCACCCGGGCAAATCCACGCGCATGATCGAGTTCGAGCTGTACATCGACGGCCAGTTCGTGTGCAGCCAAAAGGCTGACGGCCTGATCGTCGCCACGCCTACCGGTTCCACGGCGTATGCGCTGTCGGCGGGTGGCCCGATCATGCATCCCAAGCTCGATGCCATTGTGATCGTGCCGATGTACCCCCATATGTTGTCCAGCCGGCCGATTGTGGTCGACGGCAACAGCGAGCTGAAAATCGTGGTGTCCAAAGACATGCAGATCTACCCGCAGGTGTCCTGCGACGGGCAGAACCATTTCACCTGTGCCCCCGGTGACACCATCACCGTGAGCAAAAAGGCGCAGAAGTTGCGGTTGATCCACCCGCTGGATCACAACTACTACGAAGTGTGCCGCACCAAGCTGGGCTGGGGCAGCCGCTTGGGGGGTGGAGGCGACTGATGCTCGATCCCGCGCGTAGCTACGACCTGATTGGTGACGTGCACGGTTGCGCTCATACCCTTGAGCACTTGCTCGACCAGTTGGGCTACCACAAGATCGGCGGCGTCTGGCGGCACCCGTCGCGCATGGCGGTGTTCCTCGGCGATATCATCGACCGTGGCCCGCGCATCCGCGAGGCGCTGCATATCGTCCATGACATGGTCGAGGCCGGCCAGGCGCTGTGCATCATGGGCAACCATGAATTCAATGCACTGGGTTGGACCACGCCTGCGCCGCCGGGCAGTGGCAAGCAGTTCGTGCGCGAGCACAACCCACGGCATGCGCGGTTGATCCACGAAACCCTGACTCAGTTCGAGCAGCACCCGGGCGACTGGCATGACTTCCTCGGCTGGTTCTACGACATGCCGCTGTTTGTCGACGCCGGGCGTTTCCGCGTGGTGCACGCGTGCTGGGACGACGGTTTTATCCAGCCTTTGCGCGCCACCTTCCCGGACGGCTGCATCGACCAGCACTTCCTGCAGGCCGCCGCGGTGCCGGGCAGTTTTGCCTGCAACGCCTTCGATCGCCTGCTGCGCGGCACCGACATGCGCCTGCCGGATGGCCTGACGCTGACCGGTGGCGATGGCCTGACGCGCTCGTTCTTCCGCACCAAGTTCTGGGAAGACGACCCGAAGACCTACGGCGACATCGTGTTCCAACCCGACGCGCTGCCCGAGCCGGTGGCCCGTACGCCGTTGTCGTCTACACAAAAGAATTCCTTGCTGCGCTACGGCGTGGACGAACCGTTGTTGTTCGTCGGCCACTATTGGCGCAGCGGCAAGCCGGCACCGATTCGCGAGAACCTGGCCTGCCTGGACTACAGCGCCGTGCTGTACGGCAAGCTGGTGGCATATCGCCTGGACCAGGAAACCCAATTGGATCCGCGTAAATTTGTATGGGTCGACGTTGAGCGCCCCGAGGTTATCTCATGAGTACCGTAGCTGTATTGCGCTTGCCCCTGAGCGTCGACCTGGGCGGTTTCGTCAAGTTGCTGCAACGCATGCAGGTACCCCATCGCGTCAGCGAAGAAGCCGGGGAGCAGGTGCTGTGGGTGCCCGAAACCATCAGCGATGATGTGCGCGTGCTGTATCAGCGCTTTCCTGCCGGTGACCCGGACCAGCAACTGGATATTCCCGAACAGTTCCAGGCGCCGCAGAGCCGCCCCAGTTTCGCCCAGCAATTGCGCATGAGCCCCGTGACCGCGCTGGTACTGTTGGCGAGCATCATCGTGGGCGCGGTGACGTTGCTCGGTGAAAACCTGCAGACCATGGGTTGGCTGACCTTCCTGCCGTTCCGCGTGCTGGGTGAGTACATCCAGTTTACGCCGCTGGCCGATAGCCTGGCGTCGGGGCAGTGGTGGCGGCTGGTCACGCCGATGCTGATTCACTTTGGCATCCTGCACCTGGCCATGAACGGCATGTGGTACTGGGAACTGGGCCGGCGCATCGAAGTGCGCCAGGGCAGCATCAACCTGCTTGGCCTGACCTTGCTGTTCAGCCTGGTCTCCAATTACGCGCAATACGCCTATGGCGGCCCGAGCCTGTTTGGCGGGTTGTCCGGCGTGTTGTATGGCCTGCTCGGGCATTGCTGGATTTTCCAGTTGTTATCGCCTAACCCGGCTTATCGTCTGCCCCGTGGCGTGCTGGCGATGATGCTGATCTGGCTGGTGCTCTGCATGTCGGGGCTGATCTCGATGATCGGCTTCGGCGAAATCGCCAACGCGGCGCATGTGAGCGGGTTGCTCATCGGTTGCCTGACGGGTTTGCTGGGCGGGCTGTACAACCGCCGCAAAGCCTCTATTTGATAAGGAAGAGCCTTATGTCCTCTTTTGCTGAAATGATCGAAAACATCACCCCGGATATCTACGAGAGCCTCAAGCTGGCCGTGGAAATCGGCAAGTGGTCCGATGGCCGCAAGCTCACCGCCGAACAGCGCGAGTTGTCCCTGCAGGCGGTGATTGCCTGGGAAATCCAGAACCTGCCGGAAGAAGAGCGCACCGGCTACATGGGCCCGCAGGAATGCGCGTCCAAGTCGGCGCCGGTGCCGAACATCCTGTTCAAGTCGGATGCGATCCATTGATTGAAATCGGTCGTGGTGCAGTCAGCAAGATGTCGGCGCAACTCGGTGAGCCGACCGTTCAATACGCGTTTCGCCTCGGCGAAACCGAGGTGCCGGTCAACCCCATGATCGGCACCCACGTGCGCCTGGAATACCTCGGCGCCATCCATTGCAGCCATTGCGGCCGCAAGACCAAGACCAGCTTCAGCCAAGGGTATTGCTACCCGTGCATGACCAAGCTGGCCCAGTGTGACCTGTGCATCATGAGCCCCGAGCGTTGCCACTACGACGCCGGCACGTGCCGTGATCCAGGCTGGGGCGAGAAGTTCTGCATGACCGATCACGTGGTCTACCTGGCCAACTCGTCGGGGATCAAGGTCGGCATCACCCGCGCCACCCAGTTGCCAACGCGTTGGCTGGACCAGGGCGCGAGCCAGGCGTTGCCGATCATGCGTGTGGCCACCCGCCAACAGTCCGGCTTCGTGGAAGACCTGTTCCGCAGCCAGGTGGCGGACAAGACCAACTGGCGCGCGCTGCTCAAGGGCGATGCTCAATCGGTCGACCTCAAGCAAGTGCGCGATGAGCTGTTCGCCTCGTGCGCCGAAGGCCTGTTGGGTTTGCAGGCGCGTTTTGGCCTGCAAGCGATCCAGCCGGTAATCGACCTGGAGCCGATCGAAATCCGCTACCCGGTGGAGCAGTATCCGGCCAAGATCGTCAGCTTCAACCTGGACAAGAACCCGATTGCCGAGGGCACGCTGCTGGGGATCAAGGGCCAGTACCTGATCTTCGACACCGGCGTTATCAACATTCGTAAGTACACGGCCTACCAGCTCGCCGTGCATCAGTAGAAGGATGCTATCCATGCGCACCGAACAACCGAAGATGATCTACCTGAAGGACTATCAGGCGCCGGACTACCTGATCGACGAGACGCACCTGACCTTCGAGTTGTTCGAGGACCACAGCCTGGTCCACGCGCAGCTGGTGATGCGCCGCAACCCGGCGCGCGGCGCAGGCTTGCCGCCGTTGGTGCTGGATGGCCAGCAGCTGGAGCTGTTAAGCGTGAACCTGGCCGACCAGGAACTGACGGCCGCTGACTACCAGTTGACCGACAGCCACCTGACGGTGCATCCGCAAAGTGAGACTTTTACCCTGGACACCACGGTAAAAATCCACCCGGAAACCAACACGGCGCTGGAAGGCTTGTACAAGTCCAGCGGCATGTTCTGCACCCAGTGCGAAGCCGAGGGTTTCCGCAAGATCACCTATTACCTCGACCGCCCGGACGTGATGAGCACCTTCACCACCACGGTGATCGCTGAGCAGCACAGCTACCCGGTGTTGCTGAGCAACGGCAACCCGATCGCCAGCGGCCCGGGCGAAGACGGCCGCCACTGGGCGACCTGGGAAGACCCGTTCAAGAAACCGGCGTACCTGTTTGCGCTGGTGGCCGGTGACCTGTGGTGCGTCGAAGACAGCTTCACCACCATGACCAACCGCACGGTGGCGCTGCGCATCTACGTCGAGCCGGAAAACATCGACAAGTGCCAGCACGCCATGACCAGCCTGAAGAAATCCATGCGCTGGGACGAAGAAACCTACGGCCGCGAGTACGACCTCGACATCTTCATGATTGTCGCGGTCAACGACTTCAACATGGGCGCCATGGAGAACAAGGGCCTCAACATCTTCAACTCCAGCGCCGTGCTGGCCCGCGCCGAAACCGCCACCGACGCCGCGCACCAGCGCGTCGAGGCGATCGTCGCCCACGAATACTTCCACAACTGGTCGGGCAACCGCGTGACCTGCCGCGACTGGTTCCAGCTGTCGCTCAAGGAAGGGTTCACCGTGTTCCGTGATTCGGGCTTCTCTGCCGACATGAACTCGGCCACGGTCAAGCGTATCCAGGACGTGGCGTACCTGCGTACCCACCAGTTCGCCGAAGACGCCGGCCCGATGGCCCACGCGGTGCGCCCGGACAGCTTTATCGAGATCTCCAACTTCTACACCCTCACCGTGTATGAAAAGGGTTCGGAAGTGGTCGGCATGATCCACACCTTGCTCGGCGCCGAAGGCTTCCGCAAAGGCAGCGACCTGTACTTCGAACGTCACGACGGCCAGGCGGTGACCTGCGACGATTTCATCAAGGCCATGGAAGACGCCAATGGCGCCGACCTGAGCCAGTTCAAGCGTTGGTACAGCCAGGCGGGTACGCCACGTTTGGCGGTGAGCGAGTCCTATGACGCTGCGGCGAAGACCTACAGCCTGACCTTCCGCCAGAGCTGCCCGGAAACGCCGGACAAAGTGGAAAAACTGCCGTTCGTGATTCCCGTCGAACTGGGCTTGCTGGACGGCACGGGCGCGGGTATCGCCTTGCGCCTGGCCGGTGAAGCGGCGGCGGGTGGCACGTCCCGTGTGATCTCCGTAACCGAGGCCGAGCAGACCTTCACTTTCGTCGACATCGTCGAACAGCCGTTGCCGTCGTTGCTGCGAGGCTTCTCGGCACCGGTGAAGCTGAGCTTCCCGTACAACCGCGACCAACTGATGTTCCTGATGCAGCACGACAGCGATGGCTTCAACCGCTGGGATGCGGGCCAGCAACTGTCGGTGCAAGTGTTGCAGGAGCTGATCGGCCACCATCAGGCCGGCCAGCCGCTGAAGTTGGACCAGCGCCTGATCGACGCATTGCGCACGGTGCTCAGTGATGAGTCGCTGGACCAGGCGATGGTTGCCGAAATGCTCTCGCTGCCGAGCGAAGCCTACCTCACCGAAATCAGCGAAGTGGCGGATGTAGAAGCGATTCATACCGCCCGCGAGTTCGCCCGCAAGCAATTGGCCGATCAGCTGTTCGAAGGCTTGTGGCTGCGTTACCAGGCCAATCGCGAACTGTCGAAGACGACCCCGTACGTGGCCGCTGCCGAGCACTTTGCCCGTCGCGCCTTGCAGAACATCGCGCTGTCTTACCTGATGCTCAGTGGCAAGCCTGAAGTGTTGGCCGCCACCCTGGATCAGTTCGACACCAGCGACAACATGACCGAGCGCCTGACGGCACTGGCGGTGCTGGTGAATTCGCCGTTCGAGACGGAAAAAGCCCAGGCCCTGGCGGTATTTGCCGAGAACTTCAAGGACAACCCGCTGGTCATGGACCAATGGTTCAGCGTGCAGGCCGGCAGTGTGTTGCCGGGCGGGCTGGCACGGGTCAAGGCGTTGATGGAGCACCCAGCGTTCAACATCAAGAACCCGAACAAGGTACGGGCACTGGTGGGCGCATTCGCCGGGCAGAACCTGATCAACTTCCATGCGGCCGACGGCTCGGGCTATCGCTTCCTGGCGGACCTGGTGATCCAGTTGAACGGGTTCAACCCGCAGATCGCCTCGCGCCAACTGGCGCCGCTGACCCGCTGGCGCAAATACGACGCTGCGCGCCAGGCCTTGATGAAGGCCGAACTGGAGCGCATTCGTGGCTCGGGTGAGCTGTCCAGCGATGTGTTTGAGGTGGTCAGCAAGAGCCTTGCCTAAGCATTCCGTGTAATGAAAAACGGCCCGTTCGGGCCGTTTTTTTTGCCTCAAATAACCGGTGGCCGTGGGGTGTCCAGCAGGTTGTCGACCGGGAAACGCTCGGCGATGATGCCGTGGGGTACGCCCAGTGGGATCGCGCTGGCGGTATCCAGGCGCGCCACCTGCTCGGCGGATAACACCACATTCAGGGCGCCGAGGGTGGCGTCCAGCTGAGCGCGGGTGCGCGAGCCGAGGATCGGAATCAGCGCGGTGGTGGAGCGTCGGGCCTTCTCGCGCAGCCAGGCGATGGCGACGTGGGTGGGCGTGGCGTCCAGCTCGGCGGCCACTGCCAGCAAGGTGTCGAGCACTGCCGTTTCGCGGGCACTTTTTTCGGCGTGGATCAGCATCCCAAGTTTGTTGGCGCGGTTATCGCCCTGGCTTTCACGGTACTTGCCGGTCAGAAAACCGCCTCCCAGTGGTGACCACAGCGTGGCAGCCAGGCCCAGGGCTTCGGCCATCGGCAGCAATTCGCGGTCGGCGGTGCGTTCGGCGAGGCTGTATTCCACCTGGATGCCGATGATCGGAGAAAAGTTGCGCACTTCCGCCAGCAGGTCGGCGCGGGCAATGCGCCAAGCGGGGAAGTTGGACAGGCCGGCGTAGTGGATCTTGCCTGCGCGCACCAGGTCGTCGAAGCCGCGCAGGATCTCTTCCATCGGCGTGACGTTGTCGCTCATGTGCGCCCAGAGCAGGTCGATGTGGTCGGTGTTCAGGCGCTTGAGGCTCTCTTCGACGGCGCGCACCATGTTCTTGCGGTTGTTGCCGAGCTTGATCGTGTCGGCATCGGCCGGTTGGGTGCGCAGGGTGTATTTGGTGGCGACCACCAGGTTGTCACGCTCGGAGGCGATAAACTCGCCCAGCAATACTTCCGCCTGGCCGAACTGGTAGCCGTTGGCGGTATCGAGGAAGTTGCCGCCGGCCTCAAGGTAGCCATCGAACATCTGTTTGGCTTCGTCACGCTCGGCGCCATGCCCCCAGCCTGTACCAAAATTCCCCGTGCCCAGTGCCAGTTCCGAGACCTGGAGACCGCTGCGGCGGCCAAAAACTTTGTTGCGCATACACACTCCTTGACGCTCAGGTGTTGTTTAAATGTCTGGTGACATTTAAATAATATGATCGCGGTAATTTATTCGGTCAAGGGGCTTTTTTGCTGCTGACATTTTTTGACAGGGCGCTCTGATAAGCTGCGACACGTTTTTCTTCTCGGCGGGATCACCGTGTCACGTACTACACGATTGCTGACGTTGCTCCAGGCCCTGCGCGGCAAAAAACGCCCGGTGACGGCCGCCGTATTGGCCGAACAATTGGAAGTGTCCGAGCGCACGCTGTACCGCGACATTGCCGAGTTGACCGCCCTGGGTGCGCCGATCTTCGGTGAGGCCGGGGTAGGGTATGTGTTGCGCAGTGGGCTGTTCCTGCCGCCATTGATGCTGAACGCCGAGGAAACCGAGGCCATCGTGCTCGGCTTGCGCTATGTGGACCAACGCGGCGATGACGTGCTGAGCCGTGCCGCCGCGAATGCGCTGGCGAAGATCGCCGATGTGCTTGATCCCGCCGCCCAGGAAGCCCTGCGCAACCCGACGTTGCTGCCCGGCCCGCCGGGTTTTGGCTACCCGGAGAACCGCGTGCCGCTCAACGTTTTCCGCGAAGCCATTCGCGACCAGTCCAAGCTGCATATCGACTATGCAGACGCCAGCCAATCCCAGAGCCAGCGCCTGGTGTGGCCGTTGGCCCTGGGCTTTCTCAATGAGGTGCGTGTGATTGTGGCCTGGTGTGAATTGCGCGGTGCCTATCGCACCTTTCGCACCGACCGGGTGGCCGCCGCCGACGCTACCGGTGAGCGCTACCCGGGGCGGCGCAGCGACCTGTTGCGGGGCTGGCGCAAGCTGATGGAACAGCAGCAGAACGGCCCCTTTACTCCTGACAAAAACTGACACAACCCTGGCTTAGCATGGCGTCATAAATCATCAAAAAGGAGCAATGCCATGTCCCTTCCCGAATTGGCCCCGGCCATCGTGGCCTATATAGCGGCGACCAATAAACGCGACACCTCAGCCATTGCCCAGTGTTTTGCCGACGATGCCAATGTGTTCGACGAGGGCGAGCATCAGGTCGGTACAGCCGCCATTGCACGCTGGATGGAGGACACGGGCCGCCGTTACCAGCCACGGGTTGAAGTGCTCAACGTGCAGCATCGCACCGGCAAAGTGTTGGTCAGCAACGTGGTCTCCGGCAATTTTCCCGGCAGCCCGCTGGAGTTGCGCTACACCTTTCGCCTGAACGAGCAGGGCAAGATTTCGCGACTGGACATCTCCCTGTAAGCCATACTGGCGCCCATGACTTTTGACTCCCCGCTCGCCGCTTACCAACACGCCATGACCCAGCAGGGCTTCGTTGCCGACGACGCCCAGCGCCGGGCGGTGCAGGCCCTGCAAGCCTGCCATGAGGCTTTGCACCAAGGGCGCTCACCGATCAACGGGGTTTACCTGTGGGGGCCGGTGGGGCGTGGCAAGACCTGGTTGATGGACCAGTTCTACCAAAGCCTGCGGGTGCCCGCGCGGCGTCAGCACTTTCATCACTTCATGGGCTGGGTGCACCAGCGTTCGTTCCAGCTCACGGGCATCAAGGATCCACTGCAGGCGCTGGCCCGCGAGTTGAGCCGAGAGGTGCGCGTGCTGTGTTTTGATGAGCTGTTCGTCAACGACATCGGCGATGCGATCATCCTCGGTCGCTTGTTCCAGGTGATGTTCGACGAAGGCGTAGTGATGGTCTGTACCTCCAACCAACCGCCTGACCAGCTGTACGCCGATGGCTTCAACCGCGAGCGCTTCCTGCCGGGGATCGCGGCCATCAAGCAGCATATGCAGGTAGTGGCGGTCGACGGTGATGAAGACCACCGCCTGCATCCGGGGCTGGGCGTGCAGCGTTATTGGGTGAACGGCCCGGACGCTCTCGCCACGGTATTCCAGCAACTGACCCAAGGCCAGGCTGTGAGCAGCGGGCCGGTCACTGTCGGCTATCGCACGATCACGGTTGTGCAGGCCAGCGACTCAGTGCTGTGGTGCCGTTACGCCGACCTGTGCGAGCAACCCTTGGCGGCCATGGACTTCATGTTGGTGTGTGACCGGTTCAAGGCGATCCTGTTGGGGGAAGTGCCCAACCTGAGTGCGCAAAAACGCCCGGGCCGGATTGCCCGGGGTACCGAGGACGGCGCCCAGCGAGTGGTGGCTGGCGACCGTGAACTGCCGGAGCTGTCGGTGCACGATGACAGCGTGCGACGTTTTATTGCGTTGGTGGACGAGTGTTATGACCGCAAGGTACCGCTGTTCATCGAGGCCAGGGTCGAGCTGGAAAAACTCTATACCGAAGGCTATCTGGAGTTTGCGTTCCGGCGCACCTTGAGCCGCCTGCAAGAGATGCAGCTACAGCGCTTCGGGGCCTCGGAAAAGTCGATTTGAACTGCACAATGTGCTTTTTTGATACGCCCAGCTTTCGCACTTTCTGACGGCTATTTGTAGTTAATCTCCTTCATCTACTGCTGACTCCACGCTTACAATCGTGCCCCTTCAAGGGAACCGACTCCCTGGTTGTCGTTATCGAGGAAGGCAATGGACACCCCAGACATTCTGGTGCTGCAAGCCAGCTACACCAACACTGTGCACGCCGATGCTATCGGGCTGGTACTCAACCACTATGCAGAAGACCCCATGGGTGGCGGCCATGCCTTGCCGGCTGACCTGTTGCAGCAATTACCCGCTGAATTGGCCAAGCGCCCCCATGCATTCAGCGTGCTGGCGTTTATCGGCGGTGAGCCGGCTGGGTTGATCAATTGCTTCGAGGGGTTTTCCACCTTCGCTTGTCGCCCGCTGGTCAACGTCCACGATGTGGTGGTGATGGATAAATTTCGTGGCCTGGGGCTGAGCCAGAAGATGTTGCAGAAGGTCGAGGAAATCGCCCGCCAACGCGGTTGCTGCAAGATCACCCTGGAAGTGCTGGAGGGTAATGAGGTGGCTCAGGCCGCTTATCGTAAGTTTGGTTTCGATGATTCCAAGTTTGATCCCGCCTACGGCCGCATGTTGTTCTGGAATAAGCCGCTTTAATAAATAACACTCAAAAAAAAGGCGCCACTTAGTGGCGCCAAGTAGACCTTAGCCATAGGAGCGGAATGGCAGAGGGTAGTGCGGTTAAATCAGGAGTTCGGTTGTTGCTCGGTGCTGGATTGATCTGCACTGTCTTTTTTCATGCTCTTGCCATCGGCGATGGCCGTTTGATCGGTAGTGCCGTGAAGCTTCTGCTGAACGAAGGTGAAGTTGTTGTAGAACTCCTTCGAGCGCTCTGAGCCGCCTTCTGCAAAGGCGGCGACGGAGGTCAGGGTCATCAGGCTGGCGAGCATCAAGGTAGAGAGTTTCATGGCAGTGTTCCCATTAAGAGTGATCGGTATCCGCTCTGTCCTTGATCAGATTCATGGGGCGATTGTGGGGTGACCTTATTAAGTGGGAATTAACGCACACGCACCCGGAAGTTAACGATTTCGTTAACTTCCGGTCGTGGGGTTAAAGCCTCCAATCCAGTGCAAGCGTGACGGAGCGCGGTTCTCCCCAATACACGCCATTGTAAAAACCAACGCGCTCGTAATATTTTTTATCAAATAGGTTATTAACGTTAAGCGATGCCGATAAGTGCTCGTCAAATTGATAGCGCGACATCAGGTTGACCACGGTGTAAGCCTGCTGGGTGATCTTGGTGGACTCGGTGAGCAGGTAGCCATCGGCGTCGCGACCACCGACAGGGCGCTCGGCAAAATCATAGAAGTCGCTCTGCCAGTTCACTGCGCCACCCACTGTCAATGCACGCCATTCTCCCGGCAGGCGGTAAGCGGTGGAGACCTTCAACAGGTTCAACGGCTGGGCGGTGTTGGCGCGCGTGTTATCGCCGTTGCGCGAGTGGGTGTAGGTGTAGCCCGCCGTGAGGTTCCAGTCCTGCATGACTTCCCCTGACACTTCCGCTTCAAACCCTTGCACCTTGGTGCCTTTGCCGCCGGATTTGTAGAACTGCTCCCCGGTGTCCTTGTCCGGTTGCGCTGTGCTGTCGAGTTCGGCAACGTTGTCCTGGGTGCTCCAGAAGAACGCAGTGGCCAGGTTCACGCGTTCGTTGAGCAGGCTGCCCTTGAGACCAACCTCGTAGTTGCTGCCCACCACCGGTTCCAGGTACTTGCGGTTGGCATCGCGCTCGTCCTGCGGGTTGAAGATATCGGTGTAGCTGGCGTACACCGTGTACTCGGGCGTGATGTCGTAGAGCAGGCCCGCATAGGGCGTGAGCATGTCGTTGTGGGTCTGGCTGGTTTTGCTGGAACTGCTCAACTGGTTGTTACTGTTGTACGCGGGCTCGACGCTCTCGATCTCCCAACTGCCATAACGGCTGCCGAGCACCGCGTGCAGGCGCTCGGTCAGGCTCAGGCGGGTGGCGAGGTAGCCGGCTTTCTGGGTCTTGCTGCTGTGCGCGCCCTTGAGGCCGGTGGTGCGGTCGGCGAATTTGCCGATGCCGCCCATGTGCCGCCAGTCTTCGATGGTCAGGTAGCCGGCGGGCATGCCGTTGCGCTGGTACGGTGCGCTGTCGCGCTGTTCGGACTCGCCGTAGCCCACCATCAGTTCATGCTCGCGCCCGAGCAGCGCGTAGGTGCCGGTGAGGCTGAAGTCTGCCACGTCCATTTTCGAGGTGCCCACCATCTGGCTGGCCCAGGCGGTCATTCCGCTGCCATCCGGGTTGGGGAACCCGGCGCCGCCGTAGTAGACCTTGCCGTCGGTGTCGCTTTGCCGGTGGGTGTAGGCGGCTTTCAAGCGCCAGTCCGGGGACAGCCGGTGGTCGATCGACGCAAAGGTGGTCTTGTCCTTGAGCGGCCAGGAACTCCAGTCAGCCGCCATGTTGGCCGAACGTGATAGCCGCGCCTTGCTGCCGTCGCTGTTCCAGTAGGGCAGGGTGCCCCACGAGGTGCCTTGCACATGCTTGTTCTGGTAGTCGAAGCCTACAGCCAGCACGGTGTCGTCTGTCAGGTCGCCTTCAAGAATGCCGTAGCCCACTTCCCGTTGCAGCGCATAGTTGTCGCGAAACGATTGGCTGTCCCGGTACGCCAGCACCGTACGCCCGCGCAGTCGCCCGTCAAAGGCCAGGGGGCCACCCACATCCACGTAGCTGTAATAGTTGTCATGGCTGGCACCGCTCACGCCGGTCTTGGCCTGCCACTGTGCGGTGGGGCGCTTGCGGATCATGTTGACCGTGGCCGATGGGTCGCCGGCGCCGGTGGTCAGGCCGGTGGCGCCTCGCACCACCTCAATGCGGTCGTAGATGATGGTGTCGGCATCCGACTTCATGCGCCCAAAGGTGCTGAGCATGCCGTCGACCTGGTAGTTGCTGATCGAATAGCCCCGGGAAGAGTAGCCGGCGCGGTCCGAATCCAGGTGCTGGACGGTGACCCCGGTGGTCTGGCGCAGCACGTCGGTCAGGGTATTGAGGTTGAAATCGTCCATCTGCTGGCGGGTGATCACCGAGACGGATTGCGGGGTTTCCTTGAGGGACAGGTTCAGGCGCGTGGCGGTGCTCATGACACCGGTGGTGTAGGCGCCGGTGTGCTCGGTGATGGCGCCCAGGCCTTCGGCGGTGATGTTGGTGCTGCCCAGCTCCAGCGCTTTGGCCGGGGCGTGTTCAGGGTCGGTTTCGGCCAGCAGGTCCGGGCTCAGCAGGGCGCCGGCCAGGCTCAGGGAGATCGTCATGGAACGGGTAAAAGGCGCGAACATCGCGGCAGACTCCTTGTCGTCTTTGCGGCCTTCCAGGAAAGAAAGGCCTTGGCTCAAAGACGAAAGGAGGCGGGGAACTTTAGGTTTAAACGAGAATGATTGTTATCTTTCTGTTACCAAGCGCCGCGGTTACTTGAGGACGACTTCTGATGCATCAGCCTTCTTCGGCTTGATCAGACTGAAATCGATCAGGCCTTTCTGCTGGCGTTCATAAGGGTTGCCGATCATCAGCGGTCGCGGCTTGAAGCTGTCGTTGACCAGGCTCTTGCTGCGGTCCCATTCATCGAAGCTCAGCCCGGCCAGGTCGGCCCAAGTGTGGATCAATTGCGAGCTGCTGTAAGGGCGCTGCAAATCGCTGGCAAAGCTCCAGTCATGGGTTTCGCGCCATTTCGGCGATGCGTAGGCCATGAACGGAATGGTGTACATCGGCGCCGTTGGTTTGCCTTCGTTACGCCCCAGGGTGCTGTGGCCCGCCGAGTCGTAGACGTCTTCGCCGTGGTCGGACAGGTACAGCAGGAAG
Source organism: Pseudomonas sp. GW821-FHT05H12 (assembly GCF_059419385.1). Taxonomy (NCBI): domain Bacteria; kingdom Pseudomonadati; phylum Pseudomonadota; class Gammaproteobacteria; order Pseudomonadales; family Pseudomonadaceae; genus Pseudomonas; species Pseudomonas sp. GW821-FHT05H12. The sequence continues at coordinate 27,494 of NZ_JBWKRS010000042.1, read as the reverse complement.
CCGTTGGGGTCGGTCTTGGCGTAATCCTTGATCAGGCTCGACACCACAAAGTCGTTGTACAGCACCGCGTTGTCATAGCTGTTGTACACCGGCAACTGCTCGTCGCTGATACCGGCTGGCACGCCCTGGCGGTCGGTGAACTTGTCGAAGGTCGGCGGGTAACGGTACTGGTAGCTCATGTGCGTACCCAGCAGGTGCACCACGATGAACTTGCGTTCGGCCGTGTCGGCCAGGGCTTTGGAGAACGGCTCGATGACATCGCCATCGTATTGGCGCGCGTTCTGGTTGCGGTTGTTGTTGAGGTACACCTGCTCGTCAGCCTGTTCGGAAAAGGTCGTGAGCATGGTGTTGCGCTTGGTCATGGTCTGCTGGTTGGTGATCCAGAACGTCTTGTAGCCGGCCTGCTTCATTACGCTGACGATCGACGGCGTCTTGAGGTACAGGTCCGGGTTTTCTTCGTCGGCGAAGGTCAACACCTGTTGCAGCGCCTCAATGGTGTAGGGGCGCGGGGTGATGACGTTGTCGAACACCGCCAGTTGGTCGCGCAGCTTGTCCAGTTCCGGCGTGGTGTTACGTGGGTAGCCGTAAAGGCTCATGCGCTGGCGGTTGGTGGATTCGCCGATCACCAGCACCAGGGTCGACGGCTGGCCGGCCATGGTGTCTTTGAGGTTCTTCAGAGGCGGGATCTGGCTGGCGCTGGTCAGCATGCCTTGCATGTTGTCCAACTGTTCGGTGTAGCGGCGGTAGGCAACGATCATCTGCCAAGGCACGGCAGGTTCGATGCGGGTTTCGAAGCGGTCGATGGCCTGTTCCATGGTGTCGCTGGTAGCGATCTGCTTGACCAGCGGGTAACCCACCACGGCCAAAACAATCGCTGCCGCCGCGAGCATAGACTGGCCGCGCGGCAAGTACACCGGGCGCAAGCGGCTCCACAGGAACACCGCCATGGCGGTATGGGCGATGAACGCCAGGACGATCCACCAGGCAAAATATTGAGTCGCGTACTCGCCGGCTTCAGAGATGTTCGACTCGAACATGATGAAGATGACGCTTTGCGAAAATTCCTGCTGGTAGATAAAGAAATAACCCAGGCTGGCCATGGAGCAGGCCCACAGCACCATGCCGATCAAGGCGGCGAGCAAACGGGTGCGGCGCGGGAACAACAGCATCGGCGCCAGCCACAACGCGCTCATGAAGAATGCTTGGCGAAAACCACTGAAGCCGGAAGTGCCGGTCAGTTGGATAAGCAGTTGGGTAATACCCGAGAAGTACCAGAAGAACAGGAACATCCAGCCGAGGCCGGCCCAATCAAAACCTTTCGCAGACGTGGTGCTGCGTTTGAACATCGCCATCCAGCGCTCCAACCCAAAAATTCTCAGCTGACGCGCAAGGGTGCACGCAACAGAGGCCACCCTTGCATGGGGTGGCCCTTCGGGCAGGAGTATCGTGACAGGGGTGTGAAAACTTCGTGAGATTTATGTGGTGATTACCTTACAAACCTCTGACGGCGGGGTTTAGCAGAGTGCAGGCTGCGAACCGGAAGGCTGTTCGAGCTGGGCTTGCAGGTATGAGCGCAGGCGCATGACTTCCTGCTGCAGCTGATCGCGCTCGTCTTTCAACTGGCGCAACTCATCGCGACGGATAGTGACGTAGAGGGTCTGTGGCGGACGGGTCATCTGTGCAGTGGTCATTGCTTACCTCGCAAATAGCCGGTGTGTCGCGGTGTGCCAGAACGCTTGAGTCGAGGTTCTCGGCAGCAGTCGGAAGCAATTCTGAATTCTTTTGTGTGGCAATGGAACTTTTTTATTTTTGATGGTCGTGTGACTTTTGATGCAGTGATGGTGAAACGATGGCAACTTTTTTGTCATGAAACTCCACGTATCCGCTCTGGACTAACCCTCATTAGCCTCATTGCGCTATAAACTATGTCACACATTTATTTGGTAGTTAGGAGCATCAGCACATGCAACTGGGGATTATCGGACTAGGCCGCATGGGCGGTAACATTGCGCGGCGCCTGATGCTCAATGGGCATACCACCGTTGTATACGACCGTAACGAAGCGTTTGTGAAAGGCTTGAGCGAAGAGGGCGCCACCGGCGTTTCCGACCTGAAAGCCCTGGTCGCCGGGCTGCAAAAGCCTCGCGCTGTCTGGGTCATGCTGCCCGCTGGCGCACCCACCGAAGACACCATCAATGAACTGAGCGAGCTGCTGGAAGACGGTGACGTGATCATCGACGGCGGCAACACCAACTATAAGGATGACGTACGTCGCGGCAAAGCCCTGGCGCAAAAGGGCCTGCACTATGTCGACGTCGGCACTTCCGGCGGCGTGTGGGGCCTGGAGCGTGGCTACTGCATGATGATCGGTGGCGACACCGAGACCGTGCAGCGCCTCGACCCGATCTTCAAGAGCCTGGCACCAGGCCTGGGTAACATCCCGCGCACCAAGGACCGTTCCGCCAGCGCCGACCCGCGTGCCGAGCAAGGCTACATCCATGCTGGCCCAGCCGGTTCCGGGCACTTCGTCAAGATGATCCACAACGGCATCGAGTACGGGATGATGCAGGCGTTCGCCGAAGGCTTCGACATCCTCAAGACCAAGAACTCGGACAACCTGCCGGAAGACCAGCGCTTTGACCTTAACGTGGCCGACATCGCCGAAGTGTGGCGCCGTGGCAGCGTGGTGTCGTCCTGGCTGCTGGACCTGACCGCCGACGCCCTGGCCACCGATCCGAAACTCGACGGTTACTCCGGCTCCGTGGCTGACAGCGGTGAAGGTCGCTGGACCATCGAAGCGGCGATGGAGCAAGCGGTGCCGGTACCGGTGCTGTCCACCTCGCTGTTTGCCCGTTTCCGTTCGCGCCAGCAGAGCACCTACGGCGACAAAATGCTTTCTGCCATGCGCTTCGGCTTTGGCGGCCATGTGGAGACTTCCAAAAAATGACCGCCAACGGCAAGAAACCAGAGGCCGAACCTGCTCCGCCCACCACACTGTTTCTGTTTGGTGCCCATGGTGATCTTGTAAAGCGCCTGCTCATGCCGGCGCTGTACAACCTCAGCCGTGACGGGCTGCTGGGCGATGGCCTGCGCATTGTTGGCGTTGATCACAACGCCATCAGCGATGCCGACTTCGCCAAGAAGCTCGAAGACTTCATTCGCACTGAGGCCGCGAGCAAGGTGCGCGGCAATGCCGAGAACGCCCTGGACCCGGAAATATGGGCGCAGTTGGCCAAAGGCATCAGCTACGTCGAGGGTGATTTCCTCGACGACAGCACCTATGTCGACATCGGCAAGAAAATCGCCGACAGCGGTACCGGCAATGCCGTGTTCTACCTGGCCACTGCACCGCGCTTCTTCAGTGAAGTGGTGCAGCGCTTGGGCAGCGCTGGCTTGCTGGCGGAAACCGAAGACGGCTTTCGCCGCGTGGTCATCGAAAAACCCTTCGGTTCCGACCTGGCCACCGCAGAGGCGCTCAACGCCTGCCTGCTCAAGGTGATGAGCGAGAAGCAGATCTACCGGATCGACCATTACCTGGGCAAGGAGACGGTGCAGAACATCCTGATCAGCCGTTTCTCCAACGTGTTGTTCGAAGCGTTCTGGAACAACCATTACATCGATCACGTGCAGATCACCGCCGCCGAAACCGTCGGCGTGGAAACCCGGGGCAATTTCTTCGAGAAGACCGGCACGCTGCGGGACATGGTGCCAAACCACCTATTCCAACTGCTCGCAATGGTGGCCATGGAGCCGCCTGCGGCCTTTGGTGCCGATGCGGTGCGCGGTGAAAAGGCCAAGGTAGTCGGTGCGATCCGGCCATGGTCGCTGGAAGACGCCCGGGCGAACTCGGTGCGCGGCCAGTACACCGCGGGTGAAATCGGTGGCAAGCAACTGCCCGGTTACCGCGAAGAAGCCAACGTGGCGCCGGACAGCAGCACTGAGACGTTCGTGGCGCTCAAGGTGATGATCGACAACTGGCGTTGGGTCGGCGTGCCGTTCTACCTGCGCACCGGCAAGCGCATGAGCATCCGCGACACCGAAATCGTGATTTGCTTCAAGCCCGCGCCGTACGCACAGTTTCGCGATACCGATGTGGACGAGCTCAAGCCCACCTACCTGAAAATCCAGATCCAGCCCAATGAAGGCATGTGGTTCGACCTGCTGGCGAAAAAGCCTGGGCCGACCCTGGAAATGGCCAATATCGAGTTGGGTTTTGACTACAAGGACTTCTTCGAGATGCAACCGTCGACAGGGTACGAAACCCTGATCTACGACTGCATGACCGGCGACCAGACCTTGTTCCAGCGTGCCGACAACATCGAAAACGGCTGGCGTGCGGTGCAGCCGTTCCTCGATGTGTGGAAGGAAGACGACGGTATCCAGGCCTACAAGGCGGGTGAGGATGGCCCGGCGGCCGCTGATGCGTTGCTGGCCCGCGATGGCCGTACCTGGCACAGCCTCGGATGAGTGACGCAGCGATCCATCCCATCCGGTTGGTGCTGAGTGACATGGACGGCACCCTGTTGCACCCCGATCACACGCCCAGCCAGCGCACCCTCGACACGGTGCGCGCCCTGCGCGACGCCGGGGTGTTCTTCAGCCTGGCCAGCGGGCGACCGCCGCGTGCCATGTTGCAGATGGTCGAGGCGTTTGGCATCGATGTGCCGGTGGCGGGTTTCAATGGCGGCACCCTGATCAACCCCGACGGCAGCGTGCTCGTCGCCCATTACCTGCCGGCAGAAGCGGCGTTGGTGACGTTGGCGCTGTTTACACCGGAATCCGATGTGGAAGTCTGGCTGTTTGCTGATGGGGAATGGCTGCGCCGTGATCCGCCTGGTCCGATGGTCAAGCGCGAAGCGGACGGCCTGGGATACGGGCCGCGCGTGGTCGAGAGTTTCGAGCCGTACCTGGACCGCGTCGACAAGATCGTCGCGGCCAGCAACAACACCCAGTTGCTGGTCGAACTCGAAGCGCAGTTGCAACCCAAGGTGCAAGGCCTGGCGCAGGTGTCGCGTTCACAGCCGGTATATCTGGACGTGACCGCCATGCTGGCCAACAAGGGGGAGGCGCTGAAGACATTGGCGGCGCACCTTGGCGTGCCGCTTGAGCAAACCATGGCAATTGGTGATGGCGGCAATGACCCGGCGATGTTTCATGTGGCCGGATTGTCGATTGCCATGGGCCAAGCCGAAGAAACGGTTAAACGCCAAGCCAATGTTGTGACCGGCAGTAACGTCGAGGACGGCGCGGCAGAGGCCATCGAGCGTTTTATTCTCACTGCGCAATAAAATCCTTACGCACTAACACTGAACTTTCGCCCGTTTAATCCACGGGCGGAAGTTACAGTGCGGTATTACTTCGGCATGGCCCAGGACTGCAACTGATAGCCATCTTTGTCGAGTTCAGCGCGCGCCTGCAACAACAAACCTTCCAGTTGAGCCGGGTCGGTATAGTCGCTCGAAGACAGCTGTTTGCTGCCGATACGGGTATTGGTACGGTCGATAACGCTCAGGCTGAGGGCGCCATGGCCATCGTGCCAGGCCACGCACTGAAAGGGCTGGAAGGCACGGTCTGCGATCAAAAGAGCTTCGTTGATGCGGAGCGGGGCGTTCATGTTGGGTTCTCTCTCATTGCCCATTCAAGTGAGTGCCGTCGGTTGGGCTGACCGTGCGGCGGGTTACTTGTACTGATGCACGAAGGCAGGGTACGGGTCACATGTTAGTGTAAGAAATTTCGACTTTCCGTGACTGATGTCATGTAAGCGCCTGTTTTGAAAGCTGAATGAAAGTTTCGCCGATCCCTAACTTTTTTGTGTGAGAGTGCAGGGGTGTGGCTTTTTGCCAACACTTATAGCGAAACGGTACAAGGAAAGCGTCAAGACCTTGCTAGTGTTAGCGACAGGCGCCACAAACCGTTGTTTCTAAATAACTTTAACAATTTTGGCGCCAAGGAATAGTCATGGTTGTTACACCTGTGCAGCGCCGTCTGCTTGTGGTCGATCCTTGTGACGACTGCCATGAACTATTGCCAGGCCTGCGCACCGCCGGGTGGGAAGTGGACAGTTGCACCCTGGCCTCCGTCGGTGACCGTTCCTGTGATGTCGGTCTGTTGCGCCTGCAGCCCTCGCACCTGGAACGCCCGGAAGCCGTCAAGGAGTTGATCGGGCGCAGTGGTACCGAGTGGATCGCCGTGCTCAGCCAGGACGTGCTGCGTCTGCAGAATGTCGGCGATTTTGTCTGCGAATGGTTTTTCGACTTCCACACTTTGCCGTTCGACGTGGCCCGGGTGCAGGTTACCCTGGGGCGCGCGTTCGGCATGGCACGCCTGCGGGGCAAGGGTTTTGCCCAGGTTGACGAGCCTGAACATGAACTGCTGGGCGATAGCCGACCGATTCGCGAATTGCGTAAATTGCTTTCCAAGCTCGCACCGACGGAATCCCCGGTGTTGATTCGCGGCGACAGTGGCACCGGTAAAGAGCTGGTGGCCAAAACCCTGCATCGCCAGTCTCAGCGCCATGCCAAGCCATTTGTCGCGATTAATTGCGGCGCCATTCCCGAGCACCTGATCCAGTCCGAACTGTTTGGCCACGAAAAAGGCGCGTTCACCGGCGCCCATCAGCGCAAAGTCGGGCGTATCGAAGCGGCTCACGGTGGCACGCTGTTCCTCGATGAAATCGGTGATTTGCCGATGGAGTTGCAAGCCAACCTGTTGCGTTTTCTCCAGGAAAAACAGATCGAACGTGTCGGCGGCAGCCAGCCCATTCCCGTGGACGTGCGGGTGCTGGCCGCCACCCACGTCGACCTGGAGGCCGCCGTGGCCAAGGGCACTTTTCGCGAAGACTTGTACTACCGGCTCAATGTACTGCAAGTGATCACCGCACCCCTGCGTGAGCGCCATGGCGATGTGGCCATGCTGGCCAATCACTTTTCACGCTTCTACAGCCAGGAAACCGGCCGCCGCCCCCGCAGTTTCAGTGAAGATGCCCTGGTGGCCATGGGGCAACACCCGTGGCCGGGCAATGTGCGCGAACTGGCCAACCGTGTTCGTCGTGGTTTGGTATTGGCCGAAGGGCGACAAATCGAAGCCGTTGATCTGGGATTGCAGGGTGAACAGGCAATTGCGCCACCGATGGCTACACTGGAGGATTACAAGCACCGTGCCGAGCGTCAGGCACTGTGCGACGTGCTCAACCGGCACAGCGACAACCTGAGTGTCGCCGCCCGGGTGCTGGGGGTTTCCCGGCCGACGTTCTACCGGTTGCTGCACAAACACCAGATCCGCTAGGGCGGGTAAACCGAAAAGCCCCGCAACGACCCTTATCGTTGCGGGGCTTTTCCTTTTTGCTGCCGTTAATTGCGACCATTAGGCAGCCATCGCCGGCAAGCCGGCTCCTACAGTTTGAATGCGTTCCCCTGTAGGAGCCGGCTTGCCGGCGATGAGGCCCTAAATCACGCCACTAGAAGTAGTAAGGGAACTTCAGGCTAAAGCTGAACGACGGCGCGTCCGGTGTAATCCCGATGGCCAAGTTCGGCACGATCGTCAGGTTGTCGGTGGCCGCGATCGTCATGCCGACGTTGAAATAGCCGGCGTTGGCATCGCTGGAAACCACCGACTGCCAATCGCCGCCATCCGGCTTGAGCTGGCTCTTGCGTTGCACCAGGTCCGACACCGAGAACGACATACTCATCTTCTCGTTGAGTGCAAAGGCCACGCCTGCACCGATCTGGAAGCTGTCACCCAGTTTGACCTTGCCCGGCACTTTCTGGCCGACGTTGGAGCTGATGTCGCTGAACGAGTCTTCCAAATTGTGGGTATAGGACAGCGAGCCGAACAGCACCGCCGGATCGAAGGTCTTGACCAGGGAGATCCCCGGCGTGATCGACCACACACCGTTGCCGGTCGGCAGGTTTTCCGGGACATACAGGTTGGTGTTGGTCGGCGACTGGACCAGCTTGATACCAAATGGATCCTCGCCGGTAGGCGCTTTCACCCGCACCGATACCACCGCATCCGGCAGGTTGACGCTTTCGTCGAGGAACTTGTAGGCAATGCCAAAGTTGACGTCACCAATGGTTGGGTCACGGGTCACCGACTGTTCGGAGGTGGCGGTGCCGCTGCCACCGTTGGCGCCGCCCGACTGATACGTCGACTCGCGGTAAACCACCGGCACGTTCACGTCGAACTGCCAACGGTTATCCAGGTTGTAGCGACCGGTGAGGTCCAGCGTCCAGTTATCCGACTTGATCCGGTCCAGGTTGATGTTGCCGAGGAAGATCGAATCGAGCGCCAGAAAACCGTTCAGCGTCAACTGACGGGCATCGTAGCGAGAATAGGTCACCCCGGTTTCAAAGCTGAACTTGCCGTTGCCGAAGAAACCGCTGGCTTCGTTGTACAAGTTGCTCACGCTCTGCGCGGGCGCCGAGTCGTCCTTGAGCGATTGGCCATAGGATGCACCGCCGCCAGCCCCTCCCGAGGCTGCGGCTGCGCCAACCCCCGGCGTATTGCCAGCCACGGTGGTGCCACCTTTCTGGAAGTCGGCTGGCGACTTGGCCAGGCGTTTGGGCGGTGGTGCCGCTGGCTGATCCTCGACCTGCCGAACCCGTTGCTCCAATACCGCCAGTGCTTTCTGCTGAACTTCATAGCGTTGCTTGAGTTCCAGCAGTTCCTGTTTCAGCGTTTCAATATCGGCGTCTGGCGCGGCATACAACATCGATGCCGGCAGGAGCGTACTCAAACAAACCACGGCACGTAGCGATAAAGATCGATGCATGAAGTCAGCCGTCCCTTTCTAATGCGTAAGTGTCGAGGCTCAGCGTAGTTCAATAACCGGGAGTGCGTAGGCCCTTGAGTTGATTCAAATTGAGGTTCTGCGCGAAATTGTTCAAACCGTTGTTGCCCAGCACTACATTGAGCTGAGTCAGGTTGTTCACAAAGTTGCTGTTGCCCTGAATAACCGTGCCCTGCAGGACGTTGCCGCCACCAATCTGCTGGACCACATTGCCCTGGTTATTGTTGGCCAGGATCGCCATTTGCAACCCGCCATTCTTGGCCGAAACGCTGACCTGGCCGGCGCCGCTTTGCCCGGTGATGGTCTGGCCAGCAACCAGGGCTTGCCCGGACTGCACGATGTTGGCCGGTGCCAGACCGTTCTGGGTCACATTGATGTCAACGCCATTGTTGGCGGTATTGCCATCGCCGGCCGCCCGCACGCTCTGGGTCACACCCTGGCCGCTGCCCAGGCCGGAGCCGCCGATGACGGTGCCTGTGCCCGTGTTGGGTGTCGAGCCGTTGCCGACGGTGCTGGTGGTGGTGACATAAAATTGCGGTGTGACGGTGGAGGAGTTGACCTGCATGCTGGCATTGGCGGTGATGCTGTCACCGGCAGCGTTGGTCCAGGTGCTGCTCATGACAATGCCAAAACTGATGATCCGCCCGGGCATTACGTAGCGCCCACGCAGGTCGGCCATTTCTGAATCCTTGAGTTCGATCGGCTTGAACGCCGATGACGCATAAACGGGCATTGAGGCTGCCAGGCACATGACCGTCAGCCAACGGTAAGTGTTCATCGTCTGCTCCTGGAGCGTCCTGCCCCGTGTGGCGCTTTTAGAAAAAGTCGCTCTGGATGAAACCGAAGTCCTTCAATTCGCTGTCCCGCACTGGGGCGAATTCGTTCAGCTTGTTCTTGGCGGTCAGCGGTGTGGGTGGGTCGAGCAGGGCGTTGGTCTTGTCGTAGCCTTGGCCCAGCACAGCGAACACGATGCCGTTCCAGCCTTTGACGAAGTCGTCCTTCGCGTACCGTTTGTGGCCCAGTACCGGGTCGCCGATGTACACCCAATCCTTATCGGCCCGCTGCATGACCACGAAGTGCTTGTAGCCGCGTATTTCCAGCAGCACCACAACGGGCACTTTCACCGTGAGCAACACTTCTGGTGTGATCCGGTAGCCCTTGGCACGCATGCCGATGCTTTCCAGGTAGCGCTTCATGTCGAGCATCGAGAAGCCCTGGGTACGCACCAGGTCCTGGTCGGCGTTGACCAGCATGCCTTTGATCACGTGGTCTTCATCCACGTCCATCCAATAGGCTTGGCGCAAAATGGTCGCGAGCGCGGCAGCACCACAGCTGAAATCGGTTTTCTGTTCCACCAGGTTGGCGAACTTGCGCTCGCGGATGCTCTCAACCTTTTTGTAGATCAGCCCACCACCGGGCATGACCACGGCCATTTGCCCTGCCCAGGTCGGGCCGGTGAGTGATAACAGGAGGAGGAAGGCAACGAGGCGCATGATCGTATGACCTGTTGGACACTGGAATGAAAAAGGGCCTTGTTGCCAAGGCCCTATCTGGATCAGAAGCGAGTGGTGGATTGCACGACTACGTTGTTCTGACCTTGGTTGTTGCTACCCGACAGTACGTTGGAGTTCGACACCCCGGAGCCGTAGTTCATCGAGTTGTTCACGCTGGCGTTGTTGACCACAGGTTTGGTGTTCCAGCCATGGCCGCTGCTCAGGTTGAGCACCAGGTTGCCGGACACGTCCTGCACGCCGTTGATGGTTGCAGCACCACCAGTACCGTCTTTGTTAGCCTGAACAACGGTGCTGTTGCTGCCTTGGTTGGAGTTGCCGGCTGCGGCGTTCAACTGAATGATGCCCGAGGCGTTGTTGCCGCTGTCGTTGAGCGATGCGTTGTTTTTGGTGCCGCTGTTGAGCACGAAGTTGCCGGTGTTCGATTGTGCCGAGTTCACGGTGGCGAACACGAAGTCAGCATCGGCGTTTTGCACGATGACATCGTTTTTGCCTTGGTTGTTGGCACCGCTGAGTACGTTGCCGTTTGTTACGCCGCTGTCGTGGTTATACGAGTCGTTGGCCGAGGCATTATTTTTGGTTTTGTCATTGATCACCACGTTGCCATGGTTGCTTTGACCATCATTGGAGGTCGCGCTGGCGCTGGTGGTTGGAGCAGGCTGTGGATGATGGGGTTGACCCGCTTGAGCAGCAACAGCCATGAGAGCAGCGAGAGCGAAAGCCAGTGGTTTGAGGGCCATTGTAGTTTTCATGGTGTATCTCCTTGCTTCTATTAGTTGGTTAAGTGTTGGTACGGTCTAGCTATCGACCCAGCTCCATCAGTTGAGTCGTAAATTCAGGGTGTTAGCCACTCGGTTCCCCACCCCGGCGCTCTGGTTGACCTGTACCACTCCACGGCTACCGGTGAAGGCCTGGTCGCTGGTAACGACCTGGCGGCTGCCAGTGGTAGAGGTCAATCCCGAGTCTGTTGCAAGCGCAACGTTCTGTTGCGACATGACACTGTCGTCGATGCTCTGCGGGCCAGCGTTGACGCTGATACGCACGGCATTGATCATCTGGTTCTGGGCCCCGGCCGACTGATTGACGCTCAGTACGCCGTTGCCATTGCTGAAAGAGTTGCCCTGGATCGACGCCTTGGCGTTCAGGGACCGGTCGGCGGGTGCGCCGCTGATTTTCTGGGTGACGTTGATGTTGGCCTGGACGTTGTGGCCCATGGTGATGGCGACGTTGTTGCTCAACTGTTGTTGGTCGCCTGCGGCCTGGTTGAGCGTGACGACGCCGCTGTATTGCTTGCCCGAGTTGTCGATGGTGGCGTTGTCATTGCTGTCGGCCATCGCCGATGAGCAGGCCAGCATCGCAAGCAGGATCAAGGAGTGATTCATGTCAGCGTCCCCCTACCATGCTGCCGAGGTTATTCAGAGGCTGCAGGCCTTGGGAGATCGCGCCGTTTACGGTTCCGGAGACGCTGCTGCCGCCACCGTGCCCGGCAGCCATGCTTGAACCGAGGCCAGTGCCATTGGCGGTAAGGGTGTTCAAACCCGAGAGGTTGCCGCCCGGCATGAGGGTACGGTTGATGCTGGTGCCGCTGCTGATCCCCGCGATGTCGCTATCGCTGAGCTCGCCGTTCATGGCGCGGAAGACTTGGGATGAAGGATTGGCGTTGGCGGTAACGGGATTCGGGTCAACACCCGGAGAGCGGCCAGCCATGTGGCCTTGAACAGTGCGCTGGATAATGATCTCGCCATCCCCGGCAGCCAGCACCGGAATGCTCACGCTGGCACTCAGTGCACAGCTGATCAGCAGGAGGCTCAGTGAGCCTGGATTGTGAGTGTCCATGGCAGTGTTCCTTATTCTTCGCGCTGACCCTAAACAGCGCTGTCAGGGATAGAGCAGAACGCGTGCCGCTTTTTGTTTTCCTCATGTATTCAATGGGTTGTGGTCGGTCTATGAAAATTCCTTCGAGAGGCTGTTTCAGCCGTGAGACAGCCATTGTTGCGCCGGATATACGCAGGCACGCCGCGTTGCATTCGCCGGGCTGTATCAGCGATGGAACAGTGCGTATGACAAAACGATGAATCCGCTCAGGGCGGGCGGTTCAGGGGAGGAGGGTGTTTCAAAAATGGACACTGCAGGCGCGAGAGCGCCCAAGACGTGCAGGTACGGCTCAGCCTTTCGGGGCTTTACGCGGGATTGAATTGAGTACAGGGTTGCCGTCCAGGTTCTGTGTCAGGTAGACCGGCAAGACCTTGGGCAGGGAGGGGACGAGGTTGTTGACCTCATTAATGTTGTAGATGCCGCCGATGCGGATTGCACCGGTATTGGCGTCCGCCAGCATCACGGGTTTGTTCAAGTAGCGATTGATCAGCGGCAATGCGTCGGCCAGTGCCAGGTTGTCTAGCACCAGTTTGCCCTGGCGCCAGGCAAGTGCGGTGTCATTGGGGTTGAATGCATTCACGCGAGGGGTGAAGTCACCATGCTGGTAGCTGGCCTGCATCCCTGGGGTCAGCGGCACGCTGCCGTGCACGGTGTCACTCGCGATTTGCACTGAGCCTTCGAGCAGCATCACCCGCACCTGGTCTTCGTATTTCCAGACGTTGAACTGTGTGCCCGTCACCCGTACCTGGCCTTCGCCGGCACGCACGATAAACGGGTGGCTGCTGTCATGGGTGACTTTGAAAAAAGCCTCGCCCTTTTTCAGCGTGACCCGGCGTTGGTCCTTGTAGTTGCTATAGACCAGCTCCGTGCCGAGGTTCAATTCCACCTGGCTGCCATCTCCCAGGGTGACTTTGCGCAGGCCATTGGCCGCTTCGAAGTGTTCGTACGAGCTGGGTAACCAGCCTGCCTCCCAGCCGGTAAAGGCCGCAATAGGCAGGGCGGCGAGGCAGACGGCAGCCGCCACGGCGTAAGTGCGCAGGCGGCTGCGAGGCTTGAACGGCACCACGGTCGGCGCGGGTTCAGTGCGCGGGAGGTGATCGGCGACGTCCCAGATCTCCAGCATGGCCGCGTATTCGAAGGCGTGCAGCGGATGAGCATCGTGCCATTGCTCAAAAGCCTGACGTTCGTCTGCGGTGCAATCACTGGCATGCAGGCGCATGCACCAATGCGCGGCGGCGTCGGTGATAGCGTCGTATTCGGCTTCTGAAAGGGACTTTTCGCTCATTAACTCATCCTGATTTCCCACATTCTAACCTCCCCGGGTGGACCACGAGAACAGCCATCATGGCGATTGCACATCAATTGGAACTTATTCTCGTTTGGAAACACCTAAAACATTCAGGACATGAGTCCGATATTCCCTTGATGGAGAACGAAGATGCTCAAGAAAACGTTAATCGCCCTGTGTGCCACTTCTGCCTTGCTGGGCGCCGGTTCAGCCCTGGCTGACAAGCCGGGCGCGGGCTGGATCACCATTGAAAAGGCCATTGAAGTCGCCAAGACCAAGGCCGGGTATGTCGAGGTCTACCAGGCCGAGGCTGACGACAACGGCTATTGGGAAGTCAAGGGGCGCAAGTCCGATGGCACTGTGTACGAAGCACGCATTGACGGTGCGTCGGGCAATATCCTGCGCGACCAGAAAGATTGATACCCACCACCGGGGGCCGCTCAGGCCCCCGGATCCAATCTGCGGCCCAGGTGCGTGATCAGATACGTCACCGAATCTGCGTTGGCCAGAATGATGTCCAGCCGCCGATCTGGATCACTCATGAACGTTTGCCGGGCGTCGTCCAGCGTCCTCGTGCCCGTGAGATGCAGCACTTTATTGCGCAGTTTGGTCGAGCCGACGCTGCCGAAGTCCTCCCAACGCTCTGCCAAGTCATCCCAGCTTTTGAATAGCATGGTTGCCGGTGTCAATACAGACAGCGAGGTGCTTTGCAAATTGGACAGGGCCGTGTATTTACGCAGGCCGTCAGCGGTTCCACGATTGATGATATCGAGAAAGGGACGCATCGTGTCCATATACGCGATGTCTTCAGTATCGGAGACCAAGTGACTCATCTCGTGAATCAACGTCGCTGCACGGGCATGGTCGTCAAGGTCGAACGGCACCATGAGATGCGGTTGATAGGTGCTCATTCGTGTATTGAAAAAGTGTTCCAGCAAGTAGATTTTTCGATCCGCGTCTTCAGGAATCACAAAAGCATAGGTTTGGGTGGGCGACCACCGGGCGGAGCCAGTGACAAATCGGGGTGAGTTGAGGCTGATCAAATCTTGCTGGGTCAGCCCATTGAAGATTTCTGCGACGCGCGTTTGAATCTTGAGCAACTGGCCCGGGGTAATGTTGAGTATGCCGAACATCTCCGTCAAGAAACGTCCGCATGGGGAGTCGGGATCGCTTTGCAGTGCAAATAGCGCCAGATTGCGTGCGCATCTGAATGTGTAGAAAACCGCAACATTGAGTGCCCCATCAATGCAGGCCGCTCTTGCGGGGGCCGCCGACCGGATTGCTGGCATTCCTACCGCTTCAATATTGATCGAATCACGCTCGGTTCTGCGGGTAATGGTACGGTTTCTGACGCGCGACAGTGCAGGACCGAAGCGCGGCTCCCGCTCGGATAGATCAAGCACCCATTGGCCCTGCGAGTTGCGTTCGAGGTAGGGCCCCAGTGCCTGGGCAAGGCTTACTCGCCAACGTTCACCCACCCTTTGGACCGGGTACACACGTCCGGCTACCGGCGCGTACGTCCGGTTCCGGGTCGGGTCGGTGAACAGGTGGTTGGCGGAGCTTTCCTGCAGATCCGCGAGGGACGCGCCGACATCTTCAAAGCGGCGCATCCGCGTGCGTGTAGGGTCGGTGATATCCAGGCCTTCGATGGTCATGGCGGGCGCTGGTGAGTCTGCTGGCAGATCGGTGGGAGGTGAGGGCGTGACAATCGTCATCAATGCATCAAGCTCCTTGCGCAGGGAGGCCAGTGTCGCTACGCCCTGGATGAAAGTGCGCAGTCCCTCCCCGAAATGCTGTTCTTGCAGCGCCTCGGCCGAGGCTTTGAACAGTTTGTAGCTGCGCCAGACCACCAGTGGGTATTCGAGCTTGCCCGCAATGAAGTGCAGCGCCATGGGAATGCCTTTGCGCAACAGGCTGGTGATTCCGTCCCATTGATCCTTGCCGTCGCGGGTGAATTGGCAGGCGAGCATCTTGAGCAGTTGTGCGACGTTATCACTGAATAGCCGCAGTAAAATATTGTGCCTGATCGGATTCGACGCCAGGCGGGCGTCGCTTTTGCCCTGACGGGTTGGTTGTTTGAGCAGGTTGCGCCATATCGCTTGGTCGGGATCGCCCAGTTGCAGGATGATCCAATCCTGAAGGGCACCGGCTCGATTAATCTCACTGAGCAGTTCGTCTTCGTTGGCGTATTCGGTGAGCACACGCAGTGGCGCATACGGCGCATAGAGCACAAGCGGGCCAGTTGCCGGCGCCCGGGGACCGATGACGTAGACACAAGGCACCGTCACCGGTAGCGCCCCGGCAGTCGCGATTATTTGCAGAGGGCGAATCATTGCAGTGGCGCCGCTGACTTTATCCCGCGCCACAGCATCCGGCATGTCAAAGATTTGCTGAATAACGCCCCAGGCCGAGGGGCTGATGCGTTCTTCAAGTTTTTCCTCATGGGCGTGGCGCAACAGTTGCCATGGCAGTTGCCGGCAAAACAGGTCACGTCGCTTGCGGGCATCGTCGGTGTCGGCGCTGAGGTGGGTGGTGATCAGTTCGCGATAGGTTTTGGCAATGTCCAGTTGGCGTACCAACTGCACCACCGCCATGCCGTCCAGGCTCGCTGGCAGCGGCGTGAGCCCCAGGGCGCTGGGGGTGAGGTTGTCGGGCAGCAGGTCGGGGAGGTGGCGCAAGGCAAAATCGGTCAGGGTTTGAGTATGGCCGTCGAGCGCCACGCGTGCAGGTATCAAGATCGCTTCAGGGTCCAGCGCGGCATCCGGATAACGTGCCTTAATCAGGTTCGTCAAGGCACTGGCGACGTGCTCGCGCAGGGGGGGCAACCCATGCAGGTAATCCTGATTGTCCGGCGCACTGAGCCGGTATTGCTCAAGCAGTTCGGCGTGGAGCAATTGCTCTTCGGCGGACGCCATGCCCAGCCACACCGGCAGCGTCTGCTGGTGAACGATCGCTTCTGCGATTGCACGGGCGCGCGGCAGATTCGACGGTGCCAGCCGTTGCATTTCATCGTCCAGACGGTCTTGCAGCCGTGTGGGCTTCAATGGCATGGCAAGCCAATAGTCGAGCGTATCCAGGTGGTAGTCCAGGTAGCTCTGCTGGCGGTTGTTCAGGAAGTGTTCGTCAATGCGCTGCAAGGGACCGAGGCGATAGACCTGATGGGGCGCGCGAAGACTGATGGGCAGGTTCTGCAGCAGGTATCGATCAGGCAATGCCAGGCGCTGTTGAAGTGCCTGACGCAAAACCTTCAGTGAGGCAAAGGGCTCGTGGCCCTGTTGCGGAGTCCAGAGGACGACTTCACCTGAAAGGTCAGGGTCGGTCCCACCGCGCTGTGTCAACACGAAACAGTTGGCCAGGGCGCGGGGTGTTTCGTCATCGCCGAGGGTCAGTGTCAAGCTATAGGCATCGGGCAGGAAACCTTCAAGCCCATGACGCTTGTCGCGGGTCATGCTGTCTGGGCGCAGGACCGTATCGAGTATGGCGTGATGGTGGGGGCTCAACGTCTTGTTGAGCAGACGCAATTGAGCCTCGCTGCGTAGCCCCTGCATCAAGGCCGCGCTCATGTCGGCGCGATGGCTTTCCAGGAACGCGCGCGGCAGTGCGCGTAAGTCCTGCTCAACAAAAAGTGGCATGGCCCGCTCTATGATCTGATTGAAGCCAAGGCTGTCCAGGTTATTCCAGCGCGTGGCTGTCCCGGCACGGCGAGCGTTGTACAGGCCAGTGCGTGGTGAGCCGTCGATAGGTGTTGCTGCGTTTGCTAAACGTTCTACAAGGTGATCGACCATGTTTCGTGAAGACACAGGGTCCCGATCCTCTTGTTGTTGCGCCTCAGTGGCGTAGGTATTGGCAAACACATCCGTGGGGTCCAGGTCCAGCAAACGCAGGTTCAACTCCTGCTTCAGGGCATGCGCGGCCAGGCTGCGCAACGTGGGGTGCTTCTGCCGTTGTGCCTTCAAGGCTGCTTCAGCTGCACGCAGCGCGACCAGATGTTGTTTGGCGCGTTCTGCCTGTACCGTCGAGGGACGGCCATTGCCGCTGCTGGCCGGGTGCAGGCTCCACCGCCCTCCGGCTTCCAGTGCCAGCAGCCGACTGTCGAGCATGTGGCGCAGGTCCAGTGCGCAGTCGAGCAGCGCAGCCAGGTCGGCTTCGCCATCGCTGCGGCGAAACAGCGCGAGTGCGTGCTCCACGTTGCTCGATTGCTTGCGCGCAATGTCTTGGACCATTCCGGCGAAAACGCTGCCCCCCACGGGCAGTCCGCTGACTTGCACCCCATCCATTGCCAGGTACAGGCTGCGCTCGTCCAGGGACAGGAAGTTCAACAGTTCGTCCTGATGGCCGGCCGCCTTGAGCATGCTCAGCAGGACATCTTTCAGGTCCTCAAGGTCCTTCAAGACTTGCAGCCCGCGGGATTGGGTATAGAGGTAGGCATGCTGGCCGCTGATCAACAGCGTCGCGGCCAGTTCCACATAATGTTGATAGGGCGCATGGAGGCTGATCTTTTCGATATTCAAGGTCGCATGCCAGTCGCGGCGTGATGCCTTGTCGGGAAGGAAAACCGCGCGCAGTCGATGCGCTTCTTCGGATGAAAGAATCCCGTTTTGGTGCTTGAACAGCAGGTCGGCGCGAAATTTGTCACTCATCAGTTGAGCAAACAGATCCATGCGCGATTGATCGCCGTCAACAGTTTCATTCCACCACGTCTGCAACCGGCTGCTCAACAGAGAGGACAGCACGCCAGCGGTGTGTTCCACAACGCGCTCCCAGCGTTCGAAATCCTGTTTGAGCCTTTCCTCTGTCATGGCGCTTCTATCGTGCCTGGGGTGGGTGAAGGTGCGCGTACGGTTGGGCGGCCACTCCGGTTTCAGGTAGTACTGCAACAGGGTTTCACTGAGGGGCGTCGAGGCTAACCATCGGTCAACAGCGTTATCTCCTGCTGAAACCAGGAACGTGTTTACCAACGTATAGCGTTGATCGAGGGTGGGAAAATAAGAGCGCGCCATGATGTTCAACAGCGTGTCGAGCATTGAGGTGAGGCTCGGCGTCGTGCGTAATTCATCCAGGGCACGTTGCACGTTCTGCTGCTGGCTTGCCTCAATCGCCTGTTCCTGCTCCACAAACACAATGCCTTCAACCGGTGCAGTGGTCAGGGCGAATAAGCTGTCGAAAGCAAAATCCTGACGCTCTTTTATGGATAAAAAGCTAATTAAATCAATATGTAGCGTTTTGTTTCTAAGGCGTTCTCTGATGGCGGCAAGGGCCACAGCGCGGTTGTCGAATACTTCGATTCCTCCATAGGGGCTGTACAGCAGGGCCTTCCTCGCATCAGGAGTCGGGCTCATCATGAAGACGCCAGCCAGCGTTGTTGCAGGTTCTCCGGACCTCTCGATCACCAGCGATTCGACGATCATCGGAAACTCACACGCTTGGCGCCCGGCATCGGTTGCGGTGTAGATCGTCATCAGCCAGTCGAGATCGTTCAACGTCAAGCCCAGCGCGCGTTCCCGTTCTGAAGGGTGTTTGCGACGGATCGGGCGCAGGAATTCATCAAAAAAATACGGTGGAGTGAGCTGTACCATCAACCTTTCTCTGTGGCATTCGGGGCGGGCCAGCAGGCTAGGGCGGTGGTGTTGCCTAATGGGGCTACATATTTGCCGTAAACGCCATTGACAGTAGCCGCAGGCGGCGTTGTTTAATCACAGGTCTGGATTTCACGCTGTATGCCCCCTCCAATCATAAAATCGGAGCTTCAGATGTCTGCCCAGCCCACGGTTGTTGACAGTTCCAGTGCCACCATCGGTTTCTCCAAGCTGGTGGCCTTGCTCCACGCCATCTTTGTCCGTCACGGCACTTCACCTGAAGTGGCCGCCATCCTCGCGCACAATTGCGCCAGCGCCGAACGGGATGGCGCCCACAGCCACGGTATTTTTCGTATTCCCGGTTACCTCAGCACCCTGGCCAGTGGCTGGGTGAATGGCAAGGCAGTGCCTGTGGTCACCGACGTGGCTTCCGGTTTTGTACGAGTGGACGCCGGCAACGGTTTCGCCCAGCCGGCCCTGGAGGCCGCTCGCAGCTTGTTGGTAGAGAAAGCCCGCAGTGCCGGGATCGCCTTGCTGGCCATCCACAACTCCCATCACTTTGCCGCGTTATGGCCGGATGTCGAGCCGTTTGCCGAGCAAGGTCTGGTGGCCCTGAGCGTGGTCAACAGCATGACCTGCGTGGTGCCCCACGGGGCGGACCGCCCGCTGTTTGGCACCAACCCTATTGCCTTCGCTGCACCGCGTGCCGATGGCTTGCCCATCGTGTTCGACCTGGCCACCAGCGCCATCGCCCACGGTGATGTGCAGATCGCTGCCCGCAAGGGCGAGCGCCTGCCACCGGGCATGGGCGTGGACAGCCTGGGCCAGCCCACCCAGGACCCAAAGGCCGTGCTGGAAGGCGGCGCACTGTTGCCGTTTGGCGGGCACAAGGGTTCGGCGCTGTCGATGATGGTCGAGCTGTTGGCAGCGGCCCTGACGGGCGGCAATTTCTCCTTCGAATTCAACTGGGCCGATCACCCGGGCGCCCGCACGCCGTGGACCGGCCAACTGCTCATTCTGATCGACCCGAGCAAGACCGCCGGGCAAAGCTTCGCCGAGCGCAGCCAGGAACTGGTGCGGCAGATGCATGCGGCGGGGTTGCGGCGTTTGCCAGGGGACCGACGTCATCGCACGCGGGCGCGGTCGGACCAGCAGGGTATCGAGGTTGATGCAGAGGAATTGGCGCGGCTGCGCGTGCTGGCCGAGCAATAAAACAGGCTGCGCCGTATCCGGCGCAGCCTTCATGTATCAGTTGCGGCGGCCCAGCAGCAGGCCTACCACCAGGCCGAAACCTGCGGAAATCGCCACGGTCTGCCACGGGTGGCCACCGATGTAGGTTTCGGTGGCGTCTACTACGGGCTTACTGCGCTCGCGTACATTGGACACCGAGTCCAGGGCTTGCTTGAGCTTGATGGCGACCTGCTCGCGCAGGGTTTCACCTTCTTCGCCCACCAGGGATGCACTGCTTTTGAGCAGCTTGTCCGATTCTTCGATCAGCGCGGTCAGTTCGCTGAAGGCTTGGTCCTTGATTTGGTCTTCGACGGCTTGGGCAGCGGTTTTGCGGGCCATTGTGTGACTCCTTGCGAGTGAATGTGACAGTGAACAATGGAGTGCCGGGCAGCGGCAAAAGTTGCAGTTTTTTTGCGCCTGCCAACGACTGGGCAAAATCCGAATCAGGAAATTTCGACCTACAGTGTAAGATGTCGTCTATTTGTGCAGCAGGTAATTCAACATGAGCTTCAATCTGGCCAACAAGACCCTCGCCGAACGCGCCGAGCTGGAAGATGAAAAGTCCCGCCTCTACGACCTGTGGCAAACCAACCTGGGCAAGGCCAAGGGCGAAGCGGCACGGTTATTCGGCGAGCGCGCCAAACGCAAGGGCAAGTGGGCCGAGTGGGTCCGCGCCGAGCTGGACGGCATGTCGCCGCCCGAGTTCTCCAACATGGTGCGCAGTGAGGTCAACAAGTTGATGGCGGCGGCTAAATAAAGCTCGCCACAATCGCTTCACGCACCTTCAGCAACATCGGGTCCAGCTGCGCCTGGGTCCGCCAGCCCAACTCCACCGGGTAGCGCGGCAACGCCAGCGGGCAGGGCAGTACGTGCAGGCCGGTCATGTCGGCAATAGCCTGCGCCGCGTGCCCGGGAATGGTCGCCACCGCCTGGCTGCCCTTGAGCAAAAACGGCAGCGCCGCGAAGTGGCTGGTGGAGGCACACACTTGGCGGCTCAACCCCTGTGCCGCCAAACCCTCATCGGTAATCCCGATAAACCCACCGGATGACACCAGCACGTGTTCACGGGCGACGAACTCGTCCAGGCTGATGCTGGCCTGGTCTGAATCCACCAGGCAGCGGTAATCACCTTCTCCCAACACTTGCCGACTGAGCCGGCCGTGGGCAAAGCCGCCCGCCGTGATTGCCAGGTCCAGGGTACGGTCGAGCAGGGCACCGGCGACGATCTGGCTGTGGGTCTGGCGAAAGATCACCCGCAGTTTCGGCGCGCGCCGGGCGATTGCTTCCATCAGGCGCCGGCCGTAGGCAATCTCGAAATCATCCGACAACCCCAGCACCACGGAGCGTCCCTGATACTGCTGGTTATCCGGGTTGACCATGGCCAGGCTTTGCCGGCAGCGCTCCAGCGCCTCGCTGATCACCGGTTTCAACTGATTGGCACGCAATGTCGGCGCCAGGCCGCGCCCGGTGCGCACGAACAATGGGTCGCCATACACTTCGCGCAAACGCCGCAACCCCGCACTGATGGCCGACTGCGTCACGCCCAGGCGCACGGCGGCGCGGCTGGCGCTGGACTCGTCATGCAGGGCTTCAAAGGTTTTCAGCAGATTGAGGTCAACCTGGGCGATATTCATTTGGTTCATATCATTCAGCATTGGGGTGGGCTTTATTCATGATCATGGCTGGCCGGAGAATGGGCAACCCCCCTGACTCTGGAGTGATCGTGATGCCTGTTTCTACTGTGGCGGCCCTGCAAATCGGATCCTTGCCGGGCGGCAAAGGCGAGACCCTGGCGCAAATCCTTGGCTACGAGGACGCAATCATCCGCAGCGGCGCGCAACTGGTGGTGATGCCCGAGGCGCTGCTGGGCGGCTATCCCAAAGGTGAAGCCTTCGGTACTCAATTGGGCTACCGCCTGCCGGAAGGTCGCGAAGCCTTCGCCCGCTACTTTGCCAATGCGGTCGATGTACCCGGCGTCGAGACCGACGCCCTGGCCAGCCTGTCGGCGCGCACCGGCGCCAGCCTGGTGGTGGGTGTGATCGAGCGCAGTGGCAACACCCTGTATTGCACGGTGCTGTATTTCGAGCCTACGGGCGGGTGGGTGGCCAAGCACCGCAAGTTGATGCCCACCGGCACCGAGCGGTTGATCTGGGGCAAGGGCGACGGCTCTACTCTGCCAGTGATCGACGCGGCGGTGGGGCGTATCGGCGGTGCCGTGTGCTGGGAAAACATGATGCCGCTGCTGCGCACGGCCATGTACGCCAAGGGCGTGGACATCTGGTGCGCACCCACCGTGGATGAGCGTGAAATGTGGCAAGTGAGCATGCGCCATGTGGCCCATGAAGGCCGCTGCTTTGTGGTGAGCGCCTGCCAGGTACAGGCCTCGCCGGCGGCGTTGGGGGTGGAGGTGGCCAACTGGCCGTCAGACCGTCCCTTGATCGCCGGAGGCAGCGTGATTGTCGGGCCCATGGGCGACATCCTGGCCGGGCCATTGGTGGGGGAAGCAGGACTGTTGACGGCGCAGATCGACCCCGATGACTTGGTGCGGGCGCGGTATGACTATGACGTTGTGGGGCACTATGCGCGGCCGGATGTGTTCGAATTGAGCGTGGATGAGCGCGCCAAACCGGGCGTTCGCTTCACCACCGGTTAAACCTGTAGGAGCCGGCTTGCCGGCGATAGCGGTCTATCAGTCACTCAATTTATTGGCAGGGAGGCCGCCATCGCCGGCAAGCCGGCTCCTACAGGGTGGGTGTCGATTTTTGGAAATTCAGCCATTCCTCGCGGGTAATTTCCCAGATTTCCCGGGGAAAGGTGCCTTCGACAAAGTGACCTTCTACCGTCTTGACCAAGCGCATGCCGCCCCGCTCGGAGATCCGCCGCGATCCCTGGTTGGGCGCTGCCTTGGGGGCGCGCAATACCGGGCGTTCGAGCACGTTGAACCAGTAGTCGGTGACCACCGCGCAGGCCTCGGTCATCAACCCTTGGCCGTGCCATGGCTGGCCGAGCCAAAAGCCACGGTTGTCGTCTTCGGTATCGAACAGGCTGATGTTGCCGACCAACGTGTCAGGTGAGTCCTTCAGGAAGATCGACCAGCACCATTCCTCGCCCCGCGCCATACCAGGCAAGGCCACGTTCTCCAGGAAGCTGCGCGCACCATCCGCCGGGTAAGGCCAGGGCACCTCATCGTTGAGGTAACGCACCACTTCCCAATGGGGGAATATCTGCTGGATCGCGTCGGCATGGTCCAGGGTCAGTGGGCGCAGGATCAGGCGTTCGGTATAGAGCGTCGGTTGCATGGCGATCACCACGTGGCCGTGTTGGGCAGGTCGAGCGTGCCACGGTCGACAAAACGCATGGTGCCAAACAGCCCACCCGCCAGCTTGCCGCGTAGCACGTAGGGCAGGTTGTTCAGGCTCTGGGTCTGGCTCAGGCCCAACGTCTGGCGCAACACAGAAAACGCCGAAACACTCACCGGGACCATCAAAACCGTCTCGGAAAAACGCGGGATGGAACCGCTCTGGTCACTCACCCCCGAGGCCAGCGGCCGGCCGTTGACGTCCAGGTCCAGGGCCACGCCGTTGTAGTCGATCGCCGTTTCATTGGGGTTTTGCACCCGCAACTTCACGGCGAAACGCACTTCCAGGTCCTGGCTTTGCAGCGGCTCAATGCCGACCACGGTGATATTCACCGGGTCGCGGTTGGGGAACAGGGCGCAGGCGCTCAAGGTCAGCAGTAACAGCGATACAACCATGAGCTTGCGCATTAACAGTGCTCCCTATTTCGTGACGTCCGGGTCTTGCATCACCTTGAGGGTAGAGGACTCCGGATCAAATTCATCTTCTTCCAGTTCTATGAACTCTTCCGGCAGGAAAATGTTCAGCAGGATTGCACAGAACGCGCCCACGGTGATCGGCGATTCGAAGATGTTGTGCAGCGCCTTGGGCAGGTCGCGCAGCACTTCTGGCACGGCGGCGACACCCAGGCCCATGCCGAGGGAGATTGCCACGATCAACACGTTGCGTCGATGCAGCCCGGCTTCGGCGAGGATCTTGATACCGGCCACGGCCACGGTGCCGAACATGATCAAGGTAGCGCCGCCCAGCACCGGCTTGGGCATCAACTGCAGTACCGCGCCGATCATCGGAAACAGCCCCAGCAGCACCAGCAGGCCGGCGATGAAGTACGCCACGTAGCGGCTGGCCACGCCAGTCAACTGAATCACCCCATTGTTCTGGGCGAAGGTCACCATCGGCAGGCTGTTGAAGGTCGCGGCCATCGCCGAGTTCAAGCCGTCGGCCAGCAGGCCCGACTTGATGCGCTTGATGTACAGCGGGCCCTTGACCGGCTGTTGGGAAATCATCGAGTTGGCGGTCAGGTCACCGGCCGCTTCCAGCGGGGAAATCAGGAAGATCACCGCCACCGGGATAAACGCCACCCAGTCGAACGAGAACCCGTATTTGAACGGCACTGGCACGCTGATCAACGGCACATGGGGCAGGGCGGCCATGTCGACGCGGCCCATCCACCAGGCCACCACAAAGCCCAGGGTCAGGCCGATCACGATCGAACCCAGGCGCAGGAACGGGTTGCTGAAGCGGTTGAGTACCACGATGGTCAGCAGCACCAGCGCGGCCAGGCCCATATTGCCAGCGGCACCCAGGTCGCTGGCGCCAAAGCCACCGGCCATGTCGGTGACCGCGACTTTGATCAGCGACAGGCCCATCAAGGTGATGATGGTGCCGGTCACCACCGGGGTGATCAGCTTGCGCAGCTTGCCGATGAACTGGCTGAGCACCACTTCAATAAAAGCGGCAAAAAAGCAGATGCCGAAAATGGTCGACAGGATCTCGTCGGTGCCGCCACCTCGAGCCTTGACCATGAAGCCCGCGCTGAGGATCACGCTGATAAACGAAAAGCTGGTGCCTTGCAGGCACAGCAGCCCCGAGCCCACCGGGCCGAACGTGCGCGCTTGCACAAAGGTGCCAAGCCCCGACACGAATAACGCCATGCTCACCAGGTACGGCACTTCGCTTTCCAGGCCCAGCACACCGCCCACGATCAGGGTCGGGGTGATGATGCCGACGAAACTCGCCAGCACGTGCTGCAGCGCGGCAAAGATTGCTGCGGTGAAGTGCGGGCGGTCTTCCAGGCCGTAGATCAGGTCGGATTTATAGCGGGGGCGGGGGGCTTGAGCGTCAGACAAAATGCGGGCTCGGGTCAGAAAATGGAGGCGAAGAATGCCAGAAACTGCCGGTCGTCAGAAGTGTAAAAAAATATTTATGAAGGCCCTGCGGGAAACCGCAAGCCCTGCCGATACCTCGTATAGGCCCACATACTAACGATAACAGTGGTGACCAAAGGTCAGAGCGGCGCGTTGACACCGACTGATCGTTTCGCGGCAGGGACGCTCGCAAACACTACTTCTGAGAGCACCCCCTATGTCCCTCCGTCATCTGAATATCGCCCCACGCGCATTTCTCGGTTTCGCGTTCATTGCGTTGCTAGTGGTTTTACTGGGGGTGTTTGCGGTCAACCGCATGACGCAGATCCGTCAGTCGTCGGTGGACATGAGCGCCACCCAACTGCCCAGCGTGACCTACCTTGGCAACATCACCGAAAACGTACTGCGCCTGCGCATCCTGTCGTTCCGCGTGCTGGTCAACCGTGAGCCGGCTGGCTTGCAGGAAGCTGAAACCCGCATGGCTGTGTTGGCCGACAAGGTGAAAACAGCCCAGGCCGGCTACGCGGCGTTGCCGGCCGGTACGGAGGAGGCGGCGCTGTACAAGACGTTCGTCACCACCCTGAACAACTACTTCACTGCCCAGGCCGAGATGCTAGCCCTGTCCAAGCAGGGCAAAGTCGAAGAGATGCGCACGCTGATCAACACCCGCATCAAGGACGGCACCGACCTGATGGGCGAGCAGTTGAACAAGCTGATCGCCATCAACGCGGCCGATGCCAAGGAAGCCGACGCTGAAGCGGGGCAGAGTTACGAGGGGGCCATTACCGGGGTGATCGCCGTGTCAGTTGCTGCTGCACTGCTCACGGTGTTGCTGGCCTGGTTGTTGACCCGCAGTATCGTCACCCCTTTGCGCAAAGCGGTGGAAGTGGCCGAGACGATTGCCGGTGGCAACCTGAGCAAGGCCATCGAAGACGACGGCAAAGATGAACCGGCCCGCCTGCTCAGCGCCCTGGCGTCGATGCAAGCCAACCTGCGCCAGACCATCCAGCACATCGCCGGCTCGGCCACCCAGCTAGCGTCGGCGGCGGAGGAGTTGAGCGCCGTTACCGAAGAGGCTTCTAAAGGCCTGCAGCAACAGAACAATGAAATCGACCAGGCGGCCACCGCCGTCAATGAAATGACCGCTGCCGTGGAAGAAGTGGCGCGCAACGCCGTGTCCACTTCCGAAGCGTCCAGCCAGTCCAACCAGGCCGCCCGCGAAGGTCGCGACCGCGTGGTGGAAACCGTCGGCGCGATCCAGACCATGACTCAGGACGTGCAAAACACCGCCGCAATGATCGAAGGCCTGGCCACCCAAGGCCGTGACATCGGCAAAGTGCTCGACGTGATCCGCGCGATTGCCGAGCAGACCAATCTGCTGGCGCTCAACGCCGCCATCGAAGCGGCGCGTGCCGGTGAAGCGGGGCGCGGTTTTGCCGTGGTGGCAGACGAAGTGCGGGCCCTGGCCCACCGTACGGCGCAGTCGACCCAGGAAATCGAAAAGATGGTCGCCGGCATCCAGAACGGCACCGGTGAAGCCGTGCAATCGATGCAGCAGAGCAACCAGCGCACCCAGACCACCCTGGAAATGGCCCGCGCCGCCGGTGTGGCCTTGGAGCAGATCACCCAGTCCATCAGCCTGATCAACGAACGCAACCTGGTGATTGCCAGCGCGTCTGAAGAGCAAGCGCAAGTGTCCCGTGAAGTGGACCGCAACCTGGTCAACATCCGCGACCTGGCGACCCAGTCGGCGGCGGGCGCCAACCAGACCAGCGCGGCCAGCCATGAGCTGTCGCGTTTGGCGGTGGACCTGAACGCGATGGTGGCGCGCTTCGTCATCTAACCGCCCCCCCTGTAGGAGCCGGCTTGCCGGCGATAGCGGTCTGTCAGTTAACACATGCGTCGACTGATACACCGCTATCGCTGGCAAGCTGAACTGGTCAAGTATTCTTGGACACCATTTAAGGTTCATGCCGCCAGTCTCTCCCTGACGACCGGCGAC
>NZ_JBWKRS010000041.1:0-53704 GCF_059419385.1 Pseudomonas sp. GW821-FHT05H12 | reverse complement strand
GCCTGCGATGGCGGTGTGTCAGTCCCCGCATGCTTCACTGACTGACCGCCATCGCAGGCAAGCCAGCTCCCACAGTTGATCTATGTCGTTTTCAAGGACGGGGCTTGCCGCAGGCGGCAGTAGTCCGCCGTTTTTTCGACTCTCGTTCGTCCATCAGATCTTCACACCCGCCCGCAAACCCCCGCCCCGCCTGGATTTCTCCGCCTTTTAAAAAGTTGGTTCGCAAATTGCTTAAGCCTCCTCAGTACAGCGGTGGGCGGCAAGCGTCCGTCAGAAAGAGGAAAGAGCGTGGACAAGTACCTTTATGTGGCAATGACCGGCGCCAGCCAGAATGCTCTGGCGCAGAAGGCCCATGCCAACAACCTGGCGAACATTTCCACCAACGGTTTTCAACGCGACCTGGAACAGGCGCGTTCGATGCCGGTGTTCGGTGACAGCTTTCCGGCGCGGGCGTTTGCCATGACCGAACGGCCGGCCACCGACTTTGCTCCTGGCGCGATGATTGAAACCGGCCGCGACCTCGACGTGGCGGTCAACGGCGATGGCTGGATGGCGGTGCAAACCCCCGACGGCGGCGAAGCCTACGTACGCAGCGCCAGCATGAACGTGGATGCACTGGGCGTGCTGCGGGCCGGCAACGGCATGCCGATCATGGGCAACGGTGGCCCGATTGCCGTGCCGCCCCAGCAGAAAATCGAAGTGGGCGCCGACGGCACCGTCAGCATCCGCGCCATGGGCGAAGGCCCACGGGTGATGGCTGAAGTGGACCGCATCAAGCTGGTCCAGCCCGACCCCAAGAATCTGAATAAAGGCCTGGACGGCACCATCCACACCAAGGATGGCCAGCCTGCCCAAGCCGACGCGAACGTGCGGTTGACCTCGGGTTTCCTGCAGGCGAGCAACGTGAACGCGGTTGAAGAGATGACAGCGGTACTGGCGCTTTCCAAGCAATTCGAGCTGCACATCAAGATGATGAACAGCGCTAAAGAAGACGACCAGGCCATGACCCGCGTTCTGTCGATGAGCTGATTGCGGCCTCGTTGAACCACTAATTTTGCAGCGCAGCGCCAACAAACAGGCGCACGAAGGAGAACAGCATGCTTCCGGCTCTATGGGTTGCCAAAACCGGTTTGTCCGCCCAGGACACCAACCTGACCACCATTTCCAACAACTTGGCCAACGTGTCCACCACGGGTTTCAAACGTGACCGTGCCGAGTTCCAGGATTTGCTCTATCAGATCAAGAAGCAGCCGGGCGCCCAATCGACCCAGGACAGCGAACTGCCGTCGGGCCTGCAATTGGGTACCGGTGTGCAGATCGTCGGCACCCAGAAGAACTTCAGCGCCGGTAACCTGCAACAGACCGGCCAGCCGCTGGACATGGCCATCAACGGCAAGGGCTTCTTCCAGATCCTGCAGCCGGACGGCACCACCACTTACACCCGTGACGGCACCTTCCACCTGGACGCCAACGGCCAGGTCGTGACCGCCAACGGTTTTGCCCTGGAACCGGCCATTGTCGTGCCGAACAACGCCCAGACCTTTACCGTCGGCAACGACGGCACCGTGTCCATCACCGTTGCCGGCAACCCGGCTTCGCAAGTGATCGGCAACCTGCAGACCGCCGACTTCATCAACCCGGCCGGCCTGCAAGCCATCG
Source organism: Pseudomonas sp. GW821-FHT05H12 (assembly GCF_059419385.1). NCBI lineage: Bacteria > Pseudomonadati > Pseudomonadota > Gammaproteobacteria > Pseudomonadales > Pseudomonadaceae > Pseudomonas > Pseudomonas sp. GW821-FHT05H12. Next base: position 52,045 of record NZ_JBWKRS010000041.1, on the reverse strand, counting down.
GTAACAACCTGTTCCTCGAAACCGCTTCCAGCGGCGCGCCGCAAATCGGCACCCCGGGCCTGAACGGCTTCGGCACCACGCTGCAAAGCACCCTGGAAACCTCCAACGTGAGCACCGTTGAGGAGATGGTCAACATGATCACCACCCAGCGCGCCTACGAGATGAACTCCAAGGTGATTTCCACCGCCGACCAGATGCTTTCGTTCGTAACGCAGAATCTGTAACCAAGTCTATGGGGCGCTTTTTCTGGCGCCTGCAACACCGTGAGGTAAGGGTCATGAATCGCTATGTTTCTGTTCTGGCATTGAGTGGGATCGCCGTGCTCGCGGGCTGTGTCGCCCCGACGCCGAAACCCAATGACCCGTACTACGCACCGGTGTTGCCACGCACACCGTTGCCGGCGGCGGCCAACAATGGCTCAATCTACCAGGCCGGTTTCGAACAGAACCTGTACAGCGACCGCAAGGCATTCCGGGTCGGTGACATCATCACCATCACCCTGAACGAGAAGACCCAGGCCAGCAAGAACGCCAACTCGCAGATCGACAAGACCAGCAAGACCGGCATCGGCCTGACCTCGCTGTTTGGCGCCGTGCCCAACACCAACAACCCGTTGGGCAGCGGTGACCTGAGCCTGAGCGCCGGCTACAGCGGCGACCGTGCCACCAACGGCAAGAGCGCGGCGGCGCAAGGCAACACCTTGACCGGTTCGATCACCGTGACCGTGGCCGACGTATTGCCCAACGGCATCATCGCGGTGCGCGGTGAAAAGTGGATGACCCTCAACACCGGCGACGAGTTGGTGCGCATCGCCGGCATGGTCCGCGCCGATGACATCGCCACCGACAACACCGTGCCGTCCACGCGGATTGCCGATGCGCGCATTACCTACTCGGGTACGGGTTCGTTTGCTGATGCGAGTCAGCCGGGCTGGTTCGACCGTTTCTTCCTTAGCCCGCTGTTCCCTTTCTAGGTGATCATCTTGAACCTCAAACAGCTGATGGCAGCGGCATTGCTGTTGTCCCTGAGCGCAGTCGCCCAGGCCGAGCGCCTGAAAGACATCGCCAGCATCTCGGGCGTGCGCTCCAACCAGTTGATCGGCTACGGCCTGGTGGTGGGGCTCAACGGTACGGGTGACCAGACCACCCAGACCCCGTTCACCTTGCAGACCTTCAACAACATGCTGTCGCAGTTCGGCATCAAGGTGCCGCCAGGGTCGGGCAACGTGCAGTTGAAAAACGTCGCTGCCGTGTCGATCAGTGCTGATTTGCCGGCATTCTCCAAGCCGGGGCAGGTGGTGGACATTACCGTGTCGTCCATCGGTAACTCCAAGAGCCTGCGTGGCGGCACCTTGCTGATGACGCCGCTCAAGGGTATCGACGGCAACGTCTACGCCATCGCCCAGGGCAACCTGGTGGTGGGCGGCTTTGACGCCGAGGGCCGTGACGGCTCGAAGATCACTGTCAACGTGCCGTCGGCCGGTCGTATTCCGGGCGGCGCCACCGTTGAACGCACCGTGCCGAGCGGTTTCAACCAGGGCAACAGCCTGACCCTGAACCTCAACCGTTCGGACTTCACCACCGCCAAGCGTGTGGTCGACAAGATCAACGACATGCTCGGCCCTGGCGTGGCGCAAGCCATCGACGGCGGTTCGATCCGCGTAACAGCACCGCTGGACCCAAGCCAGCGTGTCGACTACCTGTCGATCCTGGAAAACCTTGAGGTCGACCCGGGCCAGGCAGTGGCCAAGGTCATCATCAATTCGCGCACCGGCACCATCGTGATCGGCCAGAACGTCAAGGTGTCGCCGGCCGCGGTGACCCACGGCAGCCTGACGGTGACCATCACCGAAGACCCGATCGTCAGCCAGCCTGGCCCGTTGTCCAATGGCCAGACCGCCGTGGTACCGCGTTCGCGGGTCAATGCCCAGCAAGAAGCCAAGCCGATGTTCAAGTTCGGCCCCGGCACCACCCTGGATGAGATTGTCCGTGCGGTGAACCAGGTGGGCGCAGCGCCCGGCGACTTGATGGCGATCCTTGAAGCCTTGAAACAGGCCGGCGCCCTGCAAGCCGACCTGATCGTGATCTAAGGCCATGGCTATGGATATGCGCAAAAGCGGGCTGACCAGCACGGCGGACTCGGGGTCTTACTCCGACCTGAACCGGCTGAACCAGCTCAAGGTCGGTGCCGACAAGAACAGCGATGCGAACATGCGCAAGGTGGCGCAGGAGTTCGAATCGTTGTTCTTGAGCGAGATGCTCAAGTCAGCGCGCTCGGCCACCGAAGCGCTGGGCAAGGACAACCCGTTGAACACCCCGGCGGCCAAGCAGTACCAGGAAATGTACGACCAGCAACTGGCGGTCTCCATGTCACGCGAGGGCGGCGGTATCGGCCTGGCTGACGTGTTGATGCGCCAGATGCAGAAGAACAAACCGGTGGACCCTCAGGCCGCCACTTTGCAAGGCCCCGCAACGGCGGAGCCGGCGAAGAAAGTCGACGTGCCGACCGCGATTGCCGCAGGCACCAAAGCTGATGGCCCGTTGGGTCGCTCCAATGGCCAGCGCCCGCTGTGGGCGTACCGCGTGGCGGTGCCCGAGGGGGGCGTGTCCCATACCAACGATGTGGCGCTGATGAACCAGCGGCGTATCTCCTTGCCGAGCAAGCTGACTGATCGGCTGTTGGCCGGCATCGTGCCGAACACCGACGCCACCACGGTCAACAACGCCGTGCCGCTGCGTAACAGCGCGGCGGCAGACAACGTGATCAACAGTGCCGCGCGCGGGTTTGCCGTCGCGCCAAAAGGCCAGATGCAGGTCTACGGCCGTGCCATTGCCCAGCCACCGCTGGCGCCGGCGAAGAAGGCATTCAGCTCGCAGGATGAATTCGTTGCCACCATGTTGCCGATGGCCAAGGCCGCGGCGGCGCGCATCGGCGTCGATCCGAAGTACCTGGTGGCCCAGGCGGCCCTGGAAACCGGTTGGGGCAAATCGGTGATGCGTGCCGAAGATGGCAGCAGCAGCCACAACCTGTTCGGCATCAAGGCCGGGCAGAGCTGGCAGGGCGGCCAGGCCCGCGCGATCACCAGCGAGTTTCGCGATGGGGCGATGGTCAAGGAGACGGCGCAGTTCCGTTCCTACAACTCCTATCAGGACAGCTTCCACGACTTGGTGACGTTGCTGCAAAGCAATGATCGCTATAAAGAAGTTGTGAAATCGGCCGACAACCCGGAACAGTTTGTACGCGAGTTGCAAAAAGCCGGTTATGCAACCGACCCGGACTACGCCAGCAAGATTTCGCAGATCGCAAAAACGATGAACAGCTACCAGAACTACGCTGCCGCGGGCGCATCCACTCATTTATAAGGTCTGAATCATGAGTTTGCTCAATATCGGGATGTCGGGGCTCAACGCCGCTCAAGGATCGCTGTCGGTCCTGAGTAACAACATTGCCAACGTCAACACCCCGGGATACTCGCGCCAGCAGACCACCCAGAACACCAGTGCGTCGAACCAGTACGGCGGTATCTACATCGGCAGCGGTACGACCCTGGCGGATGTGCGCCGCATTTATAACGATTTCCTCGGTGCTGCCTACCAGAGCAGTACCGCGCTCAACAGCGACGCCACCGCCTATGCCGGCCAGGCTGCTGCGGTCGACAAGACCCTGTCGGACAAGTCCACCGGCATGTCCCCGGCCCTCAGTGCGTTTTTCTCAGCGCTGCAAACGTCCGCCGCCAACCCTTCGGACATTTCCGCCCGGCAATTGCTGTTGACCAGCGCGCAGACCTTGAGCAACCGTTTCAACTCGATTTCCACGCAGCTGACCCAGCAGAAAGAAACGATCAACAGCCAGCTCAAGACCATGAGCGATCAGGTCAATTCGCTGACGTCGTCGATTGCCTCGCTGAACAACCAGATCGCCCAGGCGAGCGGTACCTCCAACAGTGCGCCGAACAACCTGCTGGATGCGCGCAACGAAGCGGTGCGCTCGCTCAATGAATTGATCGGCGTGACGGCCACCGAGAAAAACGGCCAACTGAGCATCACCACCGGTACCGGCCAGTCGCTGGTTGAGGGTGGGATCTCCAACCCGATTTCGGCGGTGCCGAGCAAGACCGACAACAGCCAGTACACCATTCAGCTGAACATGGGCGACACCGCGATGGACATCGGTTCGGTGGTCACCGGTGGCAGCATTGGCGGCCTGTTGCGTTATCGCAGCGACGTGCTGATGCCGGCGATCAACGACTTGGGCCGCATCGCCATTGCCACCGCTGACACCGTCAACCGCCAGCTGGGCCAGGGCCTGGACCTGAACAGTGACTTCGGCAGTTCGTTGTTCGGTGATATCAACAGTGCGGCAGCGATCTCCCAGCGCAGCCAGGCGGCCGCGGGTAACAGCGCAGGCTCCGGCAACCTGAACGTGACGATTGCCGACAGCAGCAAGCTGTCGACCTTCGACTACAAGGTCACTTTCACCAGTGGCAACCAGTACAACGTCGTGCGTTCCGACGGCAAGGCCATGGGGTCGTTCGACACCACCACCACGCCGCCACCGGTGATCGACGGTTTCACATTGGCGCTCGATGGCAAAGGCCCAATGGCTGCCGGTGACAGTTTCAAGGTCAGCCCGACGGCCACCGGGGCCAGCAATATCAGCGTTGAGCTCAAGGACCCGAACAAAATCGCGTACGCCGGGGCACTGGCCGGTAACGCCAGCAAGACCAACACCGGCACTGGCACGTTCACGCCGCCGACCTTGACGCTGCCGATCGATATCAACGGCGGCGCCGATACCGCGCAGTTGCGCACCGGGATCGAAAACTCGATGCCGGTAAAAATGGTCTATGGCGCCGTGGCCGCCGATGGTACGCAGTCGTACAAAATCAGCGACGCTCAGGGCAACCCGATCGGCACCGGCAGCATCATCCCGGGGCAGGCCAACAAGATCACCATCAACGTGCCGATGCGTGATGCGTCCGGCGCGCTGATCCCGGGCAAGAGCTTCAGTTTCGATACCTCGGTGGGCGGTTCGCCAGCCAAGGACGACAGCACCACCTTCTCGTTCAACAGCGGCGCCACCTCCGATGGCCGTAACGCCCAGGAACTGCTGGGGCTGCAGACCAAGGCGACCGTGGGTGCGGTGGATGGCAATGCGGGCATGAGCCTGGTCAGCGCCAACAGCCGACTGGTGTCGCAGGTGGGCTCCAAGGCGGCCCAGGCCAACACTGACAGCACAGCCACCGGCGCGTTGCTGGCGGCGAACAAGGCGGCCAGCAACTCCGTGTCCCAGGTCAACCTGGATGAGGAGGCGGGCGACATGATCAAGTTCCAGCAGTACTACACCGCGTCGTCGCAGATCATCAAGGCCGCGCAAGAAACCTTCAGCACACTGATCAACGCCCTTTAAAGGAGTCTGGAACGATGCGTATCTCTACAGAGCAATATTTCAGCACCAGCTCCAGCGATTATCAGAAGAACTATTCTGGCGTGGTCGCGGCCCAGAACCAGGCGACGACCGGCGTGCGTGTACAGACCGCCGCGGACGATCCTGTGGCGGCCGCTCAGTTGCTGTTGCTGCAACAGCAAAAAGACATGCTGGGCCAGTACACCGGCAACATCACCAGCCTGCAAAACTCGCTGACCAACGAAGAAAGCGTGCTGCAAAGCATCAATACCGCCATGCAAACGGCCCAGGGCCTGGCGTTGCAGGCGGGTAACATGCAGCTCAGCAATGATGACCGCAAGGCAATTGCAGCCCAGGTCGGCGCGATTGAGGACCAGGTGTTGGGCTTGCTCAACTCCAAGGATTCCAACGGCAACTACATGTTCTCGGGCACCAAGACCGATACGCCGCCGTACACCCGCAACAATGACGGCACCTACAGCTATCAAGGTGATGAGACGCCGCTGAGCCTGCAAGTGGGCAGCAACCTGTCGATCACCGCAGGTGACACCGGCAAGACGCTGCTGGAGAGTTCCACCAACGCCGGGCGCACCCAGGCGACGGTGATTCCGCCCACGGTCAATGACGGCAAGGTCTCGATCTCAGCGGGCCTGGTCACCTCGGGCACGGCGTACACCAAGAATTTTGCCGATGGCCAGCCTTACAAGCTGACGTTCGCCAGCAGCACCCAATACAGCGTCACCGACAAAGACGGCAACGACGTGACCTCCGAGATCACCGGCAACGGCACGTTCGATGCCACCAAGGAGGGCGCTTCCAGCGTCAACCTGCGCGGGGTCAAGTTCGATATCACCCTGAACCTGGGGTCGAATGTCTCGACGGGCGCGCCTTCCGATGCCTTGGTGGCGGGCAGGGAATTCACGCTGGAAAGCAAGCCGGACAGCTTCAGCGTTTCGCGCACGGCCAGCAATGCGTCGACGGCGCAGTTGACCGGTGGCAGCGTGACGGACCAGGCGGCGTACTCCAGCACCTTCCCGAACTCGGGTGCGGTCATCAAGTTCACCAGCGGCACCGATTACCAGGTGTTCGCCCAGCCCTACAGCGCCAACAGCAAGGCGATTGCCAGCGGCACCATCGCGGCGGGCGCGACGTCGATCACCACGGCCGGCGTCACCTTCGGCATCAGCGGCACGCCGGGGGCGGGCGACCAATTCTCGGTCGGTGCCACCAGCAACAAGAACATGAATGCCCTGGATACCCTGGGCAATTTGCGCAAGGCCCTGCTGACACCGGCCGATGGCGACCAGGTTGCCAAGAACAACCTCAAGGATGTGTTGAACACCTCCGTCGCCAACCTGGGTAACGCCACGGCGCAGATCGACCAGGTACGCGGCTCGATCGGGGCGCGGCAGAACGCCCTGGATGTGCAGAGTCAGGAGAACACCAGCCTGGGCCTGGCCAACACCTCCACCATGTCGTCGCTGGCGAACGTGGACATGGGGCAGGCGGCAATCGACCTGACCTTGCAGCAAACCATGCTGCAAGCCTCGCAACTGGCCTTCGTGAAAATCTCCCAGTTGAGCCTGTTCAGCCGCATGTAAACGGCGCACAACCAAACGGCCCACCCTGGCAACAGGGTGGGCCGTTGTCGTTTCTGGCGCCAGGAATGTTGCAGGGTTTTGCATAAAGCGCACAAAATTGAGTGACCTGTGAGTCATAAAGCGCATCTTCACTGTATCGTGTGAAAAGGATAAGTCGTCACAGGGTCCTTGCGGGGCGGCTTTCAGCGAGATTTTTACGGGGTTATCCCCTTTATTGTCAGCATCCCCGGCGTAGCCCGAGGGGTGTTCTCCAGCTATTTAGTATTGGGAAGCCACAATGATTGGCATAAAAAGCATCGCCAGTTACGTGCCGGCAGACGGGGTCGACAACTACGCCCAGGGTGCCAAATTCGCCAAGGATGAAGAATTCATCATCGGCAAGATCGGTTCGGCGTTCCTGCCGCGCAAGGATGCTGCGCAGGAAACCTCCGATCTGTGCGTCGAGGCGGTCAACGCCTTGTTTGCCAACAACCCCGAGTTGAAGCGCGAGTCCATCGACGCCGTGATCGTCGTGACCCAGAACGGTGATGAAGAAGGCTTGCCGCATACCGCCGCCATCGTTCAGGACAAACTGGGCCTGCCGACCCACGTGGCCGCGTTCGACATCTCCCTGGGCTGCTCCGGCTACGTCTACGGGATCTACGCGATGAAGGGCTTCATGGAAGCCACCGGCCTGAAAAACGGCCTGCTGATCACCGCAGACCCGTACTCCAAGATCGTCGACCCGGAAGACCGCAACACCACCATGCTCTTTGGTGATGCCGCCACGGCCACCTGGATGGGCGAAGACGCGCCGTGGTTGCTTGGCAAGTCGAAGTTCGGCACCGACGGTTCCGGCGCGCCGCACTTGAAGGTCAGTGATGGCGTGTTTTTCATGAACGGCCGTCAGGTGTTCAACTTTGCCTTGCTCAAGGTGCCGGCACATTTGCACGAGCTGCTCAATGAGTCGGACCTCAAGGCTGACCAGATCGACGCGTTCTGCATCCACCAGGGCAGTGCGGCGATTGTCGACGCCGTGGCCCGGCGTTTCGAAGAGGCGCCGGTGGAGAAGTTCATCAAGGACATGGTCGAGACCGGCAACACCGTGTCGTCGAGCATTCCACTGCTGCTGGAAAAGCACATGATGGACGCCGACTGGAAGCGTGTGGCTATCAGCGGATTTGGCGTGGGCCTGTCGTGGGGCTCGGCGATTCTCTATCGTCCGTGATGCCCAAAGAGTGACGCACACAAAAACGCCCATGATTGAAAAATCATGGGCGTTTTTTATTTGGCGCCAGAAAACCCAGCAATTGCGGGGGTTTGGGCTATCGTAAATGCTTGAATTAAAAGGGGTGGCACGGTGCTAGTAAAAATATTCAAAAAAGTCCTCAAGCAACGTGCATTCACGACGATAACTATTACGAAGGTTCTCTAGGCCACACCCGGCGGTTGCCAGGGCCGGAAGCCGCAGTACACCACCCACGAGGATTTCGTCATGGCATTAACAGTAAACACTAACCTTGCTTCGTTGACCGTTCAGAACAACCTGAACAAGGCCTCCGGCGCACTGCAAACTTCCATGCAGCGTCTGTCTTCCGGCCTGCGTATCAACAGCGCCAAAGACGATGCGGCCGGCCTGCAAATCTCCAACCGTCTGACCAGCCAGATCAACGGCCTGGGCGTTGCGATCAAAAACGCCAACGACGGTAGCTCGATTGCTCAGACCGCTGAAGGCGCAATGCAGCAGTCCACCAACATCCTGCAAAGCATGCGTACCCTGGCTCTGCAATCGGCTAACGGCTCGCCAAGCGCTGAAGACCGTAAGTCGAACCAGGCTCAATACGCAGCACTGACTGCTGAATTGACCCGTATCGCTACCACCACCACCTTCGGTGGCAAGAACCTGCTGGACGGTTCTTTCGGTACTACTTCCTTCCAGGTCGGCGCCAACGCCAACCAGACCATCGACATGAGCATCGGTAACGTTGCAGCCAACAACATTGGTTCGCAGCAACTGAAGAGCCAAGGCATTGCTCCAAGCGCAACTGGCGTTGCTGGCGGCGCGATCGCTGTTACCGGTGGCGGCCAGTCGAAAAACCTGACCATCGCTGCTGGCGCTTCGGCCAAGCAAATCGCTGCTCAGATGAACGGCGCTGTAGGCGGCCTGGCTGCGACTGCCAGCACCGTTGCCCAGTTCACTGTTGACTCCGCTGCCATTGCTGGTGCAACCCCTGCCAGCGCCAACTTCACCCTGGCAGTCGGCGGCGGTACCGCTGTGCAGTTCACTGGCGTGACCAGCACTTCCGACCTGGCTGACCAACTGAAGTCCAACGCTGCCAAGCTGGGCATCACCGTTAACTACGATTCGACCACTCAAGCGCTGTCGGTCAAGTCCGACACCGGTGAGAACCTGACCTTCAACGCTGGCGATCCAGGCGCTGTAGCCGGTATCAAGGTTGCTACCCAGGACGGTTCCGGTAACTTCGGTACTGCTGTTGCCCTGGCCAACACCGCGATCATCGCAACTGGTGCAGTGTCCCTGAACTCCTCCAGCAGCTACTCCCTGAGCGGCGCCGGTGTGACTGGCCTGTTCGCAGCGACTGGTACTGCTGCCAACTCCACCAAAACCACCGTTAACAACACCGACATCACCACTGCTGCCAACGCACAGAACTCGATCGACGTGATCACTCAAGCGATCTCCGACATCGACTCCCAGCGTGCTGGTCTGGGTGCTGTTCAAAACCGTTTCGACAACACCGTTGCCAACCTGCAGAGCATTGCAGACAACTCCAGCGCCGCTCGCGGTCAGATCCAGGACGTTGACTACGCTGCTGAAACTGCTCAGCTGACCAAGCAACAAACCCTGCAACAGGCTTCCACTGCGATCCTGTCCCAGGCCAACCAACTGCCGTCCGCTGTACTGAAGCTGCTTCAGTAATAGCCATCGGTAGATGACTGACGGAAGGGCGCGTTTACGTGCCCTTTTGTCTTTTGCGTGATGAGGAGATTGGACATGGACATGAGTGTGAAGTTGAACCTGTCTTATCCTGCAGTAGCGCCGCAGAGCGCACCTGCTCCCGTGAGCAATGATCCGCAGAAGGCCAAGGTCGATCCTGTGCCTGTGGCGGCTCAACCCCAGCAAGACTCGAAACCGTCCGACCTGGAACAGGCGGTCACGGATATTCGCAAATTCGTCCAGGCTGCCCAGCGCAACCTGGATTTTTCGATTGATGACTCCACCCATCAGGTGGTGGTCAAGGTGATTGCGACCGAAAGCGGCGAGGTGATCCGTCAGATCCCTTCGGAAACCGCATTGAAACTCGCACAAAGCCTTCATGATGCCAGCAGCTTGTTATTTGACGCCAAAGTCTGAGCTGGCATGAATTTTGTTGCTGTAGCTGCCTGAGACGTAGTCCGTCAAGAAAGCGCCAGCCCCGATCAGGAGAAGAATCATGGGTGATATATCCGTCAGCGGCCCGGTAACGGGCATCGATACCCAGTCTATCGTTACCGCCTTGGTGAACGCTGAACAGGCGCCCAAGCAGTCGCAGATCAACAAGCAGACGCAGACGCAGACCGCCCAGCTATCCTCGATCGGCAAGATTCAAGCGGCACTCGATGCGTTCCGCGGCGCCATGGACAACATGGCCAAGGACGCCAGTATCGGCGGCCTGACCGCCACGACTTCGGATAACAACGTTTCCACGGTCACCCTGGGCGCTGGCGCTTCGGCCGGTAGCTATCAGTTGATCGTGACTCAGTTGGCGACAGCTTCGAAGATCTCCACGCAGAACTATGCCGCTGGGGCCAAGAGTGTGGTCAACAGCGGTACCACCGCAACGACCCTGGCAATTTCCCAGTCGGGTCAGAGCTATGGTGTCAGTGTTCCACCGGGCGCCACGCTGCAACAAGTGCGTGATTCCATCAACGCGCAGTACAGCAGTGCGGGGCTGAGTGCCAACATCCTGACTGACTCCAATGGTTCGCGCCTGGTTGTGACGTCATCCAATACCGGTGCCGGTACGGACATTACCCTGAGTGGCAACAGCGGCCTGGAAGCCAATACGTCCGTGGTTGGCGGCGCGCCGGTCAATGCCAAATACACCATTGACGGTGCGGCGCAGGAATCCAAGAGCAATACCTTGAGCGATGCGATCTCTGGTGTGAGCATCAAGTTGACGGCGATTTCGCCTCTGCCGTCGGGTGTCACTGACCAAAATGCTCCTCGTACGGCCTCGACCATCACCGTCACCCGCAGCAACGACACCCTCAAGAGCTCGGTAAAAGGGTTTGTCGACACTTACAACGCCTTGATGACGGCGATCGGTACCGAAACCAAAGTCACCACCAACCCGGACGGCAGCACCACGCCTTCCGCGCTGACCGGCGACGCCACCATGCGCTCGTTGCAACAGGCGTTGCGCAGTGAACTGAACGCCCTGGGTGGGTCGGGCACGTTGAAGTCGCTGGCTCAATTTGGTGTGAACACCGACTCGACCACCGGCAAGCTGAGCATCGATGACAAAGTGTTCGGTGCCGCCATTGCCACCAACCCCACCGACATCGGCGGGATCTTCAACGGTGACAAGGGCCTGTTGGCGCGCATGAAGTCGGCGACCGACAGCTACGCGTTGAGCAACACCGGCGTACTGGCTTCGCGTTCGACAACGCTGACCAACAACCTCAAGGATCTGCAAACCCAGCAGAACGACTTGACCGCGCGTATGGCTGCCCTGAAAACCAGCCTGACCGCCAAGTACACCACGATGAACAACCTGGTGGCCCAGCTCACCAACCAGCGCTCCAGTGTCATGAGCACGCTGAACGCGCTGAACAAGAGCAATTCGGACAGTTGATCCGCCATGAAGCCGCCCGGTGATCCTGCGCCGGGCGCGGCCTTCAGCAGATCGACGGGTTAAAGTTTTGTGTGATCCCGTCGACATATTAGTCAGAGCCCATCCAATTTTGCTGTTGCCTGTCACGAGGTAGAAACATGAATCCCATGCGAGCCCTTCGCCAATACCAGAAGGTCAATTCCCATGCCCAGGTCTCTGAGGCGAGCCCACACCGTCTGGTCCAGATGTTGATGGAAGGCGCGCTGGATCGCATGGCGCAGGCCAAGGGTGCCATGGCTCGTGGTGATATCGCGCAAAAGGGCCTGCTGCTGGGCAAGGCGATCGACATCCTGATCGGCCTGCGCGACGGCCTGAACCCGGAAAAAACCGATGATCCGGCAGCGTTGCAGCAGTTGGATAACCTGTATGCCTACATGACCACGCGCTTGCTTGAAGCCAACAGCAAAAGCGATGTTGCCATGATTGACGAAGTTGCCGGCCTGATGATTACGCTCAAGGAAGGTTGGGACGGTATTGCACCACTGTAGGCCTGTCGGCCTGAGGATCATGTTATGAGCCACGCCCTGCAACGGATTGACGAGACCCGCGAAGCGTTGGTCGACGCCTTGGCCCAACGTAACTGGGACGCGATCGGCGAGCTGGATATGGGCTGTCGTGCGGTGATCGACGAAGCACTGGCCAATGCGCCGGTGGACGAGGATGCACTACGGGAAAAACTGGAAAGCCTGCTGGCGGTTTATCAGCAGTTGCTTGAAGTGACGACCGGCGAGCGCCAGGCGATTTTCGAAGAGATGTCGCAGATCAATCGAGCGGAAAGTGCGTCAAAGGTTTACCATCTGTTCGGCTGAACTGGCTCAGTTAATCCGAATGCGCGTCATAAATTTGACTGCGCGCGATTTTTTGACTTAACTAGTGCTGTTTTCAGATTTCAGACGGTTGTAACGCAGAAAATGCCTACGACCTTCTAGATTGCCCCTACTCGAGGGCATTTGAGTTAACTAGGGAAGTTGCTATTGCATGTGGCGTGAAACCAAAATTCTGCTGATTGATGACGATAGCGTCCGCCGCCGCGATTTAGCGGTGATTTTAAATTTTCTCGGTGAAGAAAATTTGCCCTGCGGTAGCCATGATTGGCAGCAGGCGGTCAGCTCATTGTCGTCGAGCCGTGAAATCATTTGTGTGCTGATCGGGACGGTAAACGCTCCTGGCGCAGTTCTGGGCCTGTTAAAGACACTGTCAACCTGGGATGAGTTCCTTCCGGTGTTGCTAATGGGCGATATTTCTTCCATCGACCTGCCGGAAGACCAGCGCCGCCGCGTGCTTTCCACCCTGGAAATGCCGCCCAGCTACAGCAAATTGCTCGACTCCCTGCACCGTGCCCAGGTCTATCGCGAGATGTACGACCAGGCCCGCGAGCGTGGACGTCACCGCGAACCCAACCTGTTCCGCAGCCTCGTCGGCACCAGCCGTGCGATCCAGCACGTGCGCCAGATGATGCAGCAAGTGGCCGACACCGATGCCAGCGTGCTGATCCTCGGCGAGTCCGGCACCGGCAAGGAAGTGGTCGCGCGTAACTTGCACTACCACTCCAAGCGTCGCGACGGGCCTTTTGTGCCGGTCAACTGCGGGGCCATCCCGGCAGAGCTGCTCGAAAGTGAACTGTTCGGCCACGAGAAGGGCGCCTTCACCGGGGCGATCACCAGCCGTGCCGGGCGTTTCGAGTTGGCCAACGGCGGCACCCTGTTCCTTGATGAAATCGGCGACATGCCGCTGCCGATGCAGGTCAAGCTGCTGCGTGTGCTGCAGGAGCGTACCTTTGAGCGCGTGGGCAGCAACAAGACCCAGAGCGTCGACGTGCGCATCATCGCGGCCACCCACAAGAACCTCGAAAGCATGATCGAGGTGGGCAGCTTCCGCGAAGACCTTTACTACCGCCTCAACGTGTTCCCAATCGAGATGGCGCCGCTGCGTGAGCGCGTCGAAGACATCCCGCTGCTGATGAACGAACTGATCTCGCGCATGGAACACGAAAAGCGCGGCTCGATCCGTTTCAACTCCGCCGCCATCATGTCCCTGTGCCGTCACGGCTGGCCGGGCAACGTCCGCGAGCTGGCCAACCTGGTGGAGCGCATGGCGATCATGCACCCCTACGGTGTGATCGGCGTGGTCGAGCTGCCGAAGAAATTCCGCTACGTCGACGACGAAGACGAGCAACTGGTCGACAGCCTGCGCAGCGACATGGAAGAGCGCGTGGCCATCAACGGCCATACGCCGGACTTCGGTTCTACTGCCATGCTGCCGCCCGAAGGCCTGGACCTGAAGGACTACCTCGGCAACCTGGAGCAAGGCCTGATTCAGCAGGCCCTGGACGACGCCAACGGCATCGTCGCCCGTGCCGCCGAGCGCCTGCGCATCCGTCGCACCACCCTGGTGGAGAAGATGCGCAAGTACGGCATGAGCCGCAAAGAAGGTGATGAACAGGCGGATGATTGACGCCTGTTTTCCAAACCGCTGATTCGTCAGCGGTTTTTTTTCGGCACAAGTATTGCTACAGCCCTCGCAACGTTCCGTTTAACTGACGGTCAGCCAAGCGAGAGAGCATGATGCCCCACGCCGCCCAGCAATCTTCCAGCCCCGCTATCCCGGGGCTCGTTCCGTCCGTAGAGCAGCAAAGCCGCCAAGGCCTGGAACAGGCCTTTTCGCTGTTCAATCAGATGTCGAGCCAATTGACTGACTCCTACAGCCTGCTGGAAGCCCGGGTTTCCGAGCTCAAAGGCGAGCTGGCCGTGGTCAGTGCTCAGCGCATGGAAGAGCTGGCCGAGAAAGAGCGCCTGGCTAACCGTCTGCAGAACCTGTTGTCGTTGTTGCCCGGTGGCGTGATTGTCATCGATGACCAGGGCCGCGTGCGCGAAGCCAACCCGGCCGCCTGCGACATGCTCGGCCTGCCGCTGGAAGGCGAGCTGTGGCGCCACGTGATCGCACGCTGCTTTGCCCCGCGTGAAGACGACGGCCATGAAATCTCCCTCAAGGACGGGCGCCGCCTGTCCATCGCCACCCGTTCCCTGGACGCCGAGCCCGGCCAACTGGTGTTGCTCAACGACCTGACTGAAACCCGTCACCTCCAGGACCAGCTGGCGCGCCATGAACGCTTGTCGTCGCTGGGCCGGATGGTCGCTTCTTTGGCGCATCAGATCCGCACGCCGCTGTCGGCCGCGTTGATCTACGCCAGTCATTTGACTGATGAACAATTGCCAGCCGCCACCCACCAGCGCTTTGCCGGTCGCCTCAAGGAGCGCCTGCATGAGTTGGAGCACCAGGTGCGCGACATGCTGGTGTTCGCCCGGGGCGAATTGCCGCTGACCGACCGCGTCACGCCGGCCGAATTGATGCAGTCGCTGCAGGCTGCTGCCGCCACCCACATCCAGGACGTCAGCGTGCGTTGGCAGTGCGACAGCCACCTCGGCGAACTGCTGTGCAACCGCGACACGCTGGTCGGCGCCTTGCTCAACCTGATCGAAAACGCCACCCAGGCCAGCGGCCCGGGCGCGCGCCTCAAGGTGCACCTGTACAGCCGCGAGCAAACCCTGCGCCTGTGCATCAGCGACAGCGGCAGCGGCATCGACCCGGTGGTGTTGCAGCGCCTGGGCGAACCCTTTTTTACCACCAAGACCAACGGTACCGGCCTCGGCCTGACCGTGGTCAAGGCGGTGGCGCGTGCCCATCAGGGAGAATTGCAGCTGCATTCCCGGTTGGGGCGTGGCACCTGTGCATTGATGACCTTGCCGCTGTTTTCCGGCGCGGCAAGCGCGGAGTAAAGGAATATGGCTATCAAGGTTTTGTTGGTGGAAGACGATCGCGCCCTGCGTGAAGCATTGGCTGACACGCTGCTGTTGGCGGGCCATGACTACCGGGCGGTCGGTTCTGCCGAAGAAGCCTTGGAGGCTGTCGAGCAGGAGGCGTTCAGCCTGGTGGTCAGCGACGTGAACATGCCCGGCATGGACGGTCACCAGTTGCTCGGCCTGCTGCGGGCACGTCAGCCTCAACTGCCGGTGTTGCTGATGACCGCCCACGGTGCGGTCGAGCGGGCGGTAGATGCCATGCGCCAAGGCGCCGCCGATTACCTGGTCAAGCCGTTCGAACCCAAGGCCTTGATCGAACTGGTGGCCCGCCATGCCCTTGGCGTGGTGCCGGCCGTCGAGGGCGAAGGCCCGATCGCCTTCGAGCCGGCCAGTGCGCAACTGTTGGAACTGGCCGCTCGCGTTGCGCGCAGTGATTCCACGGTGCTGATCTCCGGCGAGTCCGGCACCGGCAAGGAAGTGCTGGCCCGTTATATCCACCAGCAATCCAGCCGCGCCAAGCAGCCGTTCATCGCGATCAACTGCGCGGCCATCCCCGACAACATGCTCGAAGCCACGCTGTTCGGTCACGAGAAGGGTTCGTTCACCGGCGCCATCGCGGCCCAGGCCGGCAAGTTCGAACAGGCCGACGGCGGCACCATCCTGCTCGACGAAATTTCTGAAATGCCTCTGGGCCTGCAAGCCAAGCTGTTGCGTGTGCTCCAGGAGCGTGAAGTGGAGCGCGTGGGGGCGCGCAAGCCGATCCAGTTGGATATTCGCGTGGTCGCTACCACCAACCGCGATCTGGCGGGTGAAGTGGCGGCGGGGCGCTTCCGTGAAGATTTGTTTTATCGTCTTTCGGTATTTCCTCTGGCCTGGCGGCCGTTGCGCGAGCGGCCGGCCGACATCATTCCGCTGGCCGAGCGCCTGCTGAACAACCACGTCAAAAAAATGAAGCACGCCCAGGCGCGGCTGTCGGCCGAGGCCCAGGCGTGCCTGATCGGCTACCCGTGGCCGGGCAACGTGCGCGAACTGGACAATGCGATCCAGCGCGCACTGATTCTGCAGCAGGGCGGGCTGATCCAGCCCCAGGACTTCTGCCTGGCCATGGGCAGTGGCGCTGCACCGTTGCCGAGCCTCGCGCCTGCACCGGTCGTCGCCGAAGCCGAGTCTGCCGGTGCCTTGGGCGATGACCTGCGTCGCCGCGAATTCCAGATGATCATCGACACCCTGCGCGCCGAACGCGGGCGCCGTAAAGAAGCCGCCGAACGCCTGGGCATCAGCCCGCGCACCTTGCGCTACAAGCTGGCGCAGATGCGCGACGCGGGGATGGATGTGGAAGCCTACCTTTTCGCCACCTGACAAATACTTAAGCCGACAGGGTTTGTCGGCTTTTCTTACGAGTCGCCACGGATCTGGCACCCTTGTTGCTACCACCCCTAGTAACCGCTGCGTAGTGTCAAAAAATTGCGGGTCGTCGGAGAGAGAAGGTCATGAGCCAGGGTATTGAGTTCAATCGGTTGATGTTGGATATGCGCTCCATGCAAATGGATGCCATGGCTCAACCGAAATCCGTCGCGCCAGCGCCGGAATTGGGCCAAAGCAGTTTTGCCGACATGCTCGGTCAGGCAATCAACAAAGTCAGTGACACCCAGCAAGCTTCCAATCAGTTGGCCACCGCCTTCGAGATCGGTAAAAGCGGCGTGGACCTCACCGATGTGATGGTCGCCTCGCAAAAGGCCAGCGTCTCCTTCCAGGCGTTGACGCAAGTGCGTAACAAGCTGGTTCAGGCTTATCAAGACATCATGCAGATGCCGGTTTAAGGACGAGATTTAAGTCATGGCAGAAGCAGTCGTGGACAACGCACCCGCCAAGGCAGACGGCAAACCGCCGCTGTTTGGCCTGTCGTTCCTGGAAAACCTCTCCGAAATGACCATGTTGCGTCAGGTGGGCCTGATGGTCGGCCTGGCTGCCAGCGTGGCGATTGGTTTTGCCGTGGTGTTGTGGTCGCAACAACCTGATTACCGGCCGCTGTACGGCAGCCTGGCGGGCATGGATTCCAAGCAGATCATGGAAACCCTCGCCGCCGCCGACATCGCCTACACCGTAGAACCCAATTCTGGCGCGTTGCTGGTCAAGGCCGACGACGTGGCCCGTGCGCGCATGAAGCTGGCCGCTGCGGGCGTGACGCCGTCCGATGCCAACATCGGCTTTGAAATCCTCGACAAGGACCAAGGCCTGGGCACCAGCCAGTTCATGGAAGCCACCCGCTACCGTCGTGGCCTGGAAGGCGAGCTGGCGCGCACCATCTCCAGCCTGAACAACGTCAAGGGTGCCCGCGTGCACCTGGCCATTCCGAAAAGCTCGGTGTTCGTGCGTGACGAACGCAAGCCAAGCGCCTCGGTGTTGGTTGAGCTGTTTGCCGGCCGCTCCCTGGAGCCTGGCCAGGTCCTGGCGATCATCAACCTGGTCGCCACCAGCGTGCCCGAGTTGAGCAAGTCGCAAATTACCGTGGTGGACCAGAAGGGCAACCTGCTGTCCGACCAGGCCGAGAACTCTGCACTGACCCAGGCCGGCAAACAGTTCGACTACAGCCGCCGCATGGAAAGCATGCTCACCCAGCGCGTGCATAACATCCTGCAACCGGTGTTGGGCAACGACCGCTACAAAGCTGAAGTCTCCGCCGACGTGGACTTCAGCGCCGTAGAGTCGACCTCCGAACAGTTCAACCCCGATCAGCCAGCCCTGCGCAGCGAGCAGTCGACCAACGAACAACGCACCGCCAGCAATGGCCCGCAAGGTGTGCCGGGCGCCCTGAGCAACCAGCCGCCGTCGCCTGCTTCGGCGCCGCAGACTACCGGTGGCGCTACCGCTTCGGCCGGTGCGGTACAGCCTGGCCAGCCACTGTTGGACGCCAACGGCCAGCAGATCATGGACCCGGCTACCGGCCAGCCAATGCTCGCGCCGTACCCGTCGGACAAGCGTAACCAGTCGACCAAGAACTTCGAACTCGACCGTTCCATCAGCCACACCAAGCAGCAACAGGGCAAGATCAATCGCCTGTCGGTGTCGGTGGTGGTGGATGACCAGGTCAAGGTCAACCCGGCTGACGGCGCGGTTACCCGTGCGCCGTGGAGCGCCGATGAATTGGCACGCTTTACTCGCCTGGTGCAGGACGCCGTCGGTTTCGACGCCAGCCGTGGTGACAGCGTCAGCGTGATCAACATGCCGTTCTCCGCCGAGCGTGGCGAAGTGATCGCCGACCCGGCGTTCTACACCCAGCCGTGGTTCTGGGACATCGTCAAGCAAGTGCTGGGCGTGTTGTTCATCCTGGTGCTGGTGTTCGGTGTGCTGCGCCCGGTGCTCAACAACATCACCGGCAATGGCAAGAAACAGCTTGCCCTGGCAGGTGGCGATGTCGAGTTGGGTGGCATGGGCGGCCTGGACGGCGAACTGGCCAACGACCGCGTCAGCCTCGGCGGCCCGCAAAGCATCCTGTTGCCAAGCCCGAGCGAAGGCTATGACGCTCAGCTGAACGCAATCAAGAGTCTGGTGGCAGAAGACCCGGGCCGTGTGGCCCAGGTCGTGAAAGAGTGGATCAACGCAGATGAGTGATAATCGAGCCGCTGTTGCCAAGCTCACCAAGGTCGACAAAGCCGCTGTATTGCTGCTGTCCCTGGGTGAAACCGACGCCGCCCAAGTGCTGCGCCACATGGGCCCCAAAGAGGTTCAACGGGTGGGCGTGGCCATGGCGCAAATGCGCAATGTGCACCGCGAGCAAGTCGAGCAGGTGATGAGCGAGTTCGTCGAGATCGTCGGCGACCAGACCAGCCTGGGCGTCGGCTCCGACAGCTACATCCGCAAGATGCTCACCTCGGCCCTGGGCGAAGACAAGGCCAACGGCCTGATCGACCGCATCCTGCTGGGTGGCAACACCAGCGGCCTGGACAGCCTCAAGTGGATGGAACCGCGCGCCGTGGCCGACGTGATCCGCTACGAGCACCCGCAGATCCAGGCCATCGTGGTGGCGTACCTCGACCCGGACCAGGCCGGCGAAGTGCTCGGCCATTTCGACCACAAGGTGCGCCTGGACATCATCCTGCGCGTCTCGTCGTTGAACACCGTGCAACCGGCGGCGCTGAAAGAATTGAACACCATTCTGGAGAAGCAGTTCTCCGGCAACTCGAACGCATCGCGCACCACCTTGGGCGGTATCAAGCGTGCGGCCGACATCATGAACTTCCTCGACAGTTCGGTCGAAGGCCAGTTGATGGACTCGATCCGCGAGATCGACGACACCCTGTCCACCCAGATCGAAGACCTCATGTTCGTGTTCAACAACCTCTCCGACGTCGACGACCGTGGCATCCAGGCGTTGCTGCGCGAGGTGTCCTCGGACGTGCTGGTGCTGGCCCTCAAGGGGTCGGACGAAAACGTCAAAGAGAAGATCTTCAAGAACATGTCCAAGCGTGCCTCGGAACTGTTGCGCGACGACCTGGAAGCCAAAGGCCCGGTACGCGTCAGCGACGTGGAAACCGCGCAGAAAGAAATCCTCACCATTGCCCGCCGTATGGCCGAAGCCGGAGAAATCGTTCTCGGCGGGAAGGGCGGCGAAGAAATGATCTAAGGCGCCTCTGATGTCGAACAAAGATGAGGCGCCCAGCGATCTGATTCGCGCGCGGGATGTCGGCGGGTTCGACATCTGGTCGTTGCCCAGCTTCGATCCCCATGTGCCGGAGCCCGAGCCGGAACCCGAGCCCGAGCTGCCGGCGGAGTCCGAGGAAGTGCCGCTGGACGAAGTCCAGCCACTGACCCTCGAAGAGGTGGAGGCCATCCGTCAGGAGGCCTACAACGAAGGCTTCGCCGCCGGTGAAAAGGACGGTTTTCGCAGCACCACCCTCAAGGTCCGCCAGGAAGCCGAAGCCGCACTGAGCGTCAAGCTGGCCAGCCTGGAGCGCTTGATGGGCACGCTGTTCGACCCGATTGCCGAGCAGGATTCGCAGATCGAAAAAGCCATGGTCGGCCTGGTGGAGCATATCGCCCGCCAAGTCATCCAGCGCGAGCTGGTGCTGGATTCCAGTCATATCGAAAGCGTGATGCGCGAAGCCCTCAAGCTGCTGCCCCTGGGCGTCGGCAATGTGCGCTTGTACATCAACCCCCAGGATTTCGAACAGGTCAAAGCCTTGCGCGAGCGCCATGAAGAAACCTGGCGCATCGTCGAAGACGCCTCGCTGCAGCCCGGTGGTTGCCGCGTCGAGACCGAACACAGCCGCATCGATGCGACGGTGGAAACCCGCATCAGCCAGATCATGGCCAAGCTGTTCGATCAACTTCACGAACAGGCCCTGCACCCGGCCGAGCCTGACCTGAGCGTTGAACTGGACGCCCCCGATGCGCCTTGATCGCACCAGTTTCGCCAAGCGCCTGAGCGGTTACGCCGAGGCCACCGAGCTGCCCGGTCAGCCGATCCTCGAAGGGCGCCTGTTGCGCATGGTCGGCCTGACCCTCGAAGCCGAAGGCCTGCGCGCCGCCATGGGCAGCCGCTGCATGGTGATCAACGACGACAGCTACCACCCGGTACAGGTCGAGGCCGAGGTGATGGGCTTTTCCGGCAGCAAGATTTTCCTGATGCCCGTGGGCAGCCTGGCGGGCATTGCCCCCGGTGCGCGCGTGGTGCCGTTGGCCGACACCGGCCGTTTGCCGATGGGCATGAGCATGCTCGGCCGCGTGCTCGACGGCGCTGGCCGTGCGCTGGACGGCAAGGGCGGCATGAAGGCCGAAGACTGGGTGCCAATGGACGGCCCCACCATCAACCCGCTCAACCGTAACCCCATCAGCGTGCCGCTGGACGTGGGCATTCGCAGCATCAACGGATTGTTGACGGTCGGCCGTGGCCAGCGTTTGGGCCTGTTCGCCGGTACCGGCGTGGGTAAGTCGGTGTTGCTGGGCATGATGACCCGCTTTACCGAGGCCGACATCATTGTTGTGGGGCTGATCGGCGAGCGGGGCCGCGAGGTGAAGGAATTCATCGAGCACAGCCTGGGTGA
Source organism: Pseudomonas sp. GW821-FHT05H12 (assembly GCF_059419385.1). Classification (NCBI taxonomy): domain Bacteria; kingdom Pseudomonadati; phylum Pseudomonadota; class Gammaproteobacteria; order Pseudomonadales; family Pseudomonadaceae; genus Pseudomonas; species Pseudomonas sp. GW821-FHT05H12. The sequence continues at coordinate 30,317 of NZ_JBWKRS010000041.1, read as the reverse complement.
AGAAGGCCTCAAGCGCTCGGTGGTCGTGGCCTCGCCAGCGGACGATGCGCCACTGATGCGCCTGCGTGCGGCGATGTATTGCACGCGCATCGCCGAATATTTTCGCGACAAGGGCAAGAACGTCCTGTTGCTGATGGACTCGCTCACCCGCTTCGCCCAGGCCCAGCGGGAAATCGCCCTGGCCATCGGCGAGCCGCCCGCTACCAAGGGTTATCCGCCGTCGGTATTCGCCAAGCTGCCCAAGCTGGTGGAACGTGCCGGTAATGCCGAGGCCGGGGGCGGCTCGATCACCGCGTTCTACACCGTATTGTCTGAAGGCGACGACCAGCAGGACCCGATTGCCGACTCGGCGCGGGGCGTGCTCGACGGCCACATCGTGCTGTCGCGGCGCCTGGCTGAAGAAGGGCACTACCCGGCCATCGATATCGAAGCCTCCATCAGCCGGGTGATGCCGGCCGTGGTGACGCCGGAACACATGACCCGTGCCCAGCACTTCAAGCAATTGTGGTCGCGTTACCAGCAGAGCCGCGACTTGATCAGCGTCGGCGCCTACGTGGCCGGTGGTGACCGCGAGACCGACCTGGCCATTGCCCTGCAACCGCAGTTGGTGACCTACCTGCGCCAGGGCCTCAACGACAAGATCAGCATGGGCGAGAGCGAAGCGCACCTGGGTACGATCTTCGCCCCGGCGCCAGGCGGTTAAGCCATGGCCAGCACTCGTTCGTCGCGTCTGGCCCCAGTGGTGGACATGGCCGAAAAGGCCGAGAAAACCGCGGTGCAACGCCTGGGGTATTTCCAGGGCCAGGTCCGCCTGGCTGAAAGCAAGCTGGGCGACCTGGAGCGCTTTCGCGGCGAGTACCAGCAGCAGTGGATCGAACGCGGCAGCAAAGGCGTGTCCGGCCAGTGGTTGATGGGCTACCAAGGCTTTCTCAATCAGCTGGAAACCGCAGTCGGCCAGCAGCGCCAGAGCCTGGCCTGGCACCAGAACAACCTCGATAAAGCCCGTGAAAGCTGGCAAGCCGCGTTTGCCCGCGTCGAGGGCCTGCGCAAACTGGTACAGCGCTACATCGACGAAGCCCGCGCCATCGAAGACAAGCGCGAGCAAAAGCTGCTCGACGAACTCTCCCAGCGCCTCCCGCGCCAATCCCAGTTCTGACCATCACCTGTGGGAGCTGGCTTGCCGGCGATAAAGGTTTATCAGGCGCTGATGAGCCAGCCGATAGACCGCCATCGCCGGCAAGCCGGCTCCTACAGTTGATTTGTTGTGTTGCTCAGATGCGGTTCGCCTGCTAAACCTTGTGTCATTGCCAATGACAAGGAGCAGTCGCATGTCAGTCGAGTCAGAAGTATCCCTGGACGGGAAGAAGTTGACGATCGCGATCAAGGGCCGGTTCGATTTCGGCAGCCACCAGACGTTTCGCGATTCCTACGAGCGCTTCTACAAAGTGCCGGAGTTGTACGTCGTCGATTTGAAAGAAACCACCTACATGGACAGCTCGGCGCTGGGCATGCTCCTGCTGCTGCGCGACCACGCGGGTGGGGATGAGTCGGAAGTGCGGGTGGTCAACAGCAATTCCGATGTGCGCAAGATCCTCGCCATTTCCAACTTCGACAAACTGTTCGACATCAGTTGAGCGCCCTGGCCCCCGTCCCGGAACCGCTCACGATCCTGATCGCCGAAGACAGCGCGGCGGACCTGCTGTTGCTGTCGACGATTGTGCGGCGCCAGGGCCACCAGGTGCTCACGGCCACCAATGGCCTTGAAGCGGTCGAAGTGTTTACCCGCGAGCGTCCGCAACTTGTGTTGATGGACGCGTTGATGCCGGTGATGGACGGCTTCGAGGCGGCCCGCCGGATCAAGCAGTTGGCAGGCGAAGAGCTGGTGCCGCTGATTTTTCTGACCTCCTTGCGCGAAAGCGAAGCCCTGGCCCGCTGCCTCGATGCGGGCGGCGATGACTTCCTGCCCAAGCCCTACAACCAACTGATCCTGGCGGCGAAGATCAACGCCATGGACCGCCTGCGGCGCTTGCAGGCCACGGTGTTGCAGCAGCGTGACCTGATCGCCAAGCACCATGACTATCTCCTGCACGAGCAGCGCGTGGCCAAGGCAGTGTTCGACAAGGTCGCGCACTCGGGCTGCATCAACGCGGCGCCGAATATCCGCTACCTGCAATCGCCCTATGCGCTGTTCAACGGCGACCTGTTGCTGGCGGCTTATACGCCGTCCGGTGACATGCACGTATTGCTCGGCGACTTCACCGGCCACGGCTTGCCGGCAGCCGTCGGCGCCATGCCTTTGGCGGAAGTGTTCTACGGCATGACCGCCAAGGGCTACGGCCTGGCGCAGACCCTGCGCGAGATGAACGCCAAGCTCAAGCGCATCCTGCCGGTGGACATGTTCTGCTGTGCCACGCTGTTGTGCCTGAGTGCCCAGCGGCGCGTGGTCGAGGTGTGGAACGGCGGCATGCCTGAAGGCTATGTGCATGAAGTTGCCACCGGCAAGCGCACGCCGCTGGAGTCGCGGCATTTGCCGTTGGGGGTGTTGTCGGCGCAAGCGTTTGATGACAGCACCGAGGTGTGGCCCATGGCGTTGGGCGACCGGGTGTTTTTGCTGTCTGACGGCGTGCTGGATACCGCTGACGCCAATGACCAGTTGTTTGGCGTCGAGCGCCTGCAGCAAGTGTTTGCCGCCAACCGCGAGCCCGACCTGCTGTTCGAAGACATCGAGCAGGCATTGGCCGCGTTTCGCGGTGAAGTGCGCGATGACGTCAGCCTGGTCGAGATCACCTTGCAGCCCGGCCAGTCGTTGCGCACGGCGCAACCGCTGTATGCCGACAGCGGCCAGTCGTGCCCGCTGGACTGGTCGGTGAGTTTCGAATTCCGCGGGCAGACCCTCAAAAGCTACAACCCGCTGCCGTACCTGCTGCAACTGTTGCTGGAGATCCATGGCCTGCGGGAGCAGAGCGGGGCGCTCTACAGTGTTATGGCCGAGCTGTATTCCAATGCGCTGGAGCACGGCGTGCTGGGCCTGGACTCCCGGCTCAAACGCGATGCCCAGGGGTTTGCCCACTATTATCGCCAGCGCAATGAGCGCCTGGCGCAACTGGACAGCGGTTATGTGCGGGTGCATGTGCAGGTCGTGCCGACCGCTACGGGCGGCAGGATGTCGCTGCGCATCGAAGACAGCGGACCCGGGTTCGACGTGGAACAGGTACTGGCCCGGCCGCTGGATGTTGACCGTTTGTCAGGCCGGGGCTTGAGCCTGGTGCGTCAACTGAGCAGCGATGTACGCTGGTCCGATGGTGGGCGCAGTGTCTGCGTGGAGTTTTGCTGGGGGGCTCTGGCATAATCCGCCGATTCTTGATCAAGGAGCGAGCAAGTGGCTGAGATTCATCTGGACCCGGACGTGCTTTCGGGTTTGCAGGAAGTCATGGAAGGCGAGTACCCCAAGTTGCTCGATACCTTTCTCGACGATTCGCAAAAACGTATCGAGGCGCTGCGCAAGGCGCGGGATGATGCCAAGGCGTTGGGGCGGATTGCCCATAGCTTCAAGGGCAGCAGTGGCAACCTGGGGGCGGTGCGGTTGGCGCAGTTGTGTCAGCGGTTGGAGGCTGAGTCGGCGGGGGCTGCGGCGGACCTGGGGGATTTGGTGGATCAGATTGATCATGAGTTTGCTTTGGTTCGGCCGCTTTATGAGTCGGAGCGGGGGCGGTTTGGGGTTTGACTCTGTGTACATATCCGTTGCTGCGGTAACGGCTGCTTAGGGTTCCGCTCTTACAGCGGGTCACTTTTGGAAGAGCGCCAAAAGTAACCAAAAACGCTCTGCCCCAACACTCGGCACCTCGCCTAGGCTCGGTGTGCCCTCACTCCGGCTTTGGAGCGTGGGCCGCCGCGATGGGCCATCCTTGGCCCAGCGCGGCTAACCCGGCGTCCTGCCGGGTTACCCACGCTCCAAAGCCTGCGTTCGGCTAGCGTGTTTGACGGGGCGCCCCAGATCAAAGTCAAAAGCAAACGCGGCGGCCTGGTAGCCGACCGGTAGCGTTGTTGATCGCATTCCCCTGTAGGAGCCGGCTTGCCGGCGATGCAGACACCTCGGTGATTCAGGCACACCGAGTAGATGCCATCGCAGGCAAGCCAGCTCCCACAGTGGGTCGCGTTTGCATCTGCCTTTGCCTTTGCTCCACACCACTCAAGCCGGCTGTCAGGCCGCTGTGCTCTTGCTTTTGATCTTGATTTTGATCTTAGGCGGCCCCCCAAATCACTGGCGGATTACGGGCACACCGAGCCTAGGCGAGGTGCCGAGTGTTGGGGCAAGAGCCCTTTTGGTTACTTTTGGCTGGGCCGGCATTCCGGGCTCTTTTCCAAAAGTGACCCGCTGTAAGGGCGGAACCATAAGCCGCCATCACCCCAATAACGGATATGCCCCCCAACAACCCAAAACCTGGCCCGACTCTTGCTCTACCTCCCAATACTGCATCCCCGATCCCCAATGCAGTGGAGACCTTTACCTATGCCAGTCGCCCCGAACACCCTCCTTCAGGCTGCCCCCGCAGCCAAGCCTCAAGCGCCCGCCGCTACACCTCCGGCAGCGGCTACGGCCCCACAGGACAAGGGCCCTGGCTTCGCTCAGGTGTTCGCCAGCCAAGGCACCAAGCCGACGGTAAAGACCGACGACACCCCGTCCAAACCTTCTCGTGACAAGACCTCTGACGCCAGCGCCAAGCCTGCTGACAACAGCAGCAAGCCTGCCGCCAGCACGCCAGCGGTTGCCGATAGCGGCAAACCCTTGCCTGCCACGCCACCGGCCAAGTCCGATGACAGCGCCAGCAGCGACGACGACAAACCCACCGACCCGTCCCTGGTGCAGCAACCTCTGGTTGACCCCGTCGTCGACCCGGCGCTGATTGCTACCGTTACCCCTGTGGCCGTGCCGGTTCCGGTGCCCGCAGTAACCCCGGCGCCGGCCGCTGCACCAGATGAAAAGGCTCAGCCCGTGGTTGCCCCGCCCGTCGCAGCCACCGACGAAACCAAGCAACCTGCTTTCGACCCTTCTGCCGACCCGCTGGACTCAATGCCCGCCGTACGCCTGGCGATGGAGCAGGGCGGTCACGTCTCCGCAAGCAGCCAGACGCCGCAAAAAGCCACGCCTGCGCCGACGCAGGACCAACCGACCGCCGCGCAGAACTTCGCCGCAGGCCTGGCCAACATGGTCGACCAGCAGGCCGCCAAGGACAGCACCGACACCGGTGGCGACAAGACCTTCACCAGCCTGATCGACGGTGGCCTCAAGGACTTGAAGGACGCCAGCAGCGACACCCGTGTCGATGACTTCGCCAACCGCTTGGCGGCGCTGACCCAGGCCGCCACGCCGAAAACCGCGAACGCCTTGCCGCCCGTGGCCAATGCGCCGCTGGCCATGCACCAGAGCGGCTGGACCGAAGAAGTGGTTAACCGCGTGATGTACCTGTCCAGCGCCAACCTCAAGTCGGCCGAGATCCAGTTGCAGCCGGCAGAACTCGGGCGCCTGGACATCAAGGTCAACATGGCGGCCGACCAGCAGGCCCAGGTCACCTTCATGAGTGGCCATGCGGTGGTGCGTGAAGCGCTGGAAAGCCAGTCCGGCCGCCTGCGTGAGATGTTCGCGCAGCAGGGCATGGGGCAAGTGGACGTCAACGTTTCCGACCAGTCCCGTGGCTGGCAAGGTCAGGGCCAAGAGCAACAACAGCAAAACCAGGCCCGTGGCGTGAGCGGCAGCGGTGGCCGTGGTGATGGCGGCGATGCGGCGGACCACGCCGAAGTCGCAGCGGCCGTCGCGCCGGTCACCACCACCGTGATTGGCTCCAGCGCCGTCGACTACTACGCCTGACCCAGGCAACCGCGAACTGTAGGAGCCCGCTTGCGGGCGATAGCGTCCTTAAGGGCCCCATCGCCGGCAAGCCGGCTCCTACAGTTTTGTTGCGCGTACGCTTCCAGACAACTCTGGCATAACACTTGCTCTTGCCTTTCCGTAGATCTATGAATCCCCGAATAGTGACGGATTATTGGCATGGCGAAGAGCGACGACGCAGCAAAACCCCCTGCAGGTAAAGGCAAGCTCAAGCTTATCTTGTTGATAGTGCTGGGCCTGGTCCTGGCCATCGGCGCGTCGGTGGGCGGCACCTGGTACATCATGCACAGCAGTGCCAGCAAACCGGCCCCTGCCGCCGAAACCGCCACCAACGTCAAGCAACCGGCAATCTTCGAGCCGATGCTTCCGGCCTTTGTCGCCAACTTCAATCAGAACGGTCGTCAACGCTACCTGCAGGTGAGCATCACCTTGCTGGCACGTAACCAGGCGGACCTGGATGCGCTCAAAGTGCACATGCCGGTGATCCGCAACAACCTGGTGATGTTGTTCTCCGGGCAGAGCTTCGACAGCCTGGCCACTCCGGTAGGCCAGGAAATGCTGCGCCAGAAGGTCACTGCCAGCGTGCAGGAAGTGGCCCAGAAAGAGCTCGGCAAAGTCGTGGTCGAGCAGGCGCTCTTCACTAACTTCGTATTGCAGTAGGATCACGACATGGCCGTGCAAGACCTGCTGTCCCAGGATGAAATCGACGCGCTGTTGCATGGCGTCGACGATGGTCTGGTACAGACCGAAATGGCTGCCGAGCCCGGCAGCGTCAAAAGTTATGACCTGACCAGCCAGGATCGTATCGTCCGTGGACGCATGCCGACCCTGGAGATGATCAACGAGCGTTTCGCCCGCTACACCCGTATCAGCATGTTCAACATGCTGCGCCGTTCGGCGGACGTGGCGGTGGGCGGCGTGCAGGTGATGAAGTTCGGTGAATACGTGCACTCGCTGTACGTGCCCACCAGCCTCAACCTGGTCAAGATCAAGCCGTTGCGCGGCACTGCGCTGTTCATCCTCGACGCCAAGCTGGTGTTCAAGCTGGTGGACAACTTCTTCGGCGGCGACGGCCGTCATGCCAAGATCGAAGGGCGTGAGTTCACCCCGACCGAACTGCGTGTGGTGCGCATGGTGCTGGAGCAGGCCTTCATCGACTTGAAGGAAGCCTGGCAGGCGATCATGGAAGTCAATTTCGAGTACATCAACTCGGAAGTGAACCCGGCCATGGCCAACATCGTCGGCCCCAGCGAAGCCATTGTGGTGTCGACCTTCCATATCGAGCTCGATGGCGGTGGCGGCGACCTGCACGTGACCATGCCGTACTCGATGATCGAGCCGGTGCGCGAAATGCTCGACGCCGGTTTCCAGTCCGACCTCGACGACCAGGACGAACGCTGGGTCAAGGCCCTGCGCGAAGACCTGTTGGATGTCGACGTACCGCTGAGCGCCACCGTGGCCCGTCGCCAGTTGCGCCTGCGCGACATCCTGCACATGCAGCCGGGTGACGTGATCCCTGTGGAACTGCCGGAAGAACTGATCATGCGCGCCAACGGCGTGCCGTCGTTCAAGGTCAAGCTCGGTTCCCACAAGGGCAACCTGGCGTTGCAAGTGGTCGAGCCGATCAACCGTCGCTGATCCGCCCTAATTTATTGATGAATTTTCGCTGCGCCGAGGACATGTAATGGCTACCGAACACGAAAACACTTCCGCCGAAGACCAGGCCCTGGCTGACGAATGGGCTGCGGCCCTGGAAGAAACCGGCGATGTCGGCCAAGACGACATCGACGCACTGCTGGCTGCCGATGCCGCCACTGCACCGGCTGGCAACCGCCTGGCGATGGAAGAATTCGGCAGCGTGCCGAAGAACAACGACCCGGTGAGCCTCGATGGCCCGAACCTTGACGTGATCCTCGACATTCCGGTGTCAATCTCCATGGAAGTGGGCAGCACCGAAATCAACATCCGCAACCTGCTGCAACTCAACCAGGGTTCGGTGATCGAGCTTGATCGCCTGGCCGGTGAGCCACTGGACGTGCTGGTCAACGGCACCCTGATCGCCCACGGCGAGGTGGTGGTGGTCAACGAGAAGTTCGGCATCCGCCTGACGGACGTGATCAGCCCGAGCGAACGCATCAAGAAGTTGCGCTGATATGAAGTATTCGATGGCGGGACTGTTTCTGGCGCTGCCATTGAGCGCCCTGGCGGCCGAGCCGGTGGCGCAAGCCGCGACGGCAGCGGCACCCGTGGTGAGCAGCGGCATTGGTGGGCAATTGACCCAACTGGTGCTGGGCTTGCTGCTGGTGGTTGGCCTGATCTTCGTGCTGGCCTGGCTGATGCGCCGCGTGCAGCGCATCGGGCCGGGCAACGGCCAGGTCATCGAGATGATCGGCTCGCGCGCCCTCGGCCCGCGGGACCGGTTGGTGCTGGTGCAAGTGGGCGATGAGCAGATCTTGCTTGGCATCACGCCGGGCCGCATCACCCCGTTGCACGTGCTCAAGACGCCGGTGGAAGTGGCCCAGACCCAGGCCGCCACACCCGAATTCGCCCAGCGCCTGATGGAGTTGCTGGGCAAGGATCAGAAGGATAAGAAGTAATGCGCGTTTTATTGACGCTCATGCTGTTGCTGGCTGCGCCGATGGCGATGGCCGCCGACCCGTTGTCGATCCCGGCGATTACCCTGGGCACTAACGCGGCCGGGGCCCAGGAGTATTCGGTCAGCCTGCAGATCCTGCTGATCATGACGGCGCTGAGTTTTATCCCGGCGTTCGTCATGCTGATGACCAGCTTCACGCGGATCATCATCGTGTTCTCGATCCTGCGTCAGGCCCTGGGCCTGCAACAGACGCCGTCGAACCAGATACTCACCGGCATGGCCTTGTTCCTGACGCTGTTCATCATGGCGCCGGTGTTCGACAAGGTGAACCAGCAAGCCCTGCAACCTTACCTGGCGGAAAAACTCACCGCCCAGGACGCCATCGACAAGGCTCAGGGCCCGATCAAGGACTTCATGCTGTCGCAGACCCGTTCCAGCGACCTTGAACTGTTCATGCGCCTCTCCAAGCGCACCGACATCGCCACGCCAGACCAGGCGCCGCTGACGATCCTGGTGCCGGCGTTTGTCACGTCTGAATTGAAGACCGCGTTCCAGATCGGCTTCATGATCTTTATCCCGTTCCTGATCATCGACCTGGTGGTGGCGAGCGTGCTGATGGCCATGGGTATGATGATGCTGTCGCCGCTGATTATTTCGTTGCCGTTCAAGATCATGCTGTTTGTGCTGGTGGACGGCTGGGCGCTGATCATCGGCACCCTGGCCAGCAGTTTCGGCGGGGTATAGCGCGATGACGCCAGAAGTTGCGGTCGACTTGTTCCGTGAAGCGCTGTGGCTGACCACCATGATGGTGGCCGTGCTGGTGGTGCCCAGCCTGTTGGTGGGCCTGCTGGTGGCGATGTTTCAGGCCGCGACCCAGATCAACGAACAGACCTTGAGCTTCCTGCCGCGTCTGCTGGTGATGTTGATCACTCTGATCGTTGCCGGCCCGTGGCTGGTGCAAACCTTTATGGAATACATCCTGCAGCTGTACGGCAGTATTCCGCAGTTGATCGGCTGACCCCATGCAGTCTGTGCTGGCATTGACCGACACCCAGATCAGCACCTGGGTGGCGTCATTCATCTTGCCGATGTTCCGTGTCACGGCCGTGCTGATGACCATGCCGGTGTTCGGCACCACCCTCGTGCCGCGCCGTATCCGCCTGTATTTCGCGTTCGCCATCACCGTGGTGATCGTGCCCGGGTTGCCGCCGATGCCGCCGGTGAATGCCCTGGACCTCAGTGCCTTGTTGCTGATTGCCGAGCAGATTTTGATCGGGGCGCTGCTGGGGTTCTCGCTGACGTTGTTTTTCCAGGCGTTCGTGATTGCCGGGCAGATTATCTCGATCCAGATGGGCATGGGCTTCGCGTCCATGGTCGACCCCACCAACGGCGTGTCGGTGGCGGTGATCGGGCAATTCTTGACCATGCTGGTGACCTTGATTTTCCTGGCCATGAACGGCCACCTGGTGGTGTTCGAGGTGATGACCGAGAGCTTCACCACCTTGCCGGTGGGGTCCGGACTGGTGGTCAGCCACTTCTGGGAGCTGGTCGGCCGGCTCAGTTGGGTGCTGGGCGCATCGTTGCTGCTGGTGCTGCCGGCAATCACTGCGTTGCTGGTGGTCAACATCGCGTTCGGTGTCATGACCCGTGCGGCGCCGCAGTTGAACATCTTCTCTATCGGTTTCCCGTTGACCCTGGTGCTGGGCATGGGGATTTTCTGGATCGGCATGGCCGACATTCTCAATCAGTATCAACCGCTGGCGACCGACGCCTTGCAGTTCTTACGTGATATGGCACGGGCGCGTTGAGCCATGGCCGAGAGCGAGAGTGGTCAGGACAAGACAGAAGACCCCACGGAGAAACGTAAAAAGGACTCCCGGGAAAAGGGCGAGATTGCCCGCTCCAAAGAACTCAATACCCTGGCGGTGATGCTCGCCGGTGCCGGTGGCCTGCTGATCTACGGCGGTGGCCTGGCGTTGGACCTGATGGAGTTGATGAAGCTCAACTTCTCCCTGCCCCGCGAAGTGCTGCTCAGCCCAGGCGCCATGGGGCTGTACCTGTTGCACTCGGGGAAGATCGCGATTCTGGCGGTGCAGCCGGTGCTGATTACGCTGCTGCTGGCCGCACTGATCGGCCCGGTCTCCCTCGGCGGCTGGTTGTTTGCGCCCGGCAGCATGGCGCCCAAGTTCAGCCGTATGAACCCCGGGCCCGGGCTCAAGCGCATGTTTTCCAGCAAGGCGCTGGTGGAACTGCTCAAGGCCTTGGCCAAATTCATTCTGATCCTGTTTGTGGCGCTGACGGTGTTGTCATCCGACATTGATGATTTGCTGCGCATCGCCCATGAACCGCTGGAGTCGGCGATCATTCACAGCGTGCAATTGGTGGGCTGGAGTTCGCTGTGGATGGCCTGCGGGCTGATCATCATTGCCGCCGTGGATGCGCCGATCCAGCTGTGGGAAAGCCACAAGAAGCTGCTGATGACCAAGCAGGAAGTGCGCGACGAACACAAGGACCAGGAAGGCCGCCCAGAGGTCAAGCAGCGCATTCGCCAGCTGCAGCGCGAGATGTCCCAGCGCAAGATGATGGCCGCAGTGCCCGACGCCGATGTGGTCATCACCAACCCGACCCACTATGCCGTGGCGCTCAAATACGACCCGGAGAAGGGCGGCGCGCCGATGCTGCTGGCCAAGGGCAGTGACTTCACCGCGCTGAAGATCCGCGAGATTGCGGTGGCCAACGACATCCTGCTGCTGGAATCGCCTGAGCTGGCGCGGTCGATCTTCTACTCCACCGACCTGGACCAGGAAATCCCGGCCGGGCTGTACCTGGCCGTTGCCCAAGTGCTGGCGTACGTCTATCAGATCCGCCAATACCGCGCGGGCAAGGGCAAGCGCCCGGACCCGCTCAAAGACCTGCCTATCCCCCCAGAGCTGCGCCGCGACTCCTGACAACCCGCTCACTACAATTTACCGTTCGTCGTTGATGGGGGGCGACCTGTCAAGGTTGACAGTGGTCGTTGGCATGGCTTCGCGGTTTGATAGTGCTGCAAGTTCTTAAGCGGCGGTCGGGAGTAAGGCAATGGCGACGGGCACGGTCAAATGGTTCAACGCGGCAAAGGGCTTTGGGTTCATCACCTCGGACGATGATCAGAAAGACTTGTTCGTACACTATTCAGCCATTGAGTCCGACGGATTCAAGACGCTGGAGGAGAACCAAAAAGTTGAGTTCAGCGTTGTGGAAGGCCCCAAAGGCCCTCAGGCCGCGAAGGTGCATCCACGCTGACGGGTGAGCAAAGACGCCAGTCGTGTATTCCTCAAGCAAAAGTTGGAAGGCTTCTTGCAATACCGCCTGCAAGTCGCTTTTCGGCGTCAAAAGTTTGCTTCAAGGAAACGAGGAATACCGGTGGTGGATCGCTCTCAAATGCTCGGCACGGCCCGCAGCACCCTGACTGACCTTTCGCGAGGCAATCTGGGTGTGCCGTTGTTGTTGCTGGTGATGCTGGCAATGATGATGTTGCCGATGCCGCCGTTCCTGCTGGACGTGTTCTTCACCTTCAACATTGCGCTGTCGGTGGTGGTGCTGCTGGTCTGCGTATACGCCCTGCGGCCCCTGGATTTCGCGGTCTTCCCGACCATCCTGCTGGTGGCGACCCTGCTGCGCCTGGCGCTCAACGTGGCGTCGACCCGGGTGGTCATGCTGCACGGCCAGGACGGCCATGCCGCTGCAGGTAAGGTGATCCAGGCCTTCGGTGAGGTGGTGATCGGCGGCAACTACGTGGTCGGTATCGTGGTGTTTGCGATCCTCATGATCATCAACTTCGTGGTGGTCACCAAGGGTGCCGGGCGTATCTCCGAGGTGAGCGCACGGTTTACCCTCGACGCCATGCCCGGCAAACAGATGGCCATCGACGCCGACCTCAACGCCGGCCTGATCGACCAGAACCAAGCCAAGGCCCGCCGCCTGGAAGTGGCCCAAGAGGCTGAGTTCTACGGTTCGATGGACGGTGCCAGCAAATTCGTACGCGGTGACGCCATTGCGGGCCTGTTGATTCTGTTCATCAACCTGATCGGCGGCATGGCCGTCGGTATCTTCCAGCACGGCATGACCTTCGGCGATGCGGGCAAGGTGTACGCCTTGCTGACCATCGGTGACGGTTTAGTGGCGCAATTGCCATCACTGTTGTTATCTACAGCAGCGGCCATCATGGTGACCCGTGCTTCGGGCTCCGAAGACATGGGCAAGCAGATCAGCCGTCAGATGTTCGCCTCGCCCAAGGCGCTGGCCGTGGCGGCGGGCATCATGGCGATCATGGGCATCGTGCCGGGCATGCCCCACGTGTCGTTCCTCAGCATGGCGGCCATGGCCGCTGGCGGTGCCTACCTGTTCTGGCGCAAGCAAAACCAGGTCAAGGTGCTGGCCCAGCAGGAAATCGCCCGTCAGCAGGATTTGCTGCCTTCCCCGGCCCGCGCCCAGGAAACCAAGGAGCTTGGCTGGGATGACGTGACCCCGATCGACATGATCGGCCTGGAAGTGGGCTACCGCCTGATTCCGCTGGTAGACCGCAACCAGGGCGGCCAACTGCTCGCCCGGATCAAGGGTGTGCGCAAGAAACTGTCGCAAGACCTGGGGTTCCTGATGCCCACTGTGCACATTCGCGACAACCTCGACCTGGCCCCGAGCGCCTACCGCCTGACCCTGATGGGCGTGATCCTCGCTGAAGCGGAGATCTACCCGGACCGCGAGTTGGCGATCAACCCCGGCCAGGTGTTTGGCTCGCTCAACGGCATAACCGCCAAAGATCCGGCTTTTGGCCTTGACGCGGTGTGGATCGAAGTCAGCCAGCGCAGCCAGGCCCAGTCCCTCGGTTATACCGTGGTAGACGCTAGTACCGTGGTCGCGACCCACCTCAACCAGATCCTCTACAAGCACTCCCACGAGCTGATCGGCCACGAAGAAGTCCAGCAATTGATGGGTTTGCTGGGCAAAGCCTCGCCAAAACTCGCCGAAGAACTGGTGCCGGGCGTGCTGTCGCTGTCGCAATTGCTCAAGGTGCTGCAGGCGCTGCTGGCCGAGCAAGTGCCGGTGCGCGACATCCGCAGCATTGCCGAGGCCATCGCCAACAATGCCGCCAAGAGTCAAGATACTGCCGCCCTGGTGGCCGCCGTGCGCGTCGGATTGTCGCGTGCAATCGTGCAAAGCATTGTAGGGATTGACTCCGAGCTGCCTGTGATCACCTTGGAACCAAGGTTGGAACAAATATTGCTCAATAGTATTCAGAAGGCAGGACAAGGCCAGGAAGAGGGCGTTCTGCTGGAGCCAAGCATGGCTGAGAAGCTGCAGCGTTCGTTGATCGAAGCCGCGCAGCGCCAGGAAATGGCAGGCCAGCCGATCATTCTGCTGGTGGCCGGCCCCGTCCGAGCGATGTTGTCGCGATTTGGGCGCCTGGCAGTACCGAATTTGCACGTTTTGGCTTATCAGGAAATTCCTGACAACAAGCAAGTGACTATCGTCGCGACAGTAGGGCCCAACGGCTGAGGGTAGTGGGTTATGCAAGTTAAGCGTTTTTTCGCCGCCGATATGCGTCAGGCCATGAAACTGGTTCGTGATGAATTGGGCGCCGACGCCGCGATTATCGGAAACCGCCGCATTGCCGGTGGTGTCGAGCTGACGGCTGCCCTGGATTACACCCCCCAGGCGCTGGCGCCGCGTGTGCCGAACATGGAACTCGAAGACGAGCTGCGCAAGACCGCTTCGCGCATTGTGTCGGCCCAGGCTGAACTGAGCATGCGTGGCGACAGCGATGCCACCACCAATCGCCAACTGTTCGCCGGCCTGCCGCTGACCGCTGCCGAGCCGTTGGTAGAACCGACCTTCAAAGAACCACCGCGTCCTGCTGCGCCAGCCCCGGCCCCCGCAGTCGACCCGCGTGTGTTCGACTCGATGCGTTTTGAACTCAATGGCCTGCGTGAGCTGCTGGAAGTCCAGCTTGGTTCGCTGGCGTGGACCCAGCTGCAAGGCAGCAAGCCGCAACAGGCCAACCTGTGGCGCCGCCTGCAACGTATCGGCTTGTCCGGCCCGTTGTCCCGCGACCTGCTGGCCCTCACCGCCGAAGTCGAAGAGCCTCGCCAGGCCTGGCGCATGTTGCTGGCCCACCTGGCGCGCATGATCGTCACCCTGGAAATCGAGCCCCTGGAAGAGGGCGGTGTGATCGCTATGGTCGGCCCTGCCGGCATGGGCAAGACCACCACCCTGGCCAAACTGGCCGCGCGTTACGTGCTCAAGTACGGCGCGCAGAACATCGCGCTGGTGAGCATGGACAGCTACCGTATTGGTGCCCAGGAACAGCTCAAGACCCTGGGGCGTATCCTCAATGTGTCGGTGACCCACGTCGACCCGGGCCAGTCCCTGGCCAATGCCCTCGACCCCCTGTTGCGCAAGCGCGTGGTGTTGATCGATACCGCTGGCCTGCAAGCCAGCGACCCGGCGTTGCGCATGCAACTGGAAAGCCTGGCCGGGCGTGGCATCAAGTCGAAGAATTACCTGGTGCTTGCAACCACCAGCCAGAAACAGGTTCTTACCGCTGCGTATCACAGCTACAAGCGCTGCGGCCTGGCCGGTTGCATCCTGACTAAACTCGATGAAACGGCGAGTCTGGGCGAGGTGTTGAGCCTGGCCATCAGCCACGAATTGCCGGTTGCCTACCTGACCGACGGGCCGCGGATCCCGGATGATCTGCATCTGCCGCGCCGTCATCAGTTGGTCAGCCGTGCAGTCAGCGTGCAAATGCAAGAAGAGCCTAGCGAGGAAGCGATGGCCGACATGTTCGCTGACCTTTACCACAACCCGGCAAAACGGGTCGGTTGAGGGCAGCATGAACACCGTGAAATGTATCTACATCGATGGTCTGCAAGCGATTCACGCGGCCAAGCCATGTAGCCTGCGTCTAAGCAAGACAAGGTAAAGAAATAAAATGGGCAGCATGCATCCCGTACAGGTGATCGCGGTGACCGGCGGCAAAGGTGGCGTCGGGAAAACTAACGTGTCAGTGAATTTGTCCCTGGCCCTGGCAGAGCTTGGCCGTCGCGTCATGCTGCTGGATGCTGACCTGGGGTTGGCGAACGTCGACGTTCTGCTGGGGCTGACACCCAAACACACCCTCGCCGATGTGATCGAAGGCCGTTGTGAGCTGCGCGATGTGCTGCTCCAGGGCCCCGGTGGCATTCGGATCGTGCCGGCCGCCTCGGGCACCCAGAGCATGGTGCACCTGAGCCCGGCGCAGCATGCCGGCCTGATCCAGGCCTTCAGTGATATCGGCGACAACCTCGACGTGCTGGTGATCGACACCGCCGCCGGGATCGGCGAGTCCGTGGTCAGCTTCGTGCGCGCGGCGCAAGAAGTGCTGCTGGTGGTCTGCGATGAACCCACCTCGATCACCGACGCCTACGCCCTGATCAAACTGCTTAACCGTGACTACGGCATGAACCGCTTCCGCGTGCTGGCCAACATGGCCCAAAGCCCTCAGGAGGGGCGAAACCTGTTCGCCAAGTTGACCAAGGTCACGGATCGCTTCCTCGATGTCGCCTTACAATACGTCGGCGCAGTTCCTTATGACGAGTGTGTACGCAAGGCCGTGCAAAAGCAGCGTGCGGTCTATGAAGCGTTCCCTCGTTCGAAGTGCGCACTGGCGTTCAAGGCCATTGCCCAGAAGGTCGATACCTGGCCGTTGCCCGCCAACCCGCGGGGGCATCTGGAGTTTTTCGTCGAGCGATTGGTGCATCAGACGAGCGCAGGACCCGTGCTATGACAGCGACTGGCTACAACGCGTACAAGAAGTCTGCCCGTGACAGCCAGGGCGAGTTGATCGAGCGCTACGCGCCGTTGGTCAAGCGTATCGCCTATCACCTGCTGGCACGCCTGCCGGCCAGCGTCCAGGTCGAAGACCTGATCCAGGCCGGCATGATCGGCTTGCTCGAAGTGTCGACCAAATACGACGCGAGCAAGGGTGCAAGTTTTGAGACGTATGCGGGTATCCGTATCCGTGGCGCGATGCTCGACGAAGTGCGCAAAGGCGATTGGGCACCGCGTTCGGTGCACCGCAATACGCGCATGGTCAGTGATGCAATTCGCGCAATTGAAGCAAAAACCGGTCGTGACGCTAAAGATCATGAAGTTGCGGCCGAACTCCAATTGAGTCTCGATGATTACTACGGGATTTTGAACGATACCTTGGGCAGCCGCCTGTTCAGTTTCGACGACCTGTTGCAGGACGGCGAACACGAAGGGCTGCACGAGGACGGCGCGAGTGCACATCTCGAGCCGTCGCGTGACCTGGAAGATGAACGCTTCCAGGGCGCGTTGGCGGACGCGATCGCCAATTTGCCGGAGCGTGAGCGACTGGTGTTGGCGCTGTACTACGACGAAGAGCTGAACCTCAAGGAAATCGGTGAGGTCCTGGGGGTCAGCGAGTCGCGTGTCAGCCAGCTGCATAGCCAGTGCGCAGCCCGCTTGCGGGGGCGATTGGGAGAGTGGCGAGCGCGCTGACAGGCAGTGTGGGGACACTGCAGACGCTACCGTGAAAGCCCACGCTTTCGCGGGTTCGTACCGTGGTGCCCTGGGCAGTCCTTTTTGTGTAACGCCTGTTGATTGAAATGGCGCGTCCAGGTGCTGGGCGCGTTTAAGACTGCTTGGAGGTCGAATTGGACAAGAACATGAAAATCCTCATCGTTGATGACTTCTCAACGATGCGGCGGATCATAAAAAACCTGTTGCGTGACCTTGGGTTCACAAACACGGTCGAGGCGGATGACGGCATTACGGCAATTCCGATCCTCAACAGCGGGAGCATCGACTTTCTGGTAACCGACTGGAACATGCCGGGCATGACCGGTATCGATTTGCTGCGCCACGTGCGTGCTGATGAAAAACTGCGCAGCCTGCCTGTGCTGATGGTGACCGCCGAAGCCAAGCGTGAGCAGATCATCGAAGCCGCCCAAGCCGGGGTAAACGGTTACGTGGTCAAGCCATTCACTGCGCTGGCCTTGAAAGAGAAGATCGAGAAAATCTTCGAACGCATCGGTCATTGATGCTGCCACGGGGGAGCTATGGAGCATAAAGAAACGTCACAGGGAGACTTCGAGTCGACCCTGAAAAAGCATGCTCACCAGTTGGTCGACAGCCTTGAAAAAGGCCAGTTTGGCGACGCGGTGCAGTTAATCCATGAGCTCAACCAGACCCGTGACCGCGGCCTGTACCAGGAAGTGGGCAAGCTCACGCGCGAGCTGCACAGTGCGATCGTCAATTTCCAGATTGACCCGCACATGCCCCAGGCCGAAGAGATTTCGCAAATCACCGATGCCACCGAACGCCTGTCCTACGTGGTCAGGCTGACTGAGGCGGCGGCCAACCGCACCATGGACCTGGTGGAGAACGCCACGCCCCTGGTCAATGGAATGGCCAATGAAGCCCAGGCCCTCAGCGTTGACTGGGGCCGCTTCATGCGTCGGGAAGTGGGCGCGGAAGAGTTTCGTGAATTGGCGCGTCGGGTCGACGGCTTTTTGTCGCGCAGCGAGCAGGAAAACCGCACGGTTTCCAGCAACCTCAACGACATTCTGCTGGCCCAGGATTACCAGGACCTCACCGGCCAGGTGATCAAGCGTGTGACCCAATTGGTCACCGAAGTGGAAAGCAACTTGCTCAAATTGGTGCTTATGGCAGGCCAGGTTGATCGCTTTGCCGGTATCGAACATGACCGCGCAGCGATCCTCTCGGAAAAAGATCCACAAAAACATCTCGCCAAGGGTGAAGGTCCGCAGATTCATGCCGATAAACGTGAAGACGTTGTATCGGGTCAGGATGATGTTGATGACCTGTTATCCAGTTTAGGCTTCTAAGGAGCACCCACATGAGCTTCGGCGCCGATGAAGAAATCCTTCAGGATTTCCTTGTAGAGGCCGGCGAAATTTTAGAGCAACTGTCCGAACAACTGGTCGAGCTGGAAAGCCGGCCGGATGATGCGAACCTGCTCAATGCAATTTTTCGCGGTTTTCACACTGTAAAAGGGGGCGCCGGCTTCCTCCAGCTCCATGAGCTGGTGGAGTGCTGCCACATCGCCGAGAACGTGTTCGACATCCTGCGCAAGGGTGAGCGTCACGTTGACTCGGAATTGATGGACGTGATTCTCGAAGCACTGGATGCGGTCAACGGCATGTTCAGCGAAGTGCGCGACCGTGCACCGATTACTGCCGCCACTCCGGAACTGCTGGCCGCCCTGGCGCGGCTGGCAGAACCTGCCGACACCTCGGCCGCACCCGTTGCGGCTGCGGCGCCCGAGCCTGTGGTGGAAGCCGAGCCGGACGTGACGGACAGCGAGTTCGAACAGCTGCTCAACTCCCTCAGTGCCGTCAAGGCCGAGGCTGAGGCCCCGGCGGCTGCGGCGGCTGAAGTCGCGGCACCGACCAGCGAAGACATCACCGACGCAGAGTTCGAGTCACTGCTCGACCAATTGCATGGCAAAGGCCAGTTCGCGGCCGACGCCGTGGCGCCTGCCGCCGCGCCAGAAGCGCCGGCGGCCTCCGCCAACACCGACATTACCGACGACGAATTCGAAGCGTTGCTCGACCAACTGCACGGCAAGGGCACCTTTGTGGCCGACGCCTTGCCGGAAGTCGCTGCAACCGCCGCCGCGCCGGCCGATGACGGGCTGATTTCCGATCACGAGTTCGAGTCCCTGCTGGACGAATTGCACGGCAAAGGCAAGTTCTCCGAAGTGGCCCCGGCCGCTGCGGTAGCAACGGCCGCACCGGTAGCTGCCAAAGCCGCCGCGCCTGCTGCCAAGCCCGCTCCGGCCCCTGCGGCCGCTGCTGCACCTGCGCCTGCACGGGCGGCTGCCGCGCCGGTGGCCGACAAGCCGGCCAGTGAAGCCGAAACCACCGTACGGGTTGATACCGCACGCCTGGACGACATCATGAACATGGTCGGCGAACTGGTGTTGGTACGTAACCGCCTGGTGCGCCTGGGCCTGAGCAGCGGCGATGAAGCCATGCAAAAGGCCGTGTCGAACCTGGACGTAGTGACCGCCGACCTGCAGACCGCCGTGATGAAAACGCGGATGCAGCCGATCAAGAAAGTCTTCGGCCGCTTCCCGCGCCTGGTCCGCGACCTGGCACGCCAGCTCAAGAAAGAGATCAACCTGGAACTGGTGGGTGAAGAAACCGACCTCGACAAGAACCTGGTCGAGGCCCTGGCCGACCCGCTGGTCCACTTGGTGCGCAACGCTGTCGACCACGGCGTGGAAACCCCGGAAGAACGCGAAGCGTCGGGCAAATCGCGCAATGGCAAGGTGATCCTGGCCGCCGAGCAAGAAGGCGACCACATCCTGTTGTCGATCACCGATGACGGCAAGGGCATGGACCCGGCGATCCTGCGCAATATCGCGGTCAAGCGTGGCGTGATGGACAAGGATGCCGCCGACCGCCTGACCGACACCGAGTGCTACAACCTGATCTTCGCCCCGGGCTTCTCGACCAAGACCGAGATCTCCGACGTGTCCGGCCGTGGCGTGGGCATGGACGTGGTGAAGACCAAGATCAGCCAGCTCAACGGCTCGATCAACATTTACTCGACCAAGGGCCAGGGCTCGAAGATCGTGATCAAGGTGCCGTTGACCTTGGCGATCATGCCGACCCTGATGGTGATGCTGGGCAACCAGGCGTTCGCCTTCCCGCTGGTCAACGTCAACGAGATCTTCCACCTCGACCTGTCGCGCACCAACGTGGTGGACGGCCAGGAAGTGGTGATCGTGCGCGACAAGGCGTTGCCACTGTTCTACCTCAAGCGCTGGCTGGTGGCATCGGCCAAGCATGAAGAGCAGCGCGAAGGCCATGTGGTGATTCTCTCCGTGGGCACCCAGCGTATCGGCTTTGTGGTCGATCAACTGGTGGGCCAGGAAGAAGTGGTCATCAAGCCTTTGGGCAAAATGCTGCAGGGAACCCCGGGCATGTCGGGTGCGACCATCACCGGTGACGGCCGGATCGCGCTGATTCTCGATGTTCCGAGCATGCTCAAGCGTTACGCCGCTCGGCGTATTTGATTCTGGTGGGGCAGGGCGGTATTGCCCGCCCCGCCTAACGGAGTGTTTATGGCAGTCAAGGTCCTGGTGGTGGACGATTCGGGTTTCTTCCGCCGCCGCGTCTCGGAAATTCTTTCCGCCGACCCAACGATCCAGGTGGTCGGCACGGCCACCAACGGCAAAGAGGCGATTGATCAAGCCATTGCGTTGAAGCCGGACGTGATCACCATGGACTACGAGATGCCGATGATGGATGGCATCACCGCAGTTCGGCACATCATGCAGCGCTGCCCGACCCCGGTGTTGATGTTCTCCTCGCTGACCCACGAAGGCGCCCGGGTGACCCTGGATGCGCTGGACGCCGGCGCGGTGGACTTCCTGCCGAAGAACTTCGAAGACATCTCGCGCAACCCCGAGAAGGTCAAGCAGATGCTGTGCGAGAAGGTGCACAGCATTTCCCGCAGTAACCGTCGCAGCCTGTTCAGCACCCCCGCGCCTGCGCCAACCCCGGCTCCCGCAGCGGCCCCGACCAGCGCGTTCGGGCGTCCTGCGCCGGCACCGGTTGCGCGTCCTGTTGCGCCTGCACCGGTGCGGGCTGCTGCGCCGGCTGCCGCTCATTCGCCTGCGCCCAAGCGCAAAGCCTACAAGTTGGTGGCCATCGGCACGTCCACGGGCGGCCCGGTTGCCCTGCAACGTGTGCTGACCCAGCTGCCGGCCAACTTTCCGGCGCCGATCGTGCTGGTGCAACACATGCCGGCCGCGTTCACCAAGGCCTTCGCCGAGCGCCTGGACAAGCTGTGCCGCATCAGCGTCAAGGAAGCCGAGGATGGCGACATCCTGCGTCCTGGCCTGGCGCTGCTGGCCCCGGGTGGCAAGCAGATGATGGTGGACGGCCGTGGCGCGATCAAAATCCTGCCGGGCGATGAGCGCCTCAACTACAAGCCTTGCGTGGATATCACCTTCGGTTCGGCAGCCAAGTCCTACGGCGACAAAGTTCTGGCGGTGGTGCTCACCGGCATGGGCGCCGACGGCCGCGAAGGCGCGCGCCTGCTCAAGCAGGGCGGCAGCGCCATTTGGGCCCAGGACGAAGCCAGCTGCGTGATCTATGGCATGCCCATGGCCATCGTCAAGGCTGACCTGGCCGATGCGGTCTACAGCCTGGACGACATCGGCAAGCATCTGGTGGAGGCCTGCCTCTGATGGATGTGTTGAGCCTGATCGGCATCATCATGGCGTTTGTCGCGATCATCGGCGGCAACTACCTCGAAGGTGGCCACCTCGGCGCCTTGGCCAACGGCCCGGCCGCGCTGATCGTGATCGGCGGCACCGTGGGCGCGGCACTGTTGCAATCGCCCCTGAGCTCGTTCAAGCGCGCCATGCAGATCCTGGTGTGGATCATCTTCCCGCCACGTGTGGACCTGCCAGGCGGCATCGACCGTGTGGTCAACTGGAGCCTCACCGCGCGCAAGGAAGGCCTGCTGGGCCTGGAAGGCGTGGCCGATGCGGAGCCCGACAGCTACGCGCGCAAAGGCCTGCAGTTGCTGGTCGACGGCGCCGAACCGGAAGCGATCCGCAGCATCCTGGAAGTGGATTTCTACACCCAGGAAAGCCGCGACATCAACGCCGCCAAGGTCTTTGAAAGCATGGGCGGCTACGCGCCGACCATCGGCATCATCGGTGCGGTGATGGGCCTGATCCACGTGATGGGCAACCTCGCCGACCCTTCGCAGCTGGGCAGCGGCATTGCCGTGGCGTTTGTCGCCACCATCTACGGTGTGGCCAGTGCCAACCTGGTGTTGTTGCCGGTGGCGAGCAAACTCAAGTCGATTGCCATGCGCCAGTCGCGTTATCGCGAGATGTTGCTGGAAGGTATTTTGTCGATTGCCGAGGGCGAGAACCCGCGCTCCATCGAATTGAAGCTTCAGGGCTTCATGGATTGATGAACATGCACCCTGTAGGAGCCGGCTTGCCGGCGAAAGTCGTCAACGATGACGCGGGTTGCCGGGCACCCTGCGGTGTGCTCGGGTTTTTCGCCGGCAAGCCGGCTCCTACAGGGGATTTGTGTTGCCGGGGGAGGTGCCTGTGAGCCGTCGCCGTCGCGAACCTGAAGAACACGTCAACCACGAGCGGTGGCTGGTGTCCTATGCGGACTTCATCACCTTGCTGTTCGCGTTTTTTGTGGTGATGTATTCCATTTCGTCGATCAACGAAGGCAAGTACAAAGTCATTTCCCAGGCGCTGATCGGTGTGTTCAACGATGCTGACCGCGCCCTCAAGCCGATCCCCATTGGTGAAGAGCGGCCCAAGACCGTGACCCCGGCCAAGCCGCTGGTCAACGACAGCGACGAAACCGCAGCCGGCGTGGGGGGCACCAGCGACCCGCTGAAAAGCATCGCCGATGACATCAGCGCCGCCTTTGGCGACCTGATCAGCTCCAACCAGATGACCGTGCGCGGCAATGAGTTGTGGGTCGAGATCGAGCTCAATTCCAGCCTGCTGTTCGCCAGTGCCGACGCGATGCCCAGCGACCAGGCGTTCACTATCATCGACAAGGTGGCGGCGATCCTCAAGCCGTTCGAAAACCCGATCCATGTGGAAGGCTTTACCGACAATTTCCCCATCAGCACCGCGCAGTACCCGACCAACTGGGAGCTGTCTTCGGCGCGTGCGGCAAGCATCGTGCGCATGCTCGCGATGCAGGGGGTGAACCCCGGGCGCCTGGCGTCGGTGGGCTACGGTGAGTTTCAGCCAGTGGCCAATAACGCCACGGCCGAGGGCCGCGCGAAGAACCGCCGCGTGGTGCTGGTGGTGTCGCGCAACCTCGATGTGCGCCGCAGCCTGACGGGCACGGGGACGGCAAATGCGACACCGGATGCGGCGTTGAAGCGGGCTGGCACACAAACTGCACCGGCCCCTGCAAAGCCGCCGGTTCGTTCGGGCAACGTCAATTCTCCGTCACCGGCTCAATAACCCTATGCAATGTCTCGGTCGCGCCTGTGCCCACCGGGAGGAACCAACCGAATGAGAGTCTGGGCAGTTGCCAATCAAAAAGGTGGGGTCGGCAAGACCACCACCTCCATCGCCTTAGCCGGCTTGCTGGCCGAGGCGGGCAAGCGTGTGGTTGTGGTCGACCTGGACCCCCACGGCTCCATGACCAGCTATTTCGGCTACGACCCGGATGCGCTGGAACACAGCAATTACGACCTGTTCCTGCACAAAGGAAGCGTACCGGCCGACTTGCCGGGGCAATTGCTGCTGCCCACCAGCAACGAAAGCATTTCCCTGCTGCCGTCCAGCACCGCCCTGGCCACCCTTGAGCGCCAGTCGCCCGGGCAGAGCGGCCTGGGCCTGGTGATCGCCAAGACCCTGGCGCAACTGTGGCAGGACTTCGACTACGCAATCATCGACAGCCCACCGTTGCTGGGCGTGCTGATGGTCAACGCCTTGGCAGCGAGCCAGCAGTTGGTGATTCCGGTGCAGACCGAGCACCTGGCCGTCAAAGGCCTGGAACGCATGGTCAGCACCCTGGCGATGATCAACCGCTCGCGCAAGCAGGCGCTGCCATTCAGCATCGTGCCGACCTTGTTCGACCGCCGCACCCAGGCGTCCCTCGGTACGCTGCGCGTGTTGCGCGATGCCTACCCGGACACCATCTGGAACGGCTACATCCCGGTGGACACGCGCCTGCGTGACGCCAGCCGCGCAGGCCTCGCGCCGTCGCAGTTCGACCCGAAAAGCCGTGGCGTGCTGGCCTATCGCGCGTTGCTCAAGCATCTGCTGTCCCAGCAGCTTGTGGCGCAGGTGGCGTGATGAACCGTCCCGTCGAACTCAAGACCCGGCCGCAACTGGCACTGGAGTCCTACCTGGACGCCTTGCTGCAGGACGCGACCGCTGAAGAATTGCCCGAGCCGATCCTGGTGCTGGAGCCGGCCGTCGAACCAGAAAGCACGTTGGATGAATTCCAGCTGGCGGTGCTGGAAGAACAAGCGCGTGACGCCCAAGTGGTTGTCGCGCCGGTTGTGGTGCCGATCGTCCCCGTGGTGGTGGCGCCTGTAGCGCCCGTGGTGGTCGAGCCCGTGGTCGAGGTGCACCTGCCGCCGAGCATCACGCCGCCACCTGTGACGGGCGACGACCGACCGTCCTGGGCCGCCGAGCCGTTCGAATGCCTGCTGTTCGATGTCGCGGGCCTGACCCTGGCCGTGCCGCTGGTGTGCCTGGGTTCGATCTATTCTCTGGAAGGCCAGGAACTGACACCGCTGTTCGGGCAGCCGGAGTGGTTCCTCGGCATCCTGCCGAGCCAGGCCGGCAACTTGAAAGTCCTCGATACCGCGCGCTGGGTCATGCCCGACCGCTACCGTGATGACTTCCGTCAGGGCTTGCAGTACGTGATCTCGGTGCAGGGCTACGAGTGGGGGCTGGCGGTTCATCAAGTCAGCCGCTCGTTGCGCCTGGACCCGAACGAAATCAAATGGCGCAGCCACCGGGGCCAACGGCCTTGGCTGGCAGGCACCGTGATCGAACACATGTGCGCGTTGCTCGACGTCGCCGAGCTGGCCGAGCTGATCGCCAGCGGCGCCGTCAAATCGATGCCACTGAACAAACACAGTTGATTGAACAATAAGGGTCGCATGCGAATGCGGCCAATGAAGCACACACGCCGTGTCATGCGGCATTTGAAGGGGTCAGGGGTATGAATAAATCAGCGTCCGCACAAGGTTTGGATGATCCGATCCTGCAATGGGTGACCTTCAAACTGGACAACGAGTCCTACGGCATCAACGTGATGCGCGTGCAGGAAGTGCTGCGCTACACCGAGATCGCGCCGGTACCGGGTGCGCCAAGCTATGTGCTGGGCATCATCAACCTGCGTGGCAACGTGGTGACGGTGATCGACACCCGCCAGCGCTTTGGCCTGGTGCCGACTGAAGTCAACGACAACACCCGTATCGTCATCATCGAAGCCGACAAGCAAGTGGTCGGGATCATGGTCGACAGCGTGGCTGAAGTGGTTTACCTGCGCCAATCGGAAGTGGAAACCGCGCCGAACGTGGGTAATGAAGAATCCGCCAAGTTTATCCAGGGCGTGTGCAACAAGAACGGCGAGCTGCTGATTCTGGTTGAGCTGGACAAGATGATGAGCGAAGAAGAATGGTCGGAACTGGAGAGCATCTGATTGTTCCTTGAGGCGGCGGTGATCGTCCTGGCCCTGTTGTGGGCCGGGACGCTGGCATTTGTGCTGCGCTATGTGCGTCAGCAGCGGGAATTGGCTTTGCAGCAGGCCGAGCGTGATGCCGTGCGGGACCGACGCCTGGTGGAGTTGGCCAAGCGGGTTGATCACTTCCAGCAGAGTGCGGTGAAGGTCGGGGACGAGGTGCACGAGTTGCGCGCGATCCTGGGGCCGTTGCCGGATAAGTTGGCGCAGATTGAACAGCGTGATCCGTCCAGCCTTTCGTTTGCGCAGGCGGCGAAATTGGTGGGGATGGGGGCGACGGTGGATGAGTTGACGCAGTCTTGTGGGTTGACTCAGGCTGAGGCGCAGCTGATGAGTAAGCTTCACAAGAGCTGACCGAGTACATATCCATTACTTAGGTAGCGGCCGCCTATGGTTCCGCTCTTACAGCGGCTCACTTTTGGAAAGGCCCAAAAGTAAGCAAAAGGCCTTTGCCCCAACACTCGGCACCTCGCCTAGGCTCGGTGTGCCCTCACTCCGGCTTTGGAGCGTGGGCCGCCGCGATGGGCCATCCTTGGCCCAGCGCGGCTAACCCGGCGTCCTGCCGGGTTACCCACGCTCCAAAGCCTGCGTTCGGCCAGCGTGTTTAACGGGGCGCCTCAGATCAAAATCAAAAGCACACGCGGCGGCCTTAGAGCCGACCGGTGATGTTTGCCGACCGCATCCCCCTGTAGGAGCCGGCTTGCCGGCGATGCAGACACCTCGGTGAATCAGGTACACCGCGTTGATGCCATCGCAGGCAAGCCAGCTCCCACAGGATGTCGCGTTTGCCGGGATTTTAGCGTCATCGTTGACGACCATCGCCGGCAAGCCGGCTCCTACAAATATGGGTGTGGGGCGGGGTTACACGGCAACGCGGGAGGTAGAACCAATGACCTTTTCCAGCACACTGAAATCAATCCAGTCACGCACATCGAAGCGCCTTGGAATGAAATGCCAGCGAAACAGAAAATCCGTGAAATCCTGCAACGCTTCAATCGACCGCGAGTCCAGGGTGGTACGCAACCGCCGATGCGCATCCTCGCCATACGCCGCCGTCACCCAATACTCACTGGTGTTCAGTTCCTTGGCCAGAAAGCGTCGGGTCTCATCCGGATTGGCCCAGGCCCATTGCTCGGTGCGCAACACGGTGTCGACGATTTTCACGCTGGCATCAAAGTGTTCCTGCAGCAGGTTGATGTCCACCGTGAGGGTGCGCGGCGTGCCGTTGTTGCTGCGGATCAGCGGGTCGGGGTGGGAGCCGGTGTCGACCACCACGTGCAGCCCAAACTCGTTGGCCAGGTGCACGGCATGGGCGCCCTTGAGGAAGATCGCGTCGATATCGCCGCGCAGCAGGCCGATCAGTTCGTTATTGCGCCGGCTGAAACGGCTGACGCCCAGGCTGACTTCGGGGCCGTACACGTAAGAAGTCTGGTTGTCGCTGTAGGTGCCGCCGTAGGGGTAGTCCACCAGCTCCACATCGCTGACGTTCAAACCTTCCAGCTTCAGCGCGTTTTCCAGGCCACGCAGGGCCTGGGCGCGGGTGAAGTCGATCTGCACGTTGGCCCATTTGGGCAGGCCGAAGCGGCGGTTCTTCAAGTCGCGCACGCTCTTCACACCGCTTTCGGCGGTGGTCAGGATCAACTGCACTTCGTCGCTCCACGACAGCCCCAGCACGCGGGTCTCGACGCCACTGGCATAGGCCCAGATCGCCGGGATGTTGCCGCCATGGCGCACCGAGTTTTGCAGGTGATGGTCGTAGTGGGCTTCGCGCACTTCCCGTTCAGTGGATTCGCGCAACGATTGGATGTTGGTGCCGTAGGGCAGGAAGGCTTCGGCCAGCCGCCCGGATTGCACGGCAATGCCCAGCCCGGTGGGCACCGGGCTGTGGGTGTACCAGAGGGTATCGAGTGGTTTGCTCATAAAGGTCTTCGTTCAACTCCATGAAATTTCGACGCTGCCCGACCTGTAGGAGCCCGGCTTGCCGGCGATGGGGGCCATGAGTACGCCATCGCCGGCAAGCCGGGCTCCTACAGGGTTAGCTGGCGAGTGCGGTGTTGCCGTCTTGCAGCGCATGCAGCGGCCGTGCATCGATCCATTCGCGCACGTCGAAGGTGTTGGGAATAAAGCGCCAGCGGTGCAGGAAGTTCGTGAAGTCCTGCAGGGCGGCGATGGCTTGTTCGTCCAGTTCGGTGCGCAGGCGCAGGTGCGCATCTTCGCCGTAGGCGGCAGTCACCCAGTACTCGCTGCTGTTGGTTTCCCGCGCCAGGTAGCGGCGGGTGTCTTCGGGGTGGGTGTGGGCCCATTGCTCGGCACGCAGCACCGAGTCGAGGATGCCGGTGGCCACGTCGAAATGCTGCTCCAGCAGGTTCAGGTCCACCGCCAGGGTGCGCGGTGTGCCGTTGTTGCTGCGGATCAGCGGGTCGGGGTGGGAACCGGTGTCGATCACCGTGTGCAGGCCGAAATCATGGGCATGCTGGGCCGCGCTGGCGCCCTTGAGGAAGATCGCATCGACTTCGCCGCGCAACAGGCCGATCAGTTCCAGGTTGCGCTCGCTCACTTGTGTATTGACCGGCGTGCCAGCCACATTGCGCACCGCGCTGTCGCTGAACGTGCCGCCGTAGCGGAAGTTGACCAGCTTCACATCGCCCACCTTCAAGCCTTCCAGCGACAGGGCGTTTTCCAGGCCACGCAACGCCTGGGCACGGGTGAAGTCGATCTGCGCGCCGGCCCAGTCCGGCAGGCCGAAGGTGCGGCCCCTGAGGTCTTTGACGGTCTTGATGCCGCTGTCCTGGCGGGTCAGGATCAGTTGCACCTCATCGGCCCAGGACAAACCGATCACACGGGTCTCGCGGCCTTGGGCACGGGCCCAGATCGCCGGGATATTGCCGCCGTGGCGTACCGAGTTTTGCAGGGTGTGGTCGAAGTGCGACTCGCGCACGGCCTTGTCGTTGGACTCGCGCAGGGACTGCACCTCGGTGCCGAGGGCGCCGACGGTGTCTTGCAGCCAGCCTTTCTGCACAGCGATGCCCAGGCCGGTGGGCACCGGGCAACGGGTGTACCAGAGGGTGTCGAGGGGTTGCGTCATCACAGGTTCTCCCGCAGCGCTCAGGCGCTGGCTTTCAAGGGTTGCAGGGCCGGGCGTTGGTGCACCAGCGGCAAGACTTCCTGGCCAATGCGCAGGGCTTCTTCCAGGTGCGGGTTGCCGGCGAGGATAAACGTCGAGAAGCCGGCGTCGCGGTATTCCACCAGGCGCTCGGCGATGTTTTCGTGGCTGCCCACCAGGCCGACCGTGGGGCCCGGCTTGGCCTTGGCAAAACCGGCCCACAGGTTGGGGCCGATGATCAGGTCGTCAAAACGGTCGACGTTCTGGTGGTAGGCGGTCTGCCGCGCAGCACCCACCGAGTCCGAACCGCTGGTAAACCCCTTCGCCACGGCACTGGGCTTGCCTTCGAGCTTGTCGAACTGACGGCGCAGGTCTTTCCAGGCCAGCTCTTCGGTCTCGCGGGCGAACAGGTCGACCCGCAGGCCAAACCGCACGCTGCGACCCTGTTTGTCGGCCAGCTCACGCACGCGGTCGATGTGCGGCTTGAGTTTGTCGATGGGCTCGGCCCAGTTCAGGTACACGTCGGCGTGCTTGGCGGCCACACCGAGGGCGGCGTCCGAAAAGCCGGAGAAATACACCCCGGGCTTGCGCTCGTTCTGCAGGCCGTGGGGCAGGGCGCCGTTTTCGAGCTGGTAGATATCGCCGTCGTAGGAGAACTTTTCGTTGGCCCACAGGCCCTGGATGATGTCGAGGAATTCGCCGGTGCGCTTGTAGCGCAGGTCGTGTTCCAGGAAGTCGCCATTGGCGCGCTGGCTGGCGGGGTTGCCGCCGGTGATGATGTTCCAGTCCAGGCGGCCACGGCTGAGGTTCTGCAGGATCGCGGCCTGCTGGGCGGCGTAGGCGGGCAGGGTCCAGGTGGCCTGGAAGGCGATCAGGAACTTGATGCGCCGGGTTTCCCGGGCCAGCGCGGCGGCGGCAATCCACGGCTCGGGGCCGGTGGGCAGCAGCGCACCTTCGAACCCGGCGAGTTCGGCGGCCTTGGCGACTTGGGCGATGTAGTCGATGTAGGTGAAGTCGTCGGGCTCGCCGTTGGGCAGGCGGCCAGGGGCGATGTGGCCGGGGCGGTAGTGGGGGTTGCCGCGGTTGTGTTTGTCGGTGGTGAGTTGCGGGCCGTCGGTGCCCAGTGGCAGGCGCCAGAAAAATTCAGTGCTCATGGGTGCTCCTGATTCGGTCGTGCGAGGTGCGAGGGACCTGATGGGGGGATGTGTGCAACGGGCATGCCATGGGGGCTGGGAGCCGTGGGGGCTCGGGTTGGCGGGGGAGTTGGGGGTGGGGGTGCTGCTGGAGCAGCAGTGGGGCAGCAGTGGGTGTTGGGGGTGAAGCAGTGGCTTGTTTTTGGGGTGGGAGTACATATCCGTTTTTTGGGTGATGGCGGCTTATGGTTCCGCCCTTACGGCGGGTCACTTTTGGAAAAGAGCCCGGAATGCCGGCCCAGCCAAAAGTAACCAAAAG
>NZ_JBWKRS010000040.1:24364-55275 GCF_059419385.1 Pseudomonas sp. GW821-FHT05H12 | reverse complement strand
CCTCAGATTTGGGCGCCATCATAGCGCCCGATTGAAGTGTCCAAAATCATTAGGCCAGTTCAAGCCAGCTCCCACATTTGAAGGTATTAACAGATCCAAATGTGGGAGCTGGCTTGCCTGCGATGAGGCCCTACCAATCAACACAAATCCCACAGGCATAAAAAAGCCCCGAACCAGTCGGGGCTTTTTCATTCAGCGCTGATGCTTAGCGCGGGAACGACGGCGGGTTGACCCCGGCCATGTCTTCCATCACGCGAACCACCTGGCAGCTGTAGCCGAACTCGTTGTCGTACCACACGTACAGGACAACACGGTTGTCCTGGGTGATGGTCGCCTCGGCGTCCACCACACCGGCGTGGCGCGAGCCTACGAAGTCGGTGGACACCACTTCCTGCGAGTTGACGAAGTCGATTTGCTTATGCAGATCGGAGTGCAGCGCCATGTAGCGCAGGTACTCGTTCATCTCTTCACGGGTGGCGGCTTTCTCAAGGTTCAGGTTGAGAATGGCCATCGACACGTTTGGCGTCGGCACACGGATCGCGTTACCGGTCAGTTTGCCAGCCAGCTCAGGCAGGGCCTTGGCAGCAGCGGTGGCAGCACCGGTCTCGGTGATCACCATGTTCAGCGCGGCGCTACGACCACGGCGATCGCCCTTGTGGAAGTTGTCGATCAGGTTCTGGTCGTTGGTGTACGAGTGGACCGTTTCAACGTGACCGTTAACGATGCCGAACTTGTCATTCACAGCTTTCAGCACCGGCACGATGGCGTTGGTGGTGCAGGAAGCAGCGGACACGATCTTGTCGTCAGCGGTGATTTCGCCGTGGTTGATACCGTGAACGATATTCTTCAGCTTGCCCTTGCCCGGTGCGGTCAGGACAACGCGGTCGATACCCGGGCAGGCCAGGTGCTGGCCCAGGCCGTCGGCATCACGCCATACGCCGGTGTTGTCCACCAGCAGGGCGTCCTTGATGCCGTACTGGGTGTAGTCCACCTCAGTCGGGTTCTTCGCGTAGATCACCTGGATCAGGTTACCGTTGGCGGTGATGGTGTTGTTTTCTTCGTCGATGACGATGGTGCCGTTGAACGGACCGTGTACCGAGTCGCGACGCAAGAGGCTCGCGCGTTTGGTCAGGTCGTTCTCGGCGCCTTTGCGCACAACGATGGCACGCAGGCGCAGGCCGTCGCCGCCACCGGTTTTTTCGATCAGGATGCGCGCCAGCAGGCGGCCGATACGACCGAAGCCGTACAGGACCACGTCGGTGCCTTTGCGGGCTGCGGCGTTTTGCTGGCCAACCACGTCAGCCATTTCTTCACGCACGAACTGCTCGGCGGTACGGCCGGCACCTTCTTTGCGGAATTTGTAGGCCAACTTGCCCAGGTCTACCGAAGCCGCGCCGAGCTTGAGCTCGCTCATGGCCTTGAGCAGGGGGAATGTTTCGTGGACGGAGAGTTCGCTGTCGTCGGCGGAGCGATGGCGAGCAAAGCGGTGGGCTTTGAGAATCGCGATGACTGATTGGTTGATCAGGCTGCGGCCATAGATCGAGCTCACCACATTGTTATTGCGGTACAGCTGACCGATAAGCGGAATCATCGCTTCAGCGAGCGCTTCACGGTCGATCCATTCACCAAGACACTGGTCGGGCTTCTGAGTCACGGGAACCTTCCACATGTAGGGGCAGAAAAAAGGGGCTACATTATGCCGCCCGGTCGCCCTCGGAGCAATGCGCCACAGGCAACAAAAAGTGCTTGCGAAAAATTGACACCCCTCTGCAGCCCAGTAAATACGCGGGTTCCAGAAGGCCACCTGGTTGGCAGTCAGCGTGACTTGTCCGTAACCCTCCGAAAACCTCGTGCTTTTTGACACTACATATTGAGTCAAAACCCAGCATTGTTTGTCTTAGCCACTACATTTCCTACAAACCGTAATAGGCTCAGTCAGCAACTGACAGACGGCGCCTCGGACCGTTACAATTACCGACTTTGTCGCAACGCTTGGAGCTCAACCTTCCGTGCCCGTCCTGCGTCTACCGCTTCTCCCTGCTGCGGCAGGCAAACAGCACTGGGGCAACCTGCCCGGTGCCGCCCTGAGCCTGGCCATTGCCGAGGCTGCCAGCGCAGCCAAGCGCTTTACCCTGCTGCTCACCGCCGACAGCCAAAGCGCCGAACGGCTGGAGCAGGAGCTGAGCTTCTTCGCCCCCGATTTGCCGGTGCTGCATTTCCCCGACTGGGAAACCCTGCCCTACGATCTGTTCTCGCCGCACCAGGACATCATTTCCCAGCGCATCGCCAGCCTGTACCGCCTGCCGGAACTGGCCCACGGCGTGCTGGTGGTGCCGATCACCACCGCGCTTCACCGCCTGGCGCCGACCAAGTTCCTGCTCGGCAGCAGCCTGGTACTGGATGTCGGCCAGAAGCTGGATGTCGAGCAGATGCGCACGCGCCTGGAAGCCAGTGGTTACCGCTGCGTCGACACGGTGTACGAACACGGTGAGTTCGCCGTGCGTGGCGCGCTGATCGACCTGTTCCCGA
Organism: Pseudomonas sp. GW821-FHT05H12; assembly: GCF_059419385.1. Taxonomy (NCBI): domain Bacteria; kingdom Pseudomonadati; phylum Pseudomonadota; class Gammaproteobacteria; order Pseudomonadales; family Pseudomonadaceae; genus Pseudomonas; species Pseudomonas sp. GW821-FHT05H12. The sequence continues at coordinate 52,746 of NZ_JBWKRS010000040.1, read as the reverse complement.
TGGGCAGCAAACTGCCCTACCGCATCGACCTGTTCGATGACGAAATCGAGACCCTGCGCACCTTCGACCCCGAGAACCAACGCTCCATCGACAAGGTGGAGTCGGTCAAGCTGCTGCCGGCGCGGGAATTCCCGCTGCAAAAAGACGCGGTCACCCGCTTCAAGGCGCGCTTTCGTGAACGTTTCGACGTGGACTTCCGTCGCTGCCCGATCTTCCAGGATTTAAGCAGCGGGATTACACCAGCCGGTATCGAGTACTACTTGCCGCTGTTCTTCGACGAAACCTCCACCCTCTTCGATTACCTGCCCCAGGACACCCAGGTGTTCTCGCTGCCGGGCATCGAACAGGCTGCGGAAAACTTCTGGAACGACGTGCGCAACCGCTATGAAGAGCGCCGTGTCGATCCGTCCCGCCCTTTATTGCCGCCGGCCGAGCTGTTCCTACCGGTAGAAGACTGCTTCGCCCGCCTGAAAAGCTGGCCGCGCGTGGTCGCCAGTCAGCAGGACGTGGAAAGTGGCGCCGGCCGCGAGCGCTTCCCCGCGCAAACGCTGCCGGACCTGGCCATCCAGGCCAAGGCCAACCAGCCGCTGGAAGCGCTGTCCAATTTCCTCGGTGACTTCCCTGGCCGCGTGCTGTTCACCGCCGAATCCGCCGGCCGCCGCGAAGTGCTGCTGGAATTGCTCGAACGCCTGAAGCTGCGGCCGAAAACCGTCGACAGCTGGCCCGACTTTGTAAAAAGCAAAGACCGCCTGGCGATCACCATCGCGCCGCTGGATGAAGGCTTGCTGCTGGACGACCCGGCCCTGGCCTTGATCGCCGAGAGCCCGTTGTTCGGCCAGCGCGTGATGCAGCGCCGTCGCCGCGAAAAACGCGCCGACGCCAACAACGACGCGGTGATCAAGAACCTCACCGAGCTGCGCGAAGGCGCACCGGTGGTGCACATCGACCACGGCGTGGGCCGCTACCTGGGCCTGCAGACCCTGGAGATCGACAACCAGGCCGCCGAATTCCTCACCATGGAATACGCCGAGGGCGCCAAGCTCTACGTGCCGGTGGCCAACCTGCATTTGATTGCGCGCTACACCGGCAGCGACGACGCGCTGGCGCCGTTGCACCGCCTGGGCTCCGAGACCTGGCAGAAAGCCAAGCGCAAGGCCGCCGAACAGGTGCGCGATGTGGCCGCCGAACTGCTCGACATCTACGCACGCCGCGCCGCTCGCGAAGGTTATGCGTTCGCCGACCCGAAGGCCGACTACGCCACTTTCAGCGCAGGCTTTGCCTTCGAAGAAACTCCGGACCAGCAAACCACCATCGAAGCGGTGCGCGCCGACATGCTCGCGCCCAAGCCGATGGACCGCCTGGTGTGCGGCGACGTGGGCTTCGGCAAGACCGAAGTGGCCATGCGCGCGGCCTTCATCGCGGTACACGGTGGCAAGCAGGTGGCGATCCTGGTGCCCACCACCTTGCTCGCCCAACAGCACTACAACAGCTTCCGCGACCGCTTCGCCGACTGGCCGGTGACCGTGGAAGTGATGAGCCGCTTCAAGTCGGCCAAGGAAGTGAATGCTGCGGTCGCTGATTTGGCCGAGGGCAAGATCGACATCGTGATCGGCACCCACAAGCTGCTGTCCGATGATGTGAAGATCAAGAACCTGGGCCTGGTGATCATCGACGAAGAACACCGCTTCGGCGTGCGCCAGAAGGAACAGCTCAAGGCCCTGCGCAGCGAAGTCGACATCCTCACCCTCACCGCCACACCGATTCCACGCACGCTGAACATGGCGGTGTCGGGCATGCGCGACCTGTCGATCATCGCCACGCCGCCGGCGCGCCGCCTGTCGGTGCGCACGTTTGTGATGGAGCAGAACAAAAGCACGGTCAAGGAAGCGCTGCTGCGTGAACTGCTGCGCGGCGGGCAGGTGTACTACCTGCACAACGACGTGAAGACCATCGAGAAATGCGCCGCCGACCTTGCCGAGTTGGTGCCGGAGGCACGTATCGCCATTGGCCACGGGCAGATGCGCGAGCGCGAACTCGAGCAGGTGATGAGCGACTTCTACCACAAGCGCTTCAACGTGCTGATCGCCTCGACCATCATCGAGACCGGCATCGACGTGCCGAGCGCCAACACCATCATCATCGAGCGCGCCGACAAGTTCGGCCTGGCACAACTTCATCAGCTGCGTGGCCGCGTCGGGCGCAGTCACCACCAGGCCTACGCCTACCTGCTGACGCCGCCGCGCCAACAGATCACCGGCGACGCCGAGAAACGCCTGGAAGCCATCGCCAACACCCAGGACCTGGGCGCCGGCTTTGTGCTGGCCACCAACGACCTGGAGATCCGGGGTGCCGGCGAACTGCTGGGCGACGGCCAGAGCGGGCAGATCCAGGCGGTGGGGTTCACCCTTTATATGGAAATGCTTGAGCGCGCGGTGAAAGCCATCCGCAAGGGCGAGCAACCGAACCTCGATCAACCGCTGGGTGGCGGTCCGGAAATCAACCTGCGCCTGCCCGCGCTGATCCCCGAAGACTACCTGCCGGATGTGCATGCGCGGTTGATCCTGTACAAGCGCATCGCTTCGGCCACCGACGAAGAAGGCCTCAAGGATCTGCAGGTGGAAATGATCGACCGTTTCGGCCTGTTGCCGGAACCGACCAAGAACCTGGTGCGCCTGACCCTGCTCAAATTGCAGGCCGAGCAGCTTGGCATCAAGAAAGTCGACGCCGGGCCGCAAGGCGGGCGCATCGAATTCGAAGCGCAGACACCGGTGGACCCACTGGTGCTGATCAAGCTGATCCAGGGCCAGCCCAACCGCTACAAGTTCGAAGGGGCTACGCTGTTCAAGTTCATGGTGCCGATGGAACGCGCCGAAGAACGCTTTAATACATTGGAGGCGCTGTTCGAGCGCCTCATCCCGAAATCTGCTTGAAGGACGCCCCAATGCGCCTGTTCCGCATGTTGAGCCTGTTGTTGGTGGTCGTGGCGCCGGCGGCCTTTGCCGACAGCCCGTACCAGGTGGAAATGATCCTGGTGCGCCAGAACGCAGAACCGGTGATCAACAGCCGTGCCGCGCCGGAAAACTGGGATGCCGGTGCAGCGCGCTTGGGCACCGATAAAATGAGCCCGCCGCGCCTGAACAACATTGTCGACAAGCTCAGTGCCGACAACAGCTACACCGTGCTGGCGCACAAGGCCTGGGAACAGAACCTGGGCGACCAGCCGGTGAAGGTCGCGATCACCGACGGCACGGAGCAGTTCGGCCAGTTCCCGCTCGAAGGGGTGTTGAGCCTGCAACTGGGCCGCTTTACCGATATTGATGCCGACTTCTGGATCAACCAGTTCGACAGCAACGGCAGCGTGGTCACCAGCGAACACCTGAGCCAGAAAGACGTGCGCACCAAGAACAACCAGCTCAATTACCTGGATGGCGGCCACCTGGCGCTGCTGATCAAGATCACTTCGCTCACCGCCAAACCGCCCAGCGCACCCCCGCCCGACATTCAGGACTGATCCAGCACCATGCCCCTGACGTCGTCCTTGACCAAACCCCTGGCCCCTTCGTGGGCCAATCGCTTTAAAGAGCAAAGCCTTGAGCGTGGCCGGCGCTATGCTCTGGAAAACCGGGTGCGCATCGTCGAGTCCGGTGACAGCACCATCGTTGCCAGTTGCGAAGGCTCGGGCGGCAACGTGTATCGGCAGACCATCTCACTGCGTGAGTCGGCCAAGGGCACCTTGATTCTGGTGGACAGCCGCTGTACCTGCCCGGTGCACACCAACTGCAAACACATCGCCGCGGTGCTGCTCAAGGTCCAGGAAACCCTGGCCTACCCGGCCGCCGCCCAGGATGCCGAGCTGCTGGAGAAACTCCAGGCGGTGCTGGATAACCGCGTGGTACTGCCGCAAGTAGTGATGGAGGACGTGCTGCCGGTGCCGCGCCTGTGGATGGCCAGTGTCGAGTTCAGCGCGTTTGAACCGCGCAACGGCAAGATGCAGCGCTATATCCAGCACCGAGCAGCGCTGTCGTTCAATTACCTGGACAACTATGTCAGCGGGCAGAAAAATGCCGACATCATTGTGCGCCAGGAAACCCAGAGCCTGCGCATCAAGCGCCATCCCGAACTGGAACAACCCTATCGCGAACAGCTGCGCCTACTGGGGTTCAAGATCGCCACGCGCCAGAGCAAAGCCCTGCCGGAAAGCGCCGGCGAGCTGTTCGAGATGGTCAATGACAGTGCCTGGCTGAACTTCACGCTCAATGCCTCGCCGGGTTTACGCGCCGAGGGTTGGGAGCTGCAGATCGACGAGGACTTCGGTTTCGACCTGAGTGCCGTCGATGACTGGTACGCCACGGTCGATGATGGGCCGGAGCGCGACTGGTTCGACCTGGAACTGGGGATCATCGTCAACGGCGAGCGGCTGAGCCTGTTGCCGATCCTGCTGAACCTGATGCGCTCCCATACCGAGATCCTCAACCCCGAGAAACTGGCACGACGCCGCGATGACGAGCTGATCCTGGTGAACATACCGGGCCTGCCCAACGGTCACGGTCCGATACAGGTCGCGTTGCCCTACGGCCGTTTGAAACCGGTACTGGCGACCCTCGGCGAATTTTACCTGCAGGAATCGGGTACCACGGCTTTGCGGCTGGCCAAGGCCGACGCGATCCGACTGAACCCGCTGGAAGACCTACCCCTGCAATGGGAAGGCGGCGAGAAGATCCGCAACTTTGCCCAGCGCCTGCGGGATATCCGGGACTTCACCTGCGTGGCGCCCGAAGGCTTGAACGCCACCTTGCGCCCCTACCAGCTGGAAGGCTTGAGCTGGATGCAGTCACTGCGCCAGTTGGACGTTGGCGGGATTCTTGCGGATGACATGGGCCTGGGTAAAACCCTGCAAACCCTGGCGCATATTCTCACCGAGAAAGCCGCTGGGCGCCTCGACCGCCCCTGCATGGTGGTGATGCCTACCAGCCTGATTCCCAACTGGCTCGACGAAGCGGCGCACTTCACCCCGCAACTCAAGGTGCTGGCGTTGTATGGCGCCGGGCGCAAGAAACATTTCGCCAACCTGCAGGATTACGACCTGCTATTGACCACCTACGCGCTGCTGCCCAAGGATATCGAGCAGCTCGCCACCCTGCCCTTGCACGTGCTGATCCTTGATGAGGCCCAGTACATCAAGAACCCGTCCAGCAAGGCGGCCCAAGCGGCGCGTGAGCTGAATGCACGGCAGCGTTTGTGCCTGAGCGGCACGCCGTTGGAAAATCATTTGGGTGAGTTGTGGTCGCTGTTTCACTTCCTGCTGCCGGGCTGGCTGGGCGACGTGAAAAGCTTCAACCGCGATTACCGCGTGCCGATCGAAAAACGCGCCAGTGATGTGCGATTGCAGCACCTGAACGGTCGGATCAAGCCGTTCCTGTTGCGCCGCACCAAAGAACAAGTGGCCACCGAGCTGCCGCCCAAGACCGAAATCATCCACTGGGTCGACCTCAACGAAGCCCAGCGTGATGTGTACGAAACCATGCGCCTGGCCATGGACAAGAAGGTGCGCGACGAGATCACCCGCAAGGGTGTGGCACGCAGCCAGATCATCATTCTTGAGGCGCTGCTGAAGTTGCGTCAGGTGTGCTGCGACTTGCGGCTGGTCAACGATGCCACCCTGCCCGCCCGTGGCAGCAGCTCGGGCAAGCTCGACAGCTTGATGGAAATGCTTGAGGAGTTGTTTGCGGAAGGTCGGCGAATCCTGCTGTTTTCCCAGTTCACCTCAATGCTGAGCCTGATCGAAGCCGAGCTGAAAAAACGTGGCGTGGCCTACGCACTCCTGACGGGCCAGACCCGGGATCGTCGCACGCCGGTGAAGGACTTCCAGAGCGGCAAGCTGCAGATTTTTCTGATCAGCCTGAAGGCCGGCGGCGTGGGCTTGAACCTGACCGAAGCCGACACGGTGATCCACTACGACCCCTGGTGGAACCCCGCCACGGAAAACCAGGCGACTGACCGGGCGTATCGCATTGGTCAGGAGAAACCGGTGTTCGTCTACAAGATGATTGCCCGGGGCACGGTGGAGGAGAAAATCCAGCACCTGCAGAAGGAAAAGTCCGATTTGGCGGCGGGCGTGCTGGATGGGCGTACGACCGGGGACTGGCAGTTGGGCAATGAGGATATTGAGGCGTTGTTTGCGCCGTTGCCCAATAAGCAAGAAAAGCGCTGACAGGTAGATTGCTATCGCCGGCAAGCCAGCTCCTACATTTGGAACGCATTCCCCTGTAGGAGCCGGCTTGCCGGCGATAGGCGCACCACGGTCTCAATCGATCAACTGCGCATCCCGCAACGCCGTCAACGCCGCCAACCAGCGCGGATCCTGTTTGTAATCCGTCGAAGCAATCGCCTGCCCCCGCATCCGCGCAATACGCGCAGATGGCGTGACCTTCATGCGCTGCGCCGCACTCAACGCCAACTCAGCCGACGCGCGATCGTTGCACACCAGCCCCATGTCACAACCCGCCGTCAGCGCTGCCTCAATCCGGCTAGCTGCGTCGCCCACCACATGCGCCCCTGCCATGGACAGGTCATCGCTGAAAATCACCCCATCAAACTGCAACTCACCCCGCAGGATGTCCTGCAGCCAGCGGCGCGAGAAGCCAGCCGGTTGCGCATCAACCTGCGGATAGATGACGTGAGCCGGCATTACGGCCGCCAGCTGCTGACTCAGGCGTGCGAAAGGCACCAGGTCATTCGCACGAATTTCCTCCAGGCTGCGCTCGTCATTGGGAATGGCCACGTGGGAATCGGCCTCGGCCCAGCCATGGCCCGGGAAGTGTTTGCCGGTGGCGGCCATGCCGGCGCTGTTCATGCCGCGAATGAACGCGCCAGCCAGCAGCGCTGCGCGTTCCGGGTCGCCTTCAAAGGAACGGGTGCCCACCACGGCGCTGCGCTGGTAGTCCAGGTCAAGCACGGGGGCGAAACTCAAGTCCAGGCCGACAGCCAGCACTTCGGTCGCCATGATCCAGCCACACTGCTCGGCCAGATATTCAGCGTTGGGGTTATCTGCGAGTGCGCGCATGGCCGGCAGACGCACGAACCCCTGGCGCAGGCGCTGCACACGGCCGCCTTCCTGATCGACCGCCAGCAGCAGGTCCGGGCGCACTGCACGAATGGCCGCGCTCAGTTCCCGCACCTGGCGCGGGTGTTCGATATTGCGCGCAAAAATGATCAGCCCGCCCACTTCCGGCTGGCGCAACAGGTGGCGATCCTCGGCCGTCAGCCAGGTGCCGGCAACGTCAACCATCAATGAACCTTGCAGGGCAGCAGTCATAAACCTTCCTTAAATAACGCACACAACCCGCTGCCCTCACCTGACCCCATTAACAATGAGGGCTCAGTGAGAACCGCGGGTTGCGAGTAAATAGCTGAATTCGGCATGGGCAGCTAGCTTAGCGGATGCAAGCGGCCGCGCACACCCGGGAGGGTCACGCCTTGGCGACAGTCGGTGTCGATTTGCTGCGTGGGCGCAGCTGGGCAGCGGCCATGGCCGGGTCGGTGACGCCGGTTTCGGCACGCATGCCGGCCGCGAGAAACGGCACCATCAGGCGCATGACCTGCTCGATGGAGGTGTTGACGCCGAAATCGGTCTCGGCAATCGCACGCAGCGCCTTGATCCCGGACATGCTGAAGGCCGCGGCGCCCAGCATGAAGTGCACGCGCCAGAACAACTCGATCGGAGGGATACGCGGCGCGGCTTCGTTGACCAGCAGCATGTAGCGGCGGAAAACCTTGCCGTACATGTCTTCCAGGTAACGGCGCAAGTGCCCCTGGCTCTGGCTGAACGCAAGGCCCAACAGACGCATGAATATCGACAGGTCGTTACCGCTGCGCGGCTGAACCACCAAGGCTTGTTCGACCAGCATTTCCAGCAGGTCTTCCAGGCTTGGCTTGTTGTCGGGCTTGGTCTGGCGACGCTCCAGCTCACGGTCGAGGCTGGCGCAGAAAGGCCCCAGGAAGCGCGAGAATACCGCCTGGATCAGGGCTTTTTTCGAGCCGAAATGGTAGTTCACTGCGGCGAGGTTGACCCCGGCCTTGCTGGTGATCAGCCGCAATGAAGTTTCAGCAAATCCTTTTTCCGCGAACAATTGCTCGGCAGCATCGAGAATGCGTTCAACGGTTTCCGACTGGGCCATGGCTACTCCGCCTGACAAACACTTGTTTGAAACATACGTTTCAGGTTGTGTCTTGTCAACCCTGAGGGTCCGTTTTCCGGCCGGGCAGTCATCTATTTCATCGCTATTTAATCACATCCATCGAGGTCTGTAGGCAGCGCTATCCCTGCCTTGTAGGAAGGGTGACGAATGACCGTCCAGCGGAGTGCTGGAAAAGGATGATTGCCAAGCGCAGTTCACTGTATATAATCCCAGTCACTGTATAAAAAGACAGAGCGATCAACATGCTAAAACTGACGCCACGCCAAGCTGAGATTCTGGCTTTTATCAAGCGCTGCCTCGATGACAACGGCTATCCGCCGACACGAGCGGAAATTGCGCTGGAACTGGGGTTCAAATCCCCCAACGCCGCCGAGGAACACCTCAAGGCCCTCGCCCGTAAAGGCGCGATCGAGATGACCCCGGGGGCTTCACGCGGTATCCGCATCCCTGGTTTCGAAGCCAAGGCCGACGAATCGACACTGCCGATCATCGGTCGCGTCGCGGCCGGTGCGCCGATCCTGGCGCAACAGCACGTCGAAGAGTCATGCAACATCAACCCGACCTTCTTCCATCCTCGCGCCGACTACCTGTTGCGGGTCCACGGCATGAGCATGAAGGACGTGGGCATTTTCGATGGCGACCTGCTTGCCGTCCATACCACCCGCGAAGCCCGTAATGGCCAGATCGTCGTTGCCCGTATCGGTGATGAAGTCACCGTCAAGCGCTTCAAGCGTGAAGGCAGCAAGGTCTGGCTGTTGGCCGAGAACCCTGAGTTCGCCCCGATTGAAGTGAACCTGAAAGATCAGGACCTGGTGATCGAAGGCTTGAGCGTCGGCGTCATTCGCCGCTAAAGGAGGCACCATGCAGCTCGTCCATACCCCACAACACACACAACTGTCGCTGTTCGAGGCCTTCATGGCCCAACCCCTTGCGCCCATCCTCAAGGAAACGGTCGAAGCGCCCTGGAGCGCCGAGCCTGAGGCGTTCAGTGAATTGTCGTTGCGCGGTACGGCCGGGAGCTGCCTGAGCCTGCTGGCGCCAGTCCTGCGTGAATTGAGCGAAGAGCAGGATGCTCGCTGGCTGACGCTGATCGCCCCACCGGCCAGCCTGACCCAGGCCTGGTTGCGGGACGCAGGCCTCAATCGTGAGCGTATCCTGCTGCTGCAACCCCGCGGCACGCAGAGCGCTCAACAATTGACGTGCGAGGCCTTGCGCCTGGGGCGTAGCCACACGGTGGTAAGCTGGTTGAACCCGCTGAATGCTGCGGCCAAGCAACAGCTGATCAGTGCTGCACGCACGGGTTATGCGCAGAGTTTGAATATTCGGTTGGGATAAACAGGGTAGCCAAGCCTGCGCTGGGCTTCTGTAGTGAGCGGGCTTGCCCGCGCTGGGTTGCGAAGCAGCCCTAAATTGACTAAAGCGGTATATCAGAAATTACGCGGTGCCTGGTTTGGGGCTGCTTCGCAGCCCAGCGCGGGCAAGCCCGCTCACTACAAAAATCGCGCAATCATAGACGGCGTCTTCACAGGGTTTAGTGCAGAACCCGCGGCCCCTCTTCTTTTTCCGGTTCGCCTTCGGCCAAACGACCGGCCATCTGCACACCCACGCTCAACATGGCTTTCGCCACTTCCACGTGCTGGCCTTGCAGGAACGCTTTGGCGTCCTCGGAAAAATCCAGAATAACCAGAGAACCCTCGTCCTCTGCCCGGCGCAGCTCGATTCGGCCGTCAGGCAACTCAACAATTTCCAGAAAGGACGTCGGCATAAAAGTCTGTTCTCCACGAAAGGCCGGGATTATATCAGTCATCCACCCGGCCCCGCTGAGGATCTGAAGAGGTTTCTTTACAGCTTGATGAATGGTCGTTAACGCGTAGGAGCTGGCTTGCTGGCGATGGCATCAGCGCGATGTGCCTGACACACCGAGGCGTCCGCATCGCCGGCAAGCCGGCGCCTACACAATCATCAGCATTCGTTAAGGCCTTCGCGAAAGCGCAGCGCCATCTTTTTCAATTCCTGACGCCAGCTCTCCAACTCTGCCCGGCTCAATGGCTTGGGCTCTTCCTCTTCCACGGCCACCGCGACGATCAATGGCTGCGTCACGTCGCCCTTCGGCACATGAGGAATACGCGGCGGCTGGAACATATCCGCATGAGCCTTGAGCAAACGCGCGACCCAACTGTCAGGGCTTTGAGCCATTTCCACCAATTCGGCCAGCTCGGGAATCGCCATCGTGTCCAGCACTTCGCGATTCATGATCATCTCTGCACGGGGCGAACCGGCCTGAGGCAAGCGGTAGAACCCGGCGATTTCATGGCATAGGCCCAGCAAGGCGCCGTACAGGTGAAACAAGGCCGCTTCACGCCCCGCCTGGACCAGCGCGATGGCGTTCATCTCTTTCCCTTCCTCGGCGCGGCCAAGGGCTTCCAGGGACAAACCCGCGAAGTAAATTTTCTGATTGGTACGGGTATAGAGTTCGTTGGCCATGACGGCAATCTCCACAACGAATAGGCGTGATGCTGGCTTTGTAGGAACAAGGGGGGCGCCTAGCCCTTGCTCGCGAAAAACCTGAGAGCGCCATTATGTATCAGGCTTCCCACGTCATCGTTAACGATTTTCACCAGCACGCTCGCTTCACCAAAAAAAGGCCGCCTATGCAGGCGGCCTTTGTATTTCGCAGACTAGTCGATCAAGCGCCCTGGCGCTTGTCCTCGACCTTCCACTTGCCTCCGTCGTAGAACGCTTTCCAGCCCGTAGGCTTGCCGTCCACTTCGGTCTGCACGTATTGCTCCTTGGTCTTGCGGCTGTAGCGGATCACGGCCGGACGACCATCGGGATCCTTCTTCGGCGCTTCGCACAGGAAGTGGTACTTCGGATCGATCTCATCCTTGTGCGGAACGATCTCCAGCACCAGCGGCGCACGGGTCTCGCGATTTTTCGGGAACTGGCTGGCAGCCAGGAACAGCCCCGAAGCACCGTCACGCAGGATGTAGGTGTCGTTGACCTTCTCGCACTTGAGCTCAGGCATCTTCACCGGGTCCATCTTCGGCGGCGCCGCATCGCCGCTTTTGAGCAGCTTGCGGGTGTTCTTGCACGTCGGGTTGGTGCAACCGAAGAACTTGCCGAAGCGGCCGGTCTTGAGCTGCATCTCGCTGCCGCACTTGTCGCACTCCAGGCTCGGGCCTTCATAGCCCTTGATGCGGTAGGTGCCCTCTTCGATCTCGTAGCCGTTGCAGTCCGGGTTGTTACCGCAGATGTGCAGCTTGTGCTTTTCATCCAGCAGGTAGGCATCCATCGCCGTGCTGCAGATCGGGCAACGGTGCTTGCCACGCAGTACCAGCGACTCGGATTCACCCTCGTCATCGGCGGCGATTTCATCGCCCGGCACCAGGTTGACGGTGGCCTTGCAACGCTCTTTCGGCGGCAGGCTGTAGCCCGAGCAGCCGAGGAACACGCCAGTGGAGGCGGTACGGATCTGCATCGGACGGCCGCAGGTCTGGCACGGGATGTCAGTCATCACTGGCTGGTTGGCGCGCATGCCGCTGTCCGGGCTTTCGGCTACTTCGAGTTTCTTCTTGAAGTCACCGTAGAACTCGTCCAGTACGTTTTTCCAGTCGCGTTCGCCCTGAGCCACGTCATCGAGGTTCTCTTCCATGCCGGCCGTGAAGCCGTAGTCCATCAGGTTGGAGAAGCTCTCGGACAGTCGCTCGGTGACGATGTCGCCCATCTTTTCCGAGTAGAAACGACGGTTGTGCAGCGCCACGTAGCCACGGTCCTGGATGGTGGAGATGATGGCCGCATAGGTCGAAGGACGACCAATACCGCGCTTTTCCATCTCTTTGACCAGGCTGGCTTCCGAGTAACGCGCCGGTGGCTTGGTGAAGTGCTGGGACGGATCAAGCTTGATCAGCTTCAACACATCGCCCTGGGCCATGTCCGGCAGCACGTCGTCATCGCCAGGCTTGGCGATCTGCGGCATCACGCGGGTGTAGCCGTCGAACTTGAGGATACGACCCTTGGCGCGCAGCTCGAAGTCGGAGGCCGCCACGGTAACCGTGGTGGACAAGTATTGCGCCGGCAGCATCTGGCAGGCCAGGAACTGGCGCCAGATCAGCTCGTAGAGGCGCTCAGCGTCACGCTCCATGCCGCTCAGCTTGGCAGGCGTGGTGTTGGCGTCGGAAGGACGGATCGCTTCGTGAGCCTCCTGTGCGCCTTCCTTGCTGCTGTAGACGTTCGGGCTCTCCGGCAGGTACTTCTTGCCGAACTCGCCTTCAATATAAGTACGCGCCATCGCGACCGCGTCCACCGACAGGTTGGTGGAGTCAGTACGCATATACGTGATGTAGCCAGCTTCGTACAAACGCTGGGCCATCATCATGGTTTTCTTCACGCCGAAGCCCAGGCGGTTACTCGCGGCCTGCTGCAGGGTGGAGGTGATGAACGGCGCCGACGGCTTGCTGCTGGTCGGTTTATCTTCGCGCTTGACGATGCTGTAGCTGGACGCCTTGAGCTTTTCCAGCGCGGCCATGGCCTGGGCTTCGTTCAGCGGCTTGAAGGCCTCGCCTTTTTCGCGGGCCACTTCAAAGCGCACGTTGGCGCCCTTGGCGGTGCCGAGGTCAGCGTGGACTTCCCAGTATTCTTCAGGGATGAACGCACGAATCTCGCGCTCACGCTCCACCACCAGCTTCACGGCAACCGATTGCACACGGCCGGCCGACAAGCCACGGGCGATCTTGGCCCACAGCAGTGGCGAGACCATGTAGCCCACGACGCGGTCGAGGAAACGACGGGCCTGCTGGGCGTTGACACGGTCAATGTCCAGTTCGCCCGGCTTGGAGAAGGCTTCCTGAATGGCTTTCTTGGTGATTTCGTTGAACACCACACGCTTGTAGCGACTGTCATCACCGCCGATGGCTTCCCGCAGGTGCCAGGCAATGGCTTCCCCTTCGCGGTCCAAGTCCGTTGCGAGATAGATGGTGTCGGCATCCTTGGCGAGCCGGCGCAGCTCTTCGATGACCTTTTCCTTGCCCGGAAGGATCTCGTACTTGGCCTTCCAGCCATGATCCGGGTCCACACCCATGCGCGAGACCAGCTGCTTGCGCGCTTTCTCTTTAGGGGTGAGCACCGGACCTTCGCCCGCAGCCGCCTTGCCGCGCTTGGCGGCTGGCTCCTTGCTGGCGCTAGCCGAACCGCTGGTGGGCAGGTCTCGGATATGGCCGATACTCGACTTCACCACGTACTCGTTGCCCAAGTACTTGTTGATGGTCTTGGCCTTAGCCGGGGATTCCACAATGACCAGCGATTTGCCCATGGATCGGAAAATTCCTGAATTCGAGAAGTGAAAGGCAGTTGGCGCCTGTCGCGGCAACGCTATATATAGTGGCAACAAGGTGAGGTCAAGCGCAGCATTCTGCGCGACGTGCCGTTATTGCCCTGAAAAAAGACTGGGTTCGGCCTGCACCAAAGCAAAGCGCGGGACTTGCTCGCCGTCAACTTCGACGGTCTCCACAAACATGCTCAATGGGCGCACCCAAAAGCCGTAATCGCCATACAGTGCTTGGTAGAACACCACTTCTTCTTCGGTCTCGGAATGCCGCGCCACACTGAAAACACGGTACTGCGGACCTTTATAATGCTGGTAGAGCCCTGGTTCGACTTTCATGCTCTGGCCCTCTTACAAAATTTGTTTAAAAAAAAATACAAAACCGCCAAAAAACAAAAACCGGGGCACTGGGCCCCGGCTTCCGTCAACCTAACGCTTAGACGCGTTCGAAGACGGTGGAAATGCCTTGGCCGAGACCAATGCACATGGTTGCAACCCCGAGGTTGCCGCCATTTTGCTTCATCACGTTAAGCAAAGTGCCAGAAATCCGCGCACCGGAGCAACCGAATGGGTGGCCCAGGGCAATTGCACCGCCGTGCAGGTTAACCTTCTCATTCATCTTGTCGAGCACTTTCAAATCTTTCAGCACGGGCAGGGCCTGTGCGGCGAAAGCTTCGTTGAGCTCGAAGAAGTCGATGTCGTTGATGGTCAGGCCTGCGCGCTTCAACGCTTTTTGTGTGGCCGGTACTGGACCATAGCCCATGATCGCCGGGTCCACACCCGCCACGGCCATCGAACGGATCACGGCCAGCGGCTGGATACCCAGGTCCTGGGCACGCTGCGCCGACATCACGATCATGCACGAGGCACCGTCGGTGATTTGCGACGAAGTACCGGCTGTCACGGTGCCGCCCTTTGGATTGAACGCTGGCTTCAAGGCCGCCAGGCTTTCCAGGGTGGTGTCCGGACGAATGGTTTCGTCGTAGTCGAACAATTTCAGGAAGCCGTTCTCGTCATAGCCGTTCATCGGGATGATTTCATCCTTGAACTTGCCTTCCACGGTCGCCTTGTGGGCGAGCTGGTGGGAACGCAGGCCGAACGCATCCTGGGCTTCGCGGGTGATGCCGTGCATCTTGCCGAGCATTTCCGCGGTCAGGCCCATCATGCCCGAGGCTTTTGCCGCGTACAGCGACATGTGCGGGTTCGGATCGACGCCGTGCATCATGCTGACGTGGCCCATGTGTTCCACGCCACCGACCACGAACACATCACCGTTGCCGGTCATGATCGCCTGGGCGGCGGTGTGCAGGGCGCTCATCGACGAGCCGCACAGGCGGCTGACGGTCTGGCCAGCAGCTGTGTGCGGGATCTGGGTCATCAGCGACGCCATGCGCGCGATGTTCCAGCCCTGCTCCAGGGTCTGGTTGACGCAGCCCCAGATCACGTCCTCGACTTCGTTAGGATCGACCTTGGTGTTGCGCTCAAGCACTTTGCTGATCAGGTGCGCCGACATGTCTTCGGCGCGGGTGTTGCGGTGCATGCCGCCCTTGGAGCGGCCCATCGGAGTGCGACCGAAGTCCACAATCACGACGTCTCTTGGATTCAAGCTCATAAATAGTCTCGCTCTAGTCGTTTGGGCGCTTAACCGAAGAAGCTCTGGCCGTTTTTGGCCATTTCACGCAGCTTCGCGGTCGGGTGGTACAGCGGGCCCAAATCAGCGTATTGATCAGCCAGGGCAACGAACTCGGCCACACCGATCGAATCGATGTAACGCAGCGCACCACCACGGAATGGAGGGAAACCAATACCGTACACCAGGCCCATATCGGCTTCGGCGGCGGTTTCTACGATGCCGTCTTCCAGGCAGCGCACGGTTTCCAGGCACAGGGCGATCATCATCCAGTTGATGATGTCTTCGTCCGACACCTCACGCTGCTCGTAGATGACAGGCGCGAGTACTTCGTGAACCGATGGATCGGCCACTTTCTTCTGCTTGCCCTTCTTGTCAGCCTCATAGGCGTAAAAGCCCTTGCCGTTCTTCTGGCCCAGGCGCTTGGCCTCGTACAGCGCGTCAATCGCCGAACGGCGGTCGTCTTTCATGCGGTCCGGGAAGCCTTCAGCCATCACGTCGCGACCATGGTGACCGGTGTCGATGCCGACCACGTCCATCAGGTACGCCGGGCCCATTGGCCAGCCGAATTTTTCCATGACCTTGTCGATGCGCACGAAGTCCACACCGGCGCTGACCAGCTTGGCGAAACCGCCGAAGTACGGGAACAGCACGCGGTTGACCAGGAAGCCCGGGCAGTCGTTAACCACGATCGGGTTCTTGCCCATTTTCTTGGCGTAGGCAACGGTGGTGGCAACCGCCAGCTCACTGGACTTCTCGCCACGGATCACTTCCACCAGCGGCATCATGTGCACCGGGTTGAAGAAGTGCATGCCGACGAAGTTTTCCGGACGCTTGAGGGCCTTGGCCAGCAGCGAGATGGAAATGGTCGAGGTGTTGGAGGCCAGGATGGTGTCATCTTTGACCTGGGCTTCCACTTCAGCCAGTACGGCCTGCTTGACCTTCGGGTTCTCGACAACCGCTTCGACCACCAGGTCGACGTGGCCGAAATCGCCATAGGACAGCGTAGGACGAATGCCGTTGAGCACTTCAGCCATCTTCGCGGCGGTCATGCGACCTTTGTCCACGCGGCCGACCAGCAGCTTGGCGGCTTCCGCCAGGCCTTGCTCGATGCCGTGCTCGTTGATGTCTTTCATCAGGATCGGCGTGCCTTTGGACGCCGACTGGTAGGCAATACCGCCGCCCATGATACCGGCGCCGAGTACGGCAGCCTGTTTCACGTCGCGGGCGATTTCGTCGTAGGCCTTGGCCTTTTTCTTCAGTTCCTGATCGTTCAGGAACAGGCCGATCAGGCTCTGGGCTGCGGAGGTTTTCGCCAGTTTGACGAAGCCAGCCGCTTCCACTTCCAGGGCTTTGTCGCGACCGAAGTTCGCGGCTTTCTGGATGGTCTTGATCGCTTCAACCGGCGCCGGGTAGTTCGGGCCGGCCTGGCCTGCCACGAAACCTTTGGCGGTTTCAAACGACATCATTTGTTCGATGGCGTTGAGCTTGAGTTTTTCCAGCTTCGGCTGACGCTTGGCCTTGTAGTCAAATTCGCCGCTGATGGCGCCCTTGATCAGGTTCAGTGCGGCTTCGGCCAGTTTGTCCGGGGCAACCACAGCGTCGACGGCACCGACCTTCAGTGCGTCTTCAGCTTTGTTTTCCTTGCCGGCGGCAATCCACTCGATGGCGTTGTCGGCACCGATCAGGCGCGGCAGGCGCACGGTGCCGCCGAAACCCGGGTAGATGCCCAGCTTGACTTCAGGCAGGCCGATCTTGGCCGTAGCGGACATCACGCGGAAGTCGGCTGCCAGGCACATTTCCAGGCCGCCACCCAACGCGATGCCGTTGATCGCGGCGACGGTGGGTACGTTGAGGTCTTCGAAATCGCTGAAAATCTTGTTGGCTTCGAGGTTGCCAGCCACCAGCTCGGCATCGGGCAGCTTGAAGTTGTCGACGAATTCGGTGATGTCAGCGCCGACGATGAACACGTCCTTGCCGCTGGAGACGATCACGCCCTTGACCGAAGCATCTGCTTTGATGGTGTCTACGGCCTGACGCAATTCATTCAGGGTTAGACGGTTGAACTTGTTGACGGACTCACCCTTGAGGTCGAATTTCAATTCGACGATGCCACTTTCAAGAGCCTTAACCGTGATGGCTTTACCTTCGTAAATCATCAACTGATCTCCACGATATGGAAGCTGAACAGTACACACTGGACGCTGGCCTCTGGTTGGACATTGATGATTGGGTCAATGTTCACGCCAATCCGCCAGGCACACCCGCCAATGCGATAGTCGGGGTTCTGTATGAGCAGTCTGACAGACAAACGCTCAATTCATACGCCCGTTTGATTTGGGTACGCCACCTTCATCCAATTCCGGGCAATTGTCAATCGCTCCAAAGGCTAGGAAAAACGCGACTTTCCAGTCATTTCAGAACCCCAACCATAGGCCCGCGCCTCGTCAATATTCAAATATTCACGAAATCAATAATGGAAAAGATGTGGGAAAAGGCTGTACAGAACGGGATATCCGGCTAGGCTAGCCGCAACCGTAGCGCGCCGTGATGAACATCCGACGCGTGAAACACAGATTTACCGGCCTGCCTGGCCAACTCCAGCCCGATGATGATGTCGGGCTTTTTATTGCCCGCGGTTTCGCCATGACTGGCGCGCTCTTCGTAGGAGCCCGGCTTGCCGGCGATTGGGCCCACAAATATTGCACAGGACATCAGGACGACATCGCCGGCAAGCGGGGCTCCTACAGGGTCGGCAGTGGCCGTCGGGGTCGGATATCAGGCCAGGGCCTTGAGCAAGGTATCGATGTCCTTCAACACGCTCGCCTCGCCCTCCTCCCCCCAATACAGGGCAATCATCTGCTTGTCGGCCTCGACCTTGTAGACGTTGGCCGGCAGCGTTGCAAAATGCGGCAACAACTTCTCGTCCTCGCAGACTTCGCGCCATTGGTTGACCCACACCCCCGGCTCCAGTTGCCAGTAACTCCAGATCGCCGGCGTGCTGCCCCGCCGTGGCCGACAGTACTGCGCGCACGGGCTCGGCGGCTCCTGCTTGAGCCAGTGTGGCCACTCCTGGGGCGCCAATTGCATGGCCAGGCCGATGCGGCGGGCTTCCATGCGCAAGGCCATGCGCCCGCTCTGATGGCGCGACGGGCGCAGCCATGCCAGGGGGCTCAGAACCACCACAAGGATTGACACCACTATCCAGACCGTCATATGTGTACTCCCGAATTTCTAGATGAGCGGATTTGATCTGACGCAACCCCATCCGCTTGAAAGCAGCCATACTGAACTTATTGCAGTCCCTCTGGAGGAACGCCTCATGCCCTACCAACATATTCTGGTCGCTGTCGACCTGACCGAAGAGTGCGACCCAGTGATCAAGCGCGCGCAGGAATCTGCAATCGCCAATGGCGCCATACTGTCGCTGGTGCATATCGTCGAGCCCATGGCCATGGCCTTTGGGGGTGACGTGCCGATGGACCTTTCCCAGTTGCAGCAACAACAATTCGACCAGGCCAAAGAGCGCCTTGACCGTTTGATCCTCAAATACCCGCACCTGAAAAAGGAAGACTGCCACCTGACATACGGCCAACCGCGCCAGGAAATCCACCACCTGGCCAAGGAAAAGGCTTGCGACCTGATCGTGGTCGGCAGCCACGGCCGTCATGGCTTGGCGCTGTTGCTGGGCTCTACCGCCAATGACGTACTGCACGGTGCACCGTGCGACGTGCTGGCCGTCAAGCTGGTCAAAACCCCTTAAGCCCTACCGAGATCAAAATGTGGGAGCTGGCTTGCCTGCGATAGCGGTGTATCAGTCGCCAAATGCATCGACTGACAGACCGCTATCGCAGGCAAGCCAGCTCCTACAGTTGAAGCGCATTTCATATAAAAAACCCGGTGTTCATCTGATGAACACCGGGTTTTTTAATGCACTGTAATCACTCAGGCATCCAGCTCAGCCCAACGCTCCACCAGCGCTTCCAGTTCCTGGTTCAACGTTTCCAGGGAAGCAATCACCTTGGCAGTTTCCGCCGCCGGACGCAGGTAGAAACCCGCATCAGCCATTTCTGCTTCTACCGCAGCAATCTGCTGTTCCTTGGCGTCGATATCGCCCGGCAAGGCTTCCAGCTCGCGTTGCAGCTTGTAGCTGAGCTTCTTCTTGCCCGCCGGCGCAGCTTCTGCAACCGGAGCCGGTGCAGCGGCCACCGGGGCCACCACCGCCGAGTTCAAGTCGGCTTTGCCGGATTTGCTTTCGGTCACGCCCAACAGGCGCGGCGAACCACCTTGACGCAGCCAGTCCTGATAACCGCCCACGTATTCACGCACCTTGCCTTCACCTTCGAAGACCAGGGTGCTGGTCACCACGTTGTCGAGGAATGCCCGGTCGTGGCTGACCATCAGCACGGTGCCGTTGAAGGTCAGCAGGACCTCTTCCAGCAGTTCCAGGGTTTCCACGTCGAGGTCGTTGGTCGGTTCGTCGAGGACCAGCAGGTTGGCCGGCTTGCTGAACAACTTGGCCAGCAACAGGCGCGCACGCTCGCCACCGGACAAGGCTTTCACCGGTGTGCGCGCACGCTGCGGGCTGAACAGGAAGTCGCCCAGGTAGCTGAGCACATGGCGACTCTGACCGTCGATGTCGATGAAGTCGCGGCCTTCGGCGACGTTGTCGATCACGGTCTTTTCCAGGTCCAGTTGATGGCGCAACTGGTCGAAGTAGGCCACGTCGATCTTGGTGCCCTCCTCGACCTTGCCGCTGGTCGGCTGCAGGCCGCTGAGCATCAGCTTGAGCAAGGTGGTCTTGCCGGTGCCGTTGGCGCCCAGCAGGCCGATGCGGTCACCGCGCTGCAGGACCATGGAGAAATCCTTGATCAGGAACGGGCCGTTCGGGTGATGGAAGCTGACGTTTTCCAGCACCATCACTTGTTTGCCCGACTTCTCGGCGGTGTCCAGCTGGATATTCGCCTTGCCGGTACGCTCGCGGCGTTCGCTGCGCTCAACACGCAGGGCCTTCAAGGCACGCACGCGGCCTTCGTTACGGGTGCGACGGGCCTTGATGCCCTGGCGGATCCAGACTTCTTCCTGGGCCAGCTTCTTGTCGAAGAGCGCGTTGGCGGTTTCTTCGGCCGCCAGCGTCGCTTCCTTGTGCACCAGGAAGCTGGCGTAGTCGCCGTTCCAGTCGATCAGGCCGCCACGGTCCAGTTCCAGGATGCGGGTGGCCAGGTTCTGCAGGAAGGAACGGTCGTGCGTGATGAACAACACGGCGCCCTGGAAGTCCTTGAGGGCCTCTTCCAGCCAGGCGATCGCGCCGATGTCCAGGTGGTTGGTCGGTTCGTCGAGCAACAGCAAATCCGGCTCGGACACCAGGGCCTGGGCCAGCAGCACGCGACGACGCCAGCCACCGGACAATTCGGCGAGGGTCTTGTCGGCCGGCAGTTGCAGGCGGCTCAGGGTGCTGTCGACCAGTTGCTGCAAGCGCCAGCCGTCACGGGCTTCGAGGTCTTGCTGGACGTGCATCAGCTTGTCCAGGTCTTCCTCGGTGACGCAGTTCTGCGCCAGGTGATGGTATTCGGCGAGCAAGGCGCCAACACCGTCGAGGCCTTCGGCAACCACGTCGAACACGGTCCGTCCGTCGGCCACCGGCAATTCTTGCGGCAATTCGCCAATCTTGAGGCCCGGGGCACGCCACACAGAGCCGTCATCGGGCTTCTGGTCGCCTTTTACCAGCTTCATCATGCTGGACTTGCCGGTGCCGTTGCGGCCGATGATGCACACCCGCTCACCACGGGCGATCTGCCAGGACACCTTGTCCAACAACGGCATAGCGCCGAAAGCAAGGGACACATCGCTGAATTTGAGCAGGGTCATACGCTTCTCCAAAAACTGGGCGCGCATTCTACCTGAGTTGAGGGTGGGATGCGGCCAGCATTTTCATGGCCGACACGTTCTGTAGGACATTTCTGGCCAAGCTGAACGAACCGGCCGGCAAAGCTTTCGCACGCGTCGGGCAAAAGGCTAAGCTAGGGGCAATCAGTGTCGGCGGTGCCGGTGCTAGTCGTGATTTCTCTGCACGGACGTCTCATGCGCAGTCGCCTTTTCAATTTTTTGTCTTGTCTGATTCTTTCCGCCACCGCCGTTCAATCCGCCCAGGCCGTGGACCTCACCACCCAACGTCAATATTACGATGAAGCCAAACGCGCCCTGGCCAAAGGCGACAGCGGCCCGTACATGCAATACAGCGCCGCCTTGGCCGACTACCCGCTCACGCCGTACCTGGCCTATGACGAGCTGACCGCCCGCCTGAAAACCGCGAGCAACGAGGAAATCGAACAATTTCTCGCCAAGAACGGTGACCTGCCCCAAGCCAACTGGATGAAACTGCGCTGGCTGCGTTGGCTCTCCGACCGTGGCGACTGGCAGACCTTTGAAAAGTACTACGACGCCAAGCTCAATTTCGTCGAGCTGGACTGCCTTCACGCTCAGTACCAGCTCACCCACAACTTAAAAGCCGAAGGCTACAAGAACACCGAAAAACTCTGGCTTACCGGCAAATCTCAACCGGCTGCCTGCGACGCCACCTTCGGTCAATGGGCTGCCGATGGCCAACTCACCGAACAGAAGATCTGGGACCGCGCCAAACTCGCTGCCGAAGCGCGCAACTACGCGCTGGCCAACAGCCTGGTGAAAACCCTGCCAACCCTCGGCGCCCAAGGCCGCCTGATGGTCGACGTGGCGCAGAACCCCAACCTGCTCGGCGACCCGTCGCGCTTCCTGCCGGCCAACGAGGCCATGTCTGACGCCGTGGGCCTGGGCCTGCGCCGCCTGGCACGCCAGGACCCGGACAAGGCCATGGCCCTGCTCGACGGCTACGCCAGCAGCATGCACTTCTCCCGTGACGAAAAAGTGTCGATCGCCCGGGAAATCGGCCTGACCCTGGCCCGTCGATATGACCCGCGCGCCTTGGACGTGATGACCAAGTACGACCCGGAACTGCGTGACAACACCGTGTCCGAATGGCGCCTGCGCCTGCTCTTGCGCCTGGCCCGTTGGGAAGATGCCTACCAGCTGACCCGCAAACTCCCACAGGACCTGGCCACCACCAACCGCTGGCGCTACTGGCAGGCCCGCAGCCTGGAACTGGCCGAACCGAAAAACCCACAAGCCCTGGTGCTGTACAAAAACGTGGCCAAGGAGCGGGACTTCTACGGCTTTCTCGCCGCCGACCGTTCCAAATCGCCCTACCAGCTGACCAACAAGCCGCTGGTCATGAGCCAGGCGCTGATGAACAAGGTGCGCAACACCCCTGGTGTGCGTCGTGCCCTGGAGTTCTACGCCCGCGGCCAAGTAGTGGATGGCCGCCGCGAGTGGTACCACGTCAGCCGTCACTTCAACCGCGATGAGATGGTCGCCCAGGCCAAATTGGCCTACGACATGAAGTGGTACTTCCCGGCGATCCGTACCATCAGCCAGGCGCAGTACTGGGATGACCTCGACATTCGTTTCCCGATGGCCCACCGCGACACCCTGGTGCGTGAAGCCAAGGTGCGTGGCCTGCATTCCAGCTGGGTATTCGCCATCACCCGTCAGGAAAGCGCCTTCATGGACGACGCCCGCTCCGGCGTTGGCGCCAGTGGCCTGATGCAACTGATGCCCGGCACTGCCAAGGAAACCGCACGCAAGTTCAGCATCCCCCTGGCCTCCCCTGCCCAGGTACTCGACCCGGACAAAAACATCCAGCTCGGCGCCGCCTACCTGAGCCAGGTGCACAGCCAGTTCAACGGCAACCGTGTGCTCGCCTCCGCCGCCTACAACGCCGGCCCCGGTCGCGTGCGCCAATGGCTGCGCGGTGCCGACCACTTGAGTTTCGACGTATGGGTGGAAAGCATCCCGTTCGACGAAACCCGCCAATACGTGCAGAACGTGCTGTCTTATTCGGTGATCTACGGCCAGAAGCTCAATTCGCCGCAGCCGTTGGTGGATTGGCATGAGCGCTATTTTGATGATCAATAAGGCGTAACCCAGAAACAAAAATGCCCGCATTGAACGATGCGGGCATTTTTTATGGGTGATCAATCAGTGAGAGACGTGTTCTTCCACCCCATCACTGAACTGCAACGCCGCCAACCGCGCATACAACGGGTTGCTCGCAATCAACTGCTGATGCGTGCCCACCGCCACCAGCTTGCCCTGGTCCATCACTGCGATCCGGTCGGCGTGCTTCACGGTCGCCAGGCGATGGGCGATCACCAGCGTAGTGCGCCCCTGCATCAGTTGCGGCAACGCTTGCTGGATCAGGTGCTCACTCTGAGCGTCGAGGGCGCTGGTCGCCTCATCCAGCAGCAGGATCGGCGCATCCACCAGCAACGCACGGGCAATGGCCAGGCGTTGGCGCTGCCCACCGGAGAGGCCCATGCCGCCGTCCCCCAGATGGGTCTGGTAGCCGTCGGGCAATTGCAGGATGAAATCATGGGCGTGGGCGATGCGCGCGGCAGCCTGGACCTGTTCCAGGGTGGCCGTGGGATTGCCGTAGCGGATGTTCTCTTCGACGCTGCCGTAGAACAGCGCCGGGTTCTGGGACACCAGGGCAAAGTGGCGGCGCAGGTCCATCGGATCAAGCTCGGTCAATGGCCGGCCTTCCAGCAGGATACGGCCGTGCTGGGGGTCGTAGAAACGCAACAGCAGGTCGAAGATCGTCGATTTACCCGCACCGGACGGTCCGACCAGCGCCAGGGTTTCACCCGGGTTGATGGTCAAGCTCAAGCCATCGATGGCGTAGCTGTCCGGCCGTGACGGGTAGGAAAAGCGCAGGTCCTGCAGCTCCATGCGGCCGCTGACACGCTCCGGCAGCGGCACGGTATCGGTGGACGGGGCCGTGATCTCATTGCTCGACTGCAATAGCTCGCCGATCCGCTCCGCCGCGCCTGCTGCGCGCTGCAACTCGCCGAGCACCTCGCTCAAGGTGCCCACGGCACTCCCCACGATCAGGCTATAGAACACGAACGCCGCCAGCTCACCACCGGAAATACGCCCGCCTATCACGTCCATGCCGCCCACCCACAGCATCACGCCCACAGCCCCCAGCACCAGCATGATCACCAACGTAATCAGCCACGCGCGCTGGACGATGCGCTTGCGCGCGGTGGTAAACGCGTCCTCCACCGTCACGGCAAAACGTTGCTCGTCCTGCACCTGATGGTTGTAGGCCTGTACGGTCTTGATCTGCCCGAGGGTCTCGGACACATAGCTGCCCACATCGGCGATACGGTCCTGGCTCAGGCGCGACAGGCTGCGAACACGTCGGCCGAAGATCAGGATCGGCGCCAGCACCAGCGGCAGCGCCACCACCACAATGCTGGTGAGCTTGGGGTTGGTGACGAACAGCAACACGATGCCCCCCAGCACCATCAAGGCATTGCGCAAGAACAGCGACAGCGAAGAACCGATCACCGATTGCAGCAGGGTGGTGTCGGTGGTCAACCGCGACTGGATTTCCGAGCTGCGGTTGTTCTCATAGAAGCCCGGGTGCAGGTAGATCAGGTGGTTGAACACCTGCCGACGGATATCCGCCACCACCCGCTCGCCGATCCACGACACCAGGTAGAACCGCGCAAACGTGCCCACGGCCAGGCCAAGTACCAGGATCATGAACAAACCGATGGACTGGTTGAGCAAGTGTGGCGACTGGGTCATGAACCCCTGGTCCACCAACAGGCGAATGCCCTGCCCCATGGACAAGGTAATACCCGCCGTCACGATGAGCGCCAACAGGGCACCGAGCGCCTGCCCGCGGTAGGGTGCAATGAAGCGGCTGGCCAGGCGGATCGCACGACGTTGACGGACTGAGAACATGGAGGGCATCACCAATGAGGAACCTGTACACCTACATTGGGGGAACTTGAGTAAATAACAATGAGTCAGGTTAATTATGCCCGCCGATGCTGACCCCTAGAGGCTATCGGTCTAATGCCCGTCTGGAAATTTGTATCGGTTTCTGGTGGACTGGGTATTCGAACCGCTGATTGTGTATGGAGTTGTAACAGCTCGGTCACGCGGGGGTTTTAAGGTAGGTACACAACCTGATGAGGAGACAGGCCATGACCTTGCACACTAGCAGCACTGACAAAGTAGAAGTCGTCCGCAAAGCGCAGCAAGCAGACCTGGGTTGCTCGATTATCGACGCCCAAGGGCGCGAAGTGCCGATTACCGAAGCCATGATCCAGCAAGCGTGCCGCGAACTGGAACAGCGACTGGTCAAGCCTGCCAAGCAAGGCTAACGCGCCCAAGCTCTTTCAAGACCGGCCCTGGTGGCCGGTTTTTTTATGCCCCCCTGTAGGAGCCGGTCAGAGCAATTCAGCGCCCAGCGCAGAGACGATCGACGACAGCACAGCGGACTCTCCATTGATGCGCACCTTCAAGCC
Organism: Pseudomonas sp. GW821-FHT05H12; assembly: GCF_059419385.1. Lineage (NCBI taxonomy): Bacteria > Pseudomonadati > Pseudomonadota > Gammaproteobacteria > Pseudomonadales > Pseudomonadaceae > Pseudomonas > Pseudomonas sp. GW821-FHT05H12. The sequence continues at coordinate 27,180 of NZ_JBWKRS010000040.1, read as the reverse complement.
GTCGATCTCGCGGCGCTCCGGGTAGTGCTTGCGCAGCAGGTCAAACGCCTTGCGCTGTTCGTCCACGCTGCCCACCAGGCTGCGGCGGAAATCCGCATCGTCCCGGCGCGGGTCATACACGCTGCGGCACAAGGTAGCCAAGGCCCAGGCCGGGTCGGTGGCGGCATTCAAGTGCACTTCGGCCAGCCAGGGTGGCGGCAGCAAGTCGCTCAGTTGGAGGCTGGGTTCCTGGCCCAGGTGCGCACAGAACGCCTGATAAATCTGTTCGGTGCCGCGCTGCTTGCCGTCCAGGCTGTAACCGGCGATGTGCGGCGTGGCCAGCACACACAGGTCAGCCAGGTCCACATCCACTTCAGGCTCACCTTCCCACACGTCCAACACCGCTTGCAGGTCCTCGCGCTCCAACAACACCTCACGCAGGGCGGCGTTATCCACCACCGGGCCCCGGCTGGCATTGATCAACCAGGTGCCGGGCTTGAGTGCGTTGAGGCGCTGGCGGTCGAACAGGTGCCAGGTGGAACCGTTGCCGGACTTGGTCAGTGGCGTGTGCAGGCTGATCACGTCGCACTGTTCGATGATCTGCTGCAGGCTCACGTAATCGCCCTCTTCGGCGATCTGACGCGGCGGGTCACACACCAGCACGTTCCAGCCCAGGCCCTTGAGCACCTTGACCAGGCGCCCGCCGACTTCGCCCGCACCGACCACCCCGTAAGTGCGCGTGTTGAGGTCGGCCCCCTCGATTTCTGCCAGGGTCTGCAAACTGCCCAGCACATAGTCCACCACCCCACGCGCATTGCAGCCGGGGGCGCTGGACCACTGGATGCCAGCCTGCTGGAAGTAGTCGAGGTCCAGGTGATCGGTACCGATGGTGCAGGTGCCGACAAAACGCACGCGGGTCCCGTCCAGCAAGGCGCGGTTGACGTTGGTCACCGAGCGAACCAGCAACACATCGGCCTGCTCGACCGTGGCGCGGTCGATGGACCGGCCGGGCACCCGGCGAATCTCGCCAAACCCTTCGAAGAATGCATCGAGCAGCGGGATATTTTCGTCGGCAACAATCAACATGGCAGGCTCCTTTCGCGGACTCGCAGTGTACACATATCCACTCCAAGAGGGCTTGTGTGGGAGCCGGGCTTGCCCGCGATAGCATCACTTAGGTACAGCTGATTGACCGAGGTGCCTGCATCGCAGGCAAGCCAGCTCCCACACAAGCCGGCGCCAACAGGAGAGCGATTGCTTACAAATCGCTAACACAGGTTTTTTCCTGACCGGTGCGTCAAAGCGTAGACTTCGCGGTCCTTGCGCTTCTTCTGACCGGACACCTGTACGTGAACACAACCACCACCGCCCTCTCCCGCCCCGCCCGCGTCAGCCGCGAAGTGCGCAGCCTGCTGACCCTGGCCCTGCCGATCATGATTGGCCAATTGGCGACCACGGCCATGGGTTTTGTCGATGCGGTGATGGCCGGGCGCGTGAGCCCGCGTGACCTGGCGGCGGTGGCCCTGGGCAACTCGATCTGGATCCCCGTCTACCTGCTGATGACCGGCACCTTGCTGGCCACCACGCCCAAGGTTGCCCAGCGCTTCGGCGCGGGCACGTTCAACGAGATCGGCCCCCTGGTGCGCCAATCCTTGTGGCTGGCGTTGGTCGTGGGGGTGACCGCGTTGTTGATGCTGATCAGCGCCGAACCAATCCTGCACGCGATGAACGTCGACCCCGAGCTGATAAAGCCGTGCATGGCCTACCTGCATGGCATCGCGTCCGGCATGCCGGCCATCGCCCTGTATTACGTGTTGCGCTGCTTCAGCGATGGCCTGGGCCGCACGCGGCCGAGCATGGTCATGGGCCTGTGCGGGCTGGCGCTGAACATCCCGCTCAACTACGTGTTCATCTATGGCCACTTCGGCGTGCCAGCCATGGGTGGCGTGGGCTGTGGCTGGGCCACAGCGATTGTGATGTGGGTGATGATGCTCGGCCTGGCCGCCTGGACACGCTGGGCCCCGGCCTACCAGAGCAGCGAGCTGTTCAAGCGTTTCGACTGGCCGCAATGGGCAGTCATCAAGCGCGTGCTGAGCATCGGCCTGCCCATCGGCATCGCGGTCTTTGCCGAGTCGAGCATCTTTGCAGTCATCGCACTGTTGATCGGCAGCCTGGGCGCCAACGTGGTGGCCGGGCACCAGATCGCGCTGAACTTCAGCTCGCTGGTGTTCATGATCCCCTACTCCCTGAGCATGGCCGTCACGGTGCGCGTCGGCCAGGCACTCGGGCGAGGCGAGCCGCGCCAAGCGCGCTTCGCAGCCGGGGTCGGCATGGGCACGGCCCTCACCTACGCCTGCCTGTCCTGCAGCCTGATGCTGCTGTTTCGCGAGCAGATCGCGGCGATCTACACCCCGGACCCGTTGGTGATCCACGTGGCGTCGATGTTGATTGTGTTTGCGGCGCTGTTCCAGTTCTCTGACGCGATCCAGGTGACCGCTGCCGGCGCCCTGCGTGGCTACCAGGACACACGGGTGACCATGGTATTGACGCTGTTTGCTTATTGGGGCGTGGGATTGCCGGTGGGTTACGCCCTGGGCCTGACCGATTGGCTGGGCACCGCCAGCGGGCCGAGCGGCCTGTGGCAAGGGCTGATCGTGGGCTTGAGCTGCGCGGCGGCGATGCTGGTGATTCGCCTGGCACGCAGCGCACGTCGGCGGATTCGCCTGGCGCCAGCGCACACCTGACGCCTCATCAGCGCTTACCGTTCCCTGTAGGAGCACGGGGGGGGGGGGGGGGGGGGGGGGGGGGGGGGGGGGGGGGGGGGAGGGAGGGGGGGG
>NZ_JBWKRS010000040.1:0-24357 GCF_059419385.1 Pseudomonas sp. GW821-FHT05H12 | reverse complement strand
CCCTTCCCCCCCCCCCCCCCCCCCCCCCCCCCCCCCCCCCCCCCCCCGGGCTCCTACAAGGTTCAGGCGAGCTTCTTGCGAATCCAGTACAGGTACGTACCCGCCTGCTCCTGCTGATCCACCAGCTCGTGGTCCAGGAACACGCAGAACTTGGGAATATCGCGGCGGGTCGACGGGTCGGTGGCGATCACCTTGAGCAAGCCGCCTGGCGGCAAGTCACGGATGTGCTGGTGCAGCATCATCACCGGTTCCGGGCAGTTGAGGCCGGTGGCATCGAGGGTGCCGTCGACGGCGGTGTCAAACATATCGCTCATGGTTCACTCCTGAAACTGGCGTGCATTGTTGCCCAATTTCAGCCGCCTCACCACCGCTCAGGTGGTTTTGCCTGCCGGATCGTAATGCCACCACCACGCAATCGAAGCGATGGGCAGGGGCTCCGTGCTGTCATCCTGCGGTTCTTCTGCAACGTCCGCCCCCACCAGGCAACACGCGCCATCAACCGCGTTGATATAGCGATACCTGGGCGACATCCGATGCCATTGCAACTCACCGCTGATGTAGCAATCCAGGCCTGACAGATAACGCCTCAGCCCGACGCTCGCCTGCCCACGCAAGCTGCGTTGGAGCCGCAGGTACAGCCCCAGGATCCGCTCGCGCATGCGCACCACCGTGACGATTGCGTCCGACGGCGAACAGTCATATTCCCGGCTAACGGCGTCCACCAGGTTGTGCCCTTTCTTGTCCTGGCCACGCATCGAGTCCTTGGGGAAGGAGAACAGGTCGTTATCCAGTACCGCAAAAAAAGCGGCTATTTCCGTCAGCGCCATGACGCGGCGGTCCACCAAGGTTTTTTCACTCAGGCTGACGTTCGGCACCCAGTAGCAGAACATCGGAAACGTCACGCCTCCGCCGCCCATGAGCCGTTGCGTCACATAGTCACTCAGCGTGGGGCGTGGGGCGACGGCTTTCCACATTTCAGCCATGAAGTACGTGCGCAACACCGCGGTCAATCGAGCGGCCTCCCTCGCCGACCCCAGCGCCATCATGCGCCGGCGAATGTCGCGCAACGCCAGCCCATAACGATCGGTGGCGTCCACCGCGACCTCAGGCGATTCCAGCATGCGCTGTATTCGGCTGGTGGCACTGATCAGCGCATTCGGATCGCCACTGGCCGGGCCCTCGTCACAGATCTCATCGTCGTAGGCAAATGTCCAGATCATGTAATCGGTCGCCACTTGCAACCGTGCCAACGGCCCTTGCGGGTAAATCATGCCGCACAGCGGGCCAATGCCGGCAACCGCCAAGCGGTCACGTTGGGCGGTGTCGGGGAAGAGCTTCCACTGCGCCAGCCACTCCAGGCAGGGCTGCTCAATCATTGTCGCCTCGGGATGCGACAACACAGGCAGCGGGCAATAAATGGCCGGGATGACGATGGGGTTCACAGTAAGGCCCTGTCAGCGATTCACACCCTGCTTAAACACCACAAAACCCCCGGCCTGCAAAATGCTCTTTCGCACTAATGGCCCCGCGCAGTATCGCCAACCGATCTCGGCAGCTTGCGCTGAACTCACTATAACTAGCGATGGGCTATATCTTTCAGGATCGGCGCGAATGCTGAGCATGAAGCACTCTTCGATATATACCCTGACTAAGGCTATTCGAAATGACCTGCTTTCCTTCGTAGACGATCAGGGTTCAATACGCCAGCGCTGCAACAGCCGTGGCCTGGAATCCCTATTGATGCTGGCGTTGTTGCGTCGCATGCACTACCTGCCACAGGTACAACGCACGCTGGCCAGGTTTCTGGAACGCTACAAACAACGGGACACGCTGAACCCGCTCGAGCGCTGCCTGATCGCCAATACACCGCCCGCGCACCTCCCGGGAGACGAGCGCAAGCAGTGGATGTTCGTCACCTATTTCGCGCTGATCCACGCCACGCCGTACCTGCCACCCGATAAAATCGCCCGTATCCGCTACCACGGCCAGGCCTCTTGGGTGTGCCTGACACTGTGCGCGATCAAGATCATCAATGCCCATGGCAACGGGCAACCGATCGACGCCCAGGACCGCGCCTTTCTGCTCGACCAATTGGCACACGGCAGTGCCAGGGAAGTGTGGGAAGGTCATCTTTCGGCGCACTTGTTGAGCCTGCTGGCGTTGCACGCCGTTGCTCCCCATCACCCCCTGCTGACCCTGGGCATCCATAGCCTGCTCGCGCAGCGCAATGCCGACGGCGGGTTGCCGTTTATCCCCCACATGACGGTCTACCTCAGCGCCTTTGCCGGCCTGGCCCTGAGCAAGACCGGCAGGCGCTCGCCCCGGCTGCGGCAGATCGCCGACTACCTGGAGTCGCAGCAGGCTTTGGACGGGGCCTGGGCCTACACCGAAAGCGTGCGTCAAACCGATATCGACAGCACGTGCCTGGCGATCGAGTGCCTGCAGCATGTGGACCCGGTGCGGTATGCCGCGTCTATCCGGCGTGGGCAGGATTACCTGGCGAGCATGGCCAACCCGGATGGAGGCTTTGCCACCTACCTGCGCCACCATCCTTCCGAAACCACCATGACGGCCAACGTGGTCATGGTGCTGGCGCCCGCGGGGCGAGCCTATGGGGAAGTGCTGGATAACGCGCTGGATTTTCTGCGGGGCGCCCAGCACCACGACGGCACGTTCGAGCGCAGTTGGAGCCTGTGCGCAACCTTTGCCATCGCGCGGGTCAGCGCCGCACTGCGTGTGTCAGGCCGCCCTGGCGAGGCGGTGCTGGCCAGGTCCATCGCCTACCTGCATCAGGCACAAAACCCGGATGGCGGCTGGGGCCAGGTGGCTGGGCAGGCCAGCGATGTGATCAGCAGCGCCCACGCCCTCAGCGCCCTCAGCCACGAGGGCTATTCAGACAGCCTGCAGCGTGGCCTGAACTACCTGAAAAAGCATCGCCACACGCGCCGCCACTTGCTGGCTGACCAGGCCGCACCGAGGCCGATTCCGTATCACTTCCCGGTACTGGCCACGATCTTCACGCTGAACGCCCTGGCCGACGTGCTTACTTGCGCTTCTTCACAACGTCCACCAGTCGACGCAGGTGGCAGGTCACTTCCTCTCGGTCGTGATACAGCTGCTTGCAGCCGATCTCCACGCGAATGCCACGTGCCTTGAAGCCCTCCTCGATGCGTTCGAGCAAGCGCTTCACTTCGGCATAGCGTTGCTTCATCGGCAACTTCAGGTTGACCACCGCCTCGCGGCAATGCCCTTCACCGATCCAGGTTTCCAGCAGCGCGGCGTTGCGCGCAGGTTTTTCGACGATATCGCAGACCATCCAGTCCACCGGCTGCTTGGGCACGAAGGTGAAGCCGTCGGCCATCAGGTGCTGCACCAGGCCGGTGTCCATCAGGCTTTCGGCCATGGGGCCGTTGTCGATGGCAGTCACCAGCATGCCGCGATTGACCAGTTGCCAGGTCCAGCCGCCCGGCGCGGCGCCGAGGTCGACGCCGGTCATGTCGCCGTGCAAGCGCTCATCCCATTGGTCGCGGGGGATGAAGTGGTGCCAGGCCTCTTCCAGCTTGAGGGTCGAGCGGCTCGGCGCTTCGCGGGGGAATTTCAAACGCGGGATACCCATCGGCCACATCGCGGAGTTGTTCGACTCGGCCAGGCCCATGAACACTTCGCGGCCGCTCTTGAAGGTCAGCAGCAGGCGCGGCTTGCTCGGGTCATCCACCAGCTTGCCGGCGTTGAGCAAGGCTTTGCGCAGGTGCACTTCGAACTTCTTGCAGAAATTCGACAGTTCCTTGCCATCGTTGGTGTCGACCATCTCCAGCCACAGGCTGCCACACACCGGAAATTCGCGCAGGTGGGCAAGGATCACGCTGATGCGGTCGGTTTCCGGCAGGTCGATGAACACCCCGCTCGCCCATTGCCGTGGAAAGATCAGCTCGGCAAAACGCTGGCCGTGCATCAGGCGCTGGGCGCCGTCTTCTTCGGTGCAGACGAATTCGGCGCAGGCGCTGCCGGTCTTGGCCTTGGCGTAGCCGGAAACGTTCAGGCGCGCGGCGTGCTCCGCGATTTCGGAACAGACTTCGCCTTCAAAACCCGGGCGGCAGTGCATAAAAAGGGTGTTCATCAACTCTCCAAGTGAATCAACCGACCTTGCGCTGTCGCAATGCCTGTCATGAAAACCCGCGCATGATAACGGACTTCGGAACCTTGGACTCAACGATAGAGTCCAGTTATTAGCCTGCTAATGAAAACAGGGCTAAGTTGATAGCTCTGTTCGTCCCGTCAGGTCCGTAGCCGTGCGGACCATAAGGAGTCGTGTCATGTCATCGCTTGATAGCCTGAGAACCCTTAAGACCCTGCAAATAGACAGCAAGACCTACAACTACTTCAGCCTGCCCGAAGCCGCCAAGAGCCTGGGTGACCTGGACAAGCTGCCGATGTCGCTCAAAGTGCTGCTGGAAAACCTGCTGCGCTGGGAAGACAACAAAACCGTCACCGGCGCCGACCTCAAGGCCATCGCCGCCTGGCTCAAAGAGCGCCAGTCCGACCGCGAGATCCAATACCGCCCCGCCCGCGTGCTGATGCAAGACTTTACCGGCGTACCCGCCGTGGTCGACCTGGCCGCCATGCGCGCCGCCGTGGCCAAGGCCGGGGGCGACCCGCAGCGCATCAATCCGCTGTCCCCCGTGGACCTGGTGATCGACCACTCGGTGATGGTCGACAAGTTCGGTAACGCCGACGCCTTTGAGCAGAACGTCGACATCGAGATGCAGCGCAACGGCGAACGCTACGCCTTCCTGCGCTGGGGCCAGAGCGCCTTCGACAACTTCAGCGTGGTGCCACCGGGCACCGGCATCTGCCACCAGGTCAACCTCGAATACCTGGGCCGCACCGTGTGGACCAAGGACGAAGACGGCCGCACCTACGCCTTCCCCGACACACTGGTGGGCACCGACTCCCACACCACCATGATCAACGGCCTGGGCGTGCTGGGCTGGGGCGTGGGCGGTATCGAAGCTGAAGCGGCCATGCTCGGCCAGCCGGTGTCGATGCTGATCCCGGAAGTGATCGGCTTCAAGCTCACCGGCAAACTGAAAGAAGGCATCACCGCCACCGACCTGGTGCTGACCGTCACCCAGATGCTGCGCAAGAAAGGCGTGGTGGGTAAATTTGTCGAGTTCTACGGCGACGGCCTGGCCGATTTGCCGTTGGCCGACCGCGCCACCATCGCCAACATGGCCCCGGAATATGGCGCGACCTGCGGCTTTTTCCCGGTGGATGAAGTGACGCTGGACTACTTGCGCCTGTCCGGCCGCCCTGCCGAAACCGTCAAGCTGGTGGAGGCTTACACCAAGGCCCAGGGGCTGTGGCGCAACGCTGGCCAGGAACCGGTGTTCACCGACACCCTGGCCCTGGACATGGGCAGCGTCGAAGCCAGCCTGGCCGGGCCGAAGCGCCCGCAAGACCGTGTGGCGCTGCCGAATGTGGGCCAGGCGTTCAGTGACTTTCTCGACCTGCAATTCAAACCCGCCAGCAAGGAAGAAGGCCGCCTGGAAAGTGAAGGCGGTGGTGGCGTTGCCGTCGGCAATGCCGACCTGGTGGGCGAAACCGACTACGAATACGACGGCCACACCTATCGCCTGAAAAACGGCGCGGTGGTGATCGCGGCGATCACCTCGTGCACCAACACGTCGAACCCCAGCGTGATGATGGCGGCCGGGCTGGTGGCGAAAAAGGCCGTGGAAAAAGGCCTGACCCGCAAGCCGTGGGTGAAAACCTCGTTGGCACCCGGCTCCAAAGTGGTCACCGACTATTACAAAGCGGCGGGCCTTACCCAGTATCTGGATAAGCTCGGCTTCGACCTGGTGGGTTATGGCTGCACCACCTGTATCGGCAACTCCGGGCCGCTGCCCGAGCCGATTGAAAAAGCCATCCAGAAGGCCGACCTGGCCGTGGCGTCGGTGCTGTCCGGCAACCGCAACTTCGAAGGCCGCGTGCATCCACTGGTGAAAACCAACTGGCTGGCTTCGCCACCGCTGGTGGTCGCTTATGCACTGGCCGGCACGGTGCGCATCGACATCAGCAGCGAACCGCTGGGTGAAGGCAAGGACGGCAAACCGGTGTACCTCAAGGACATCTGGCCGAGCAGCCAAGAGATTGCCGACGCTGTAGCCCAGGTCAGCACCGGCATGTTCCACAAGGAATACGCCGAGGTGTTTGCCGGTGACGAGCAGTGGCAGGCCATTGAAGTGCCACAGGCGGCGACTTACGTGTGGCAGAAGGATTCCACCTATATCCAGCATCCGCCGTTCTTTGACGACATTGCCGGGCCGTTGCCGGAAATCAAAGACGTCAAAGGTGCCAATGTGCTGGCCCTGCTGGGGGACTCGGTGACCACCGACCACATCTCCCCCGCCGGCAACATCAAGACCGACAGCCCGGCCGGGCGCTACCTGCGCGAGCAAGGCGTGGAACCGCGCGACTTCAACTCCTACGGCTCACGCCGGGGCAACCATGAAGTGATGATGCGCGGCACCTTTGCCAACATCCGTATCCGCAACGAAATGCTCGGCGGTGAGGAAGGCGGCAATACGCTGTACATCCCGACCGGCGAGAAGATGGCGATCTACGATGCCTCGATGAAATACCAGGCCTCGGGCACGCCGCTGGTGGTGGTCGCAGGGCAAGAGTACGGCACCGGCTCCAGCCGCGACTGGGCGGCCAAGGGCACCAACCTGCTAGGGGTCAAGGCGGTGATCGCCGAGAGTTTCGAGCGGATTCACCGCTCCAACCTGGTGGGCATGGGCGTGTTGCCGTTGCAGTTCAAGCTGGATCAGAACCGCAAGACGCTCAAGCTGACGGGCAAGGAGAAGATCGACATCCTCGGACTGACCGATGCCGAAATCGAGCCCCGGATGAACCTGACACTGGTGATTACGCGGGAGGATGGCCGTAGCGAGAAGGTGGAGGTGTTGTGCCGGATTGATACGCTTAACGAAGTTGAATACTTCAAGTCGGGCTCCTACAGTTTGAACCGCGTTTCAGATTAGCCGAACAGCCACTTCCACAGCAGCACCAGCACTACTACCGCCAGCACCGGCCGCGCAATGCGGTAGGCCTTGGGGTGCTTGCGCTTCCACTGCTTGACCACACCACTGAACTTGTCGCTGAAGGTCTTGCTCCAGGCATACGCCTGGTTGATCCCGCCGACACGTTCGTCGTCCAGGTTCTGCGGTGCAGTCGCACGACCAAGCTGCTTGCTGACCCAACGGTTGACGCGGGTCATCAGGCGGTTGCTCAGGGGGCGCTCGATGTCGCAGAACAGGATCACGCGGGTCTGTTCGGTTTCGTTTTTCACCCAGTGCACGTAGGTTTCGTCGAACATCACGTCTTCACCGTCGCGCCAGGCGTAGACCTGGCCATCGACGAAGATACGGCAGTCGTCGGAGTTCGGTGTGGACAGCCCCAGGTGATACCGCAGGGAACCGGCGAACGGGTCACGGTGCGGGTTGAGGTGGCTGCCACCCGGCAACAGCGCAAACATCGCGCCTTTCACGTTGGGGATGCTGCTGACCAGCGCCACGGTTTTCGGGCACAGCGCCTCGGCCGAGGGCAGGGGTTTGTCGTACCACTTGAGGTAGAAGCGCTTCCAGCCCTTCTTGAAGAACGAACCGAAACCGGCGTCGTTGTTCTTTTCGGCCGCGCGGATGTAACCCTCGTCGAACAGGTGCATGGCCTCTTCGCGGATCACTTCCCAGTTGTCCTTGAGCACATCCAGTTCCGGGAACTTGCTGCGGTCCAGGTAGGGCTTGGACGGCACGGCCGAGAACAGGTACATCAAGGCGTTATACGGGGCGAACAGCGCCGAATGGTTGACGAACTGGCGCAACATCGGCAAACGCGCCTTGCCGCGCAGGTGCACGTACAACGTGCTGCCGATAAACAACGCCAGCACCGACAGCTTGGCGGCCAAAGAAAAGGTCATGCAGCAACTCCTGAAAATAAGCGCCTGGCCAACAGCAGACGTAGCAGCCGGCCATGATAAACACTTGGGCCAGTATGCAGAAGGCCCGGGTTATCGGCGCTGACTCAAATCAAGCCTGGTTTTCTTGCTCGGTAAACAAATCGCTGAACAGCATGCTCGACAGGTAGCGCTCACCGGAGTCCGGCAAAATCACCACAATGGTCTTGCCCTGCATTTCCGGCTTCTCGGCCAGGCGCACCGCCACGGCCATCGCCGCGCCACAGGAGATACCGCACAGGATCCCCTCCTCCTGCATCAAGCGCAGGGCCATGGCCTTGGACTCGTCATCGGTCACCAGCTCTACGCGGTCAACCATCGACAAATCGAGGTTCTTCGGCACGAAACCGGCGCCGATCCCCTGGATCTTGTGGGGGCTGGGCTTGATCTCTTCACCGGCCAGCGCCTGGGTGATCACCGGCGACACGATCGGTTCGACCGCCACCGAGAGAATCGGCTTGCCCGCAATGTTCTTGATATAACGCGACACGCCAGTGATGGTGCCGCCCGTGCCCACGCCGGCGACCAGCACGTCGACCGCACCGTCGGTGTCATTCCAGATTTCCGGACCAGTGGTTTTCTCATGGATCGCCGGGTTGGCCGGGTTTTCGAACTGGCCCGGCATAAAATAGGTGGCCGGGTCGCTGGCGACAATTTCTGCGGCTTTGGCGATGGCACCGGGCATGCCCTTGGCCGGCTCGGTCAGCACCAGCTCGGCGCCCAGGGCCTTGAGTACTTTGCGCCGCTCGATGCTCATGGACGCCGGCATGGTCAGCAGCAATTTGTAGCCACGGGCGGCAGCGACAAACGCCAGGCCAATCCCGGTGTTGCCCGAGGTCGGTTCTACAATGGTCATGCCGGGCTTGAGTTTGCCGGTACTTTCCGCGTCCCAGATCATGTTGGCGCCAATGCGGCACTTCACCGAGTAGCCTGGGTTGCGTCCTTCGATCTTGGCCAGGATGGTCACGCCACGCGGGGCGATCCGGTTGATCTGCACCAGGGGCGTGTTACCGATGGAGTGCGCGTTGTCTGCAAAGATGCGGCTCATGACGGGTCCTATTGGGCGGTTTCAGGAAGGCCCCAAGGGTATGCCTCGTGCTGCAACGCGTCCAGTCAGAGGAACGTTGCGCACCTCCCGGCAGTCCATCGCCTACCTGCATGGAGAACATCCGATGAAACGTCGCTACAGCTGGCCGCTATGGACCGTCGCCGGGCTGGTGGTGGTGCTGGTCGCCCTGGACCTCGCCCTGCCCTATCTGGTGCGCAACTACTTGAATGACAAGCTTGCCGACATGGGCGACTACCGTGGCCGCGTGGCCGACGTGGACCTGGCCCTGTGGCGCGGCGCCTACAAGATCAATGGCCTGGAGATCACCAAAGTCGACGGCAAAGTACCGGTGCCGTTCGTCAAGGCGCCGCTGATCGACCTGGCGGTGAGCTGGCCGTCACTGATCAATGACCATGCGGTGGTCGCCAAGGTGCGGTTTATCAACCCCGAGGTGAATTTCGTCGACGGCGGCGCCAACAAGCAGGCGTCCCAGACCGGTAAGGGCACTGACTGGCGGGCGCAACTGGGCAAGCTGCTGCCGATCACCCTCGACGAAGTGCGCATTGAAGACGGCAAGATCGCCTTTCGTAACTTCAGCTCCAAGCCACCGGTCAACATCAACGCCACAGCGGTCAACGCCAGCTTCTATAACCTGACCAACGTGATCGACGTCAAAGGCAAGCGCGACGCACGCTTCGAAGGCAAGGCCCTGCTGCAAGGCCAGGCGCCGCTGGAAGCCACGGCCACCTTTGACCCGCTGAGCAATTTCGAGAACTTCGAGTTCCGCTTTCGCGCCAAGGACCTGCAGCTCAAGCGCATGAACGACTTCGCCTCGGCCTACGGCAAGTTCGACTTCAAGGCCGGCACCGGCGATGTGGTGATCGAAGCCCAGGCCGAAAAAGGCCAGCTGACCGGCTATATCAAGCCGCTGTTGCGGGACGTGGAAGTGTTCGACTGGCAGCAGGACGTGGAAAACAAAGACAAGAACATCTTCCGCTCGATCTGGGAGGCGGTGGTGGGCGCCAGTGAAACCGTGCTGAAAAACCAGAGCAAAAACCAGTTCGCCACCCGTGTGGAGCTTAGTGGCAGCGTGCATCAGCAAAATGTCAGCGCGTTCTCGGCGTTTTTGGCGATTTTGCGTAACGGTTTCATCCAGGCCTTCAATGCACGCTACGAACAGCCCAAGCCGAGCACAGACTAAAAATGTGGGCGTTGGCTTGTGTGGGAGCTGGCTTGCCTGCGATAGCGGTCTGTCGATTACAGGTGTGATGTCTGATCCGCCACTATCGCAGGCAAGCCAGCTCCCACAGTTGGATGTGTGGCAGATCCATAGTCGTGACCGGCCATTCAGAGACTGAATAACCCGTCTGCGTTCACAGTCGCCGGGGCTGCGCGGTATAGTCCGGGCATTGATGAATGCGAGGAAACACCGATGAAGTTCGAAGGCACCCAGGCCTATGTGGCTACCGATGACCTGAAACTGGCCGTCAACGCCGCCATCACCCTGGAGCGGCCGCTGCTGGTCAAGGGCGAGCCCGGCACCGGCAAGACCATGCTGGCCGAGCAATTGGCCGAGTCCTTCGGCGCCAAGCTGATCACCTGGCACATCAAGTCCACCACCAAGGCCCACCAGGGCCTGTACGAGTACGACGCGGTCAGCCGCCTGCGCGACTCACAGTTGGGCGTGGACAAGGTGCACGACGTGCGCAACTACCTGAAGAAGGGCAAGCTCTGGGAGGCCTTCGAGTCCGACGAGCGGGTGATCCTGCTGATCGATGAAATCGACAAGGCCGACATCGAGTTCCCCAACGACCTGCTGCAAGAACTCGACAAGATGGAGTTCTACGTCTACGAAATCGACGAGACCATCAAGGCCAAGAAACGCCCGATCATCATCATTACTTCCAACAACGAAAAAGAGCTGCCGGACGCCTTTCTGCGCCGCTGCTTCTTCCACTACATCGCCTTCCCCGACCGCACCACCCTGCAGAAGATCGTGGATGTGCACTACCCCGACATCAAGAAAGACCTGGTCAGCGAAGCGCTGGACGTGTTCTTCGATGTGCGCAAAGTGCCGGGCCTGAAGAAAAAGCCTTCCACCTCCGAACTGGTGGACTGGCTCAAGCTGCTGATGGCCGACAACATCGGCGAAGCGGTGCTACGCGAGCGCGACCCGACCAAAGCGATCCCACCCTTGGCCGGCGCCCTGGTGAAGAACGAGCAAGACGTGCAGTTGCTGGAGCGTCTGGCGTTCATGAGCCGTCGCGGTAATCGCTGATGCTGCTCAACCTGTTCAATGAAATGCGCGCCGCCAAGGTGCCGGTGTCGGTGCGCGAGCTGCTCGACCTGATCAACGCCCTGAAAATGCGCGTGACCTTCGCCGACATGGACGAGTTTTATTACTTGGCCCGGGCGATCCTGGTGAAGGACGAACGGCATTTCGACAAGTTCGACCGGGCCTTCGGTGCCTATTTCAACGGCCTGGAAAAGCTCGACGACCACTTGCAGGCGCTGATCCCCGAAGACTGGCTGCGCAAGGAGTTCGAACGTTCGCTGACGGACGAAGAGCGCGCGCAGATCCAGTCCCTCGGCGGCCTCGACAAGTTGATCGAAGAGTTCAAAAAGCGCCTGGAAGAACAGAAGGAACGCCACGCCGGCGGCAACAAGTGGATCGGCACCGGCGGCACCAGCCCGTTTGGCTCCGGGGGCTACAACCCCGAAGGCATTCGCGTGGGCGACGCCGGCAAGCGCCAGGGCAAGGCGGTGAAGGTGTGGGACCAGCGCGAGTACAAGAACCTTGATGACGGGGTTGAACTGGGTACGCGCAATATCAAGATCGCCCTGCGCCGCCTGCGCAAGTTTGCACGCCAGGGGGCGGCCGACGAGTTGGACATCGACGGCACCATCGACCACACCGCCCGCGATGCCGGCTTGCTGAACATCCAGATGCGCCCGGAACGACGCAACACCATCAAGCTGTTGTTGCTGTTTGATATCGGCGGCTCGATGGACGCCCACGTGAAGATTTGCGAAGAGCTGTTCTCGGCGTGCAAGACCGAGTTCAAGCACCTGGAGTATTTTTACTTTCACAACTTCGTGTACGAATCGGTGTGGAAGAACAATCAGCGGCGCACCTCGGAACGCACCTCCACCCAGGATTTGCTGCATAAATACGGCGCCGACTACAAAGTGATCTTCATCGGCGATGCGTCGATGGCACCGTACGAGATCACCCAGGCAGGCGGCAGCGTGGAGCACTGGAACGAAGAACCGGGCTATGTGTGGATGCAGCGCTTCATGGCCAAGTACAAGAAGCTGATCTGGATTAACCCGTACCCGAAGGACACCTGGGGCTACACAGCATCGACCGGGATTGTGCGCGAGTTGATTGAAGACCAGATGTACCCGCTGACCCTGCGCGGCCTGGAAGAAGGGATGCGCTTCCTATCCAAATAGGCGGTGCATTCACCGTCGCTATCGCAGGCAAGCCAGCTCCCACAGAGGAATGCATTCCAACTTTGAAATGCATTCCTCTGTGGGAGCTGGCTTGCCTGCGATGCTTTTAGCGGTTCAAAAATCGCTGGAGGAAATCGATGTGCTGCTGGTGCGCCGTCTCCTGCACCATCGGCGCCAACCGCACCTTTTCCCCCGGCAAACACTGCGCCAGGCGTGCCAGCGACAACGGCGTCAACGCGCCCAAACGTGGGTAACCGCCAATGGTCTGCCGGTCATTGAGCAACACAATCGGCTGCCCGTCCGGCGGCACCTGGATCGCCCCCAGCGGGATCCCCTCGGAAATCAATGACGGCCCCTGATACTGCAACGGCGTGCCCAGCAGGCGCATGCCCATGCGGTCGGCGCGGCTGTCCAGGGCCCATTCGGTGTTGAAGGCATCAAACAGGCTCTGGCCGCTGAACTGGCCGATCTGTGCGCCGACAATAACGTCCAGCGGCGCCTTGGCCGGCAAGGCGTGGTCGCTTAACACCTTCATCGCCCCGCCCACTCCGGAATACGCCAAGTGCCCACCTGCGGCCAGCGCCTTGCCAATTCCATCCACCCCGCCCAGCTCTTCGCGCACAACCGTGGCGCTGCTGCCCAGCACCTGCGGCGCATCAAACCCGCCCGGCGCCGCCAGGTAGGCCCGTGCGCCGCTGAACGGCTGGGTAAAGCGCAACCGCTGGCCCTTTTGCAGGATAAAACTGCGTCCGGGGCTGATGGCGCGCTCGTCGATATAGGCGCCCAGGTCCGCGCCGGCCAGGGCCAGCAAGCAATACCCCTCAGCCTGCACGGTGAACCCGCCCAGGGTGATTTCCACCACCGGCGCATCCAGCGCATTGCCCAGCAGCCAGTTGGCCCACGACATCGACACCCAATCCAGCGCCCCGCCCTGGGTGACACCCAAATGGCGCACGCCAAAACGGCCGGCATCCTGCAACAGGCACAGCGGCGTGCTGGCCTCGATGATCAAGCGGCTCATGCCTGCGCCTCCAACGGCGTGTCATCGCCACCTAATCTGATGAATTCAGCGTGATCGACAGACTCGAAACGCACCGTGTCGCCCGGCTGCATCAGGCTGTAGCCTTCACGCTCGCGGTCGAACAGCTTGGCGGGTGTGCGGCCGATCAGGTTCCAGCCGCCCGGCGATACCACCGGGTAGGCCGCAGTCTGCCGTTCGGCGATGCCGACGCTGCCCGCCGCCACGCGTTTGCGCGGGGTATTGAGCCGTGGGGTAGCGAGCATTTCATCCACCAGCCCCATGAAGGCAAAGCCCGGCGCAAAACCAAGGGCGAACACCTGGTATTCATGGGCACTGTGTCGACGGATCACCTCGTCGACACTCAGGCCGCTGCGCTGGCTGAGCAGGGTCAACTCCGGGCCGACGCTCAGGTCGTACCACACGGGCAGCACGTGGCACTGGCCGCTTCCTTGGGCCTGGGGTTGCAGATCCGTGAGCGCCTGTTCGATCACTTCCCGTGCCTGGGCGGGGCTCAGTACAGTGAGGTCGTAATGCACCATCAACGTCGTGTAGGACGGCACCATGTCCACCAGCGCCGCGCCAAACCCTTTGCGCAAACGCTGAGTGGCGGCGAGCATCCACGGCATATTGGCTTCGGCTATCACCTCAAACAGACGCACCATCAGGCAGTCGATGGCCACCACTTCAATCCGTGCCTTCATGCTGGCTTCAAGGCCTCGCGGATACGCTTCACGGCGGCAATCGAACTGGCATTGTCACCGTGCACGCAGAGGGTATCGGCCTGCAGGGCCAGAGCGCTGCCGTCACTGGCAACCAGGGCTTCACCCCGCGACAGGGTCAGGGCCTGCTGCACGATGGTGTCGGCGTCGTGGTGCACGGCGCCGGGCAACTGGCGCGAGACCAAATGCCCCTTGGCGTCATAGGCGCGGTCGGCAAACGCTTCGAACCACAGGGTCACGCCGTACTCGTCGCCCAGGGCCTGGGCCGCGCTGTTGTCTCGGGTGGCCAGCAGCATCAGCGGCAGGTCGCCATAGGCCGCCACAGCCTGGATCACCGCGCGCAATTGTGCCGGGTTAGCCATCATGTCGTTGTACATCGCGCCGTGGGGTTTCACGTAACTCACGCGCCCCCCTTGGGCACGGCAGATACCGTCGAGCGCGCCGATCTGGTAGTGCAGCAAGTCCTGGATTTCCTGGGGGGTGTAGGCCATGGAGCGGCGACCGAAACCCTGCAGGTCCTGGTACGCCGGATGCGCACCTACTTGCACACCGTGCTTGAGCGCCAGGCTGACGGTCTTGCGCATGATGCTCGGGTCGCCCGCATGGAAGCCGCAGGCCACGTTGGCGCAATCGATGAACGGCATGACCTCGGCGTCCAGACCCATCGTCCAGTTGCCAAAGCTTTCGCCGATGTCGCAATTCAAAAGCAGACGGCTCACGGTAGTTGCTCCTGTAGGCTTTATTTTTTTGTAGTGTGGGATTTTTTACGCAGAACTCGCAACTTGTCCTGACACCCCCACGACGCTTATCGTGGAATGGCTCGATTTTTGGCGTTTGCCCGGTGCGGCGTCCAACTAATAAAAACCGATCCATGCATAAGAAAAGTTGATCCCATGAATTTGAAGTTCCTCGAAACCTTCGTCTGGGTGGCCAAGCTCAAGAGTTTTCGCCTGACCGCCGAGAAGCTGTTCACCACCCAGGCGTCGATTTCCAGCCGCATTGCCGTGCTCGAAAGCGAACTGGGGGTGAAGCTGTTTCTGCGCGACTCGCGGGGCGTGAGCCTGACCCCGGAAGGCGTGAAGGTGCTCGATTACGCCGAGCAGATGATGGTGACCATGCAGGGCCTCAAGCAGTCCCTGGAGACCACCAGCAGCAAGGTCGGGCGGATTCGGATCGGCGTCATGGACACGGTGATCCATACCTGGCTCAGCCCGTTGGTGGCGGAGCTGATGGACCATTTCCCCCTGGTGGAAATCGAACTCGTCGCCGATACCGCGCTCAACCTTAGCGATCAACTGCAAAAAGGCTTCCTCGACCTGATCCTGCAGACCGACCTGCTGCGCCTTGAAACCGTGCGCAGCCTGGAGCTGGCCAGCCACCCCATGGCCTGGATCGTCGCCAGCCAATCGCTCTACCACCGCGACTACGCCTCACTTGCCGAACTGGCCCAGGAACGCATCATCACCTACTCGAAAAACTCCCACCCGCATCAGGACGTGCTGAGCCTGATGCAGGCCAACGGCGTGGCCGCGCCCAGGATGAGCTGTGTGAATTCGGTGTCGGCGATTACCCGGCTATTGCGCGATGGCTTCGGGATCGGCGCGCTCCCACCGGTGCTGGTCATGGAGGAACTGGCACGGGGGGAATTGGTGATGTTGCCGATGGAGCAACGTTTGCCGAACTTGCAGGTGGTGGTGTCGTGGCGGGTGGGGGTGGAGTTGGTGGAGGAGATTGTCGGGCTGTGCCAGAGGGTAGTCGCCCGCTATGCCGAAGAGGTCGGCCCAGAGCGGATGCTACTGGCAAAACCCGATTAACCCTGTAGGAGCCCGGCTTGCCGGCGATAGCGGAATATCAGCAGTCAATGTGCAAGCTGACCCACCGCCATCGCAGGCAAGCCAGCTCCCACATTTTGATCCGAGGTGTACTTACAATCCCTTCAGGTCTCGCTCTTCAATCGGGCGGCTCTGGCGCAGGCGCTTGCCGCCCAACACCACCCAGTCGATCAGGCGGAACAGGCACTCGATGCCGAACGACAACAGCATCGCGCCGCCCAAGCCCCAGCCCATGGCCTCTGGCGTCAGCAGGATCTGGTAGCTGTAGCCGTTCCAGGTTTCCAGGCGGATAGCCGGGTCGGCCGCCACGGCCACCTGCAACGCGCGGATGTACCACGGGCCTTGCATGGCCTGGAATTGCTTGTCGAGCACCAGTTGGCGGTCGAGCAACGAACCCAGGCTGTTGGCATCGCTGCGAAACACCGGGTCATCGCTGGCCCGGTAATGCGCCACCAGGGCCTGCAAGTCACCGTTGAAGAACTGCTGCGCCGTGGCATCAAACCCGCGCAAGCTGGTCTGGGCCTCGATCAGGTGGGCTTCAACACGCTTGGCGTAGTCATTGATAAACCCCGGCACTTGCACGCCAACCAACAAACCAATGGCAAACAGCACCAACCGCAGATAGCTGAGCAACATGGACGATATCCTTACTCGGTGATGCCCTGGCTGACGCATTCACCGCGTCGCCACAGGCTCCATTGGCCCGGTTCGTAGCGGGTCCAGTTTTCGTTGTCGGTCAAAGGTTCGGTAGCAATCACCGTCACCACGTCATTGGGGGTGGTTTCGGCCTGAAAATCGACGATCACGTCGACATCTTTCAGGCGCGCGGGGCCAAACGGTGCGCGCCGGGTAATCTGTGCCAGCTTGGTCGAGCAGTAGCAGAACAACCAGTCGCCGTCGCTGAGCAGGCAGTTGAACACGCCTTTGCTGCGATATTTCGAACAGGCGGCGATCAGGTCCGGCAGCACTTGCTCGATGTCCACCGGCTCCGGGAACGCCTCGCGGACACGGTTGAGCAGGTCGCAGAACGCCGCTTCGCTGTCGGTATCGCCCACCGGGCGGTAGAAGGTGGCGCGGGGGTTGAAGTCCGCCAGTTGGCCGTTGTGCGCAAAGCACCAGTTGCGCCCCCACAGTTCGCGCACGAACGGGTGGGTGTTGGACAAGCACACCTTGCCCACGTTGGCCTGGCGGATATGGCCAATCACCACTTCGCTCTTGATAGGGTAACGCTGCACCAGCAGTGCCACTTCCGACTCGCTGCTGGCGGCCGGGTCCTGGAACAGACGCAGGCCACGGCCTTCATAGAAGGCGATGCCCCACCCATCCCGGTGGGGCCCGGTGCGCCCACCGCGCTGCATCAGCCCGGTGAAGCTGAACACGATATCGGTGGGGACGTTGGCACTCATGCCCAATAATTCACACATGCCAGGGCTCTCGCTGCAACGTTAAAGGCGCGGTTCGACCCGCATGCCGCTCACCGGGGCCGGGCGGCGGAAAGGCTCGTCATCTTCTTCCGGCTCGGCGGCCAGGGCAGCGTCAGCCGCGGCCTTGCGCTCACGGCGGGCCTTGGCGGCGCGCTCGATGGGCCAGCGGATCAACACAATCACCAGGTACACGCCAAACGCGATCATGGTGTACATGAACAAATCGGAAATGGCCCGCCACGCGTTGTTGCCGACCTTGAGCACCAGGTCCAGGGCGGTAATCGCCACGGCCGGGGCAAACTGGGTCTTGACCGGGTCGACGATGGTCGGGCTGAACAACAGCACCGCCATCAGCAATTGCAGCGGCTCGCGCAACCAGCGCCAGATCCAGCGGGTCATGCGCCACCACACCAACAGGCAGCCCAAAGCGGCGAAGGCGTAAAGGCCCCAAGCGGTCAGATAGTCGTTCTCGGTCATGGTGTCCATGGCAAGGTAGGCAAACAGGCCGCTATGATAACGGCTTTTCGGTGTCGCGGCTGCAATGCCGGCCACCTTCCGCCAGATAGAGAATAATCCATGCCTACATCGCTCGCCCCGATTGCCCGCAAGGCCGAAGGTCCAGACCCGTATGCCTGGCTCCAAGAGCGTGACAGCAGCGAGGTCCTCGATTACCTCAAGGCCGAAAACGCCTGGCAGGAGGCTCAGCTCGCCGACCAGAAGGACCTGCGCGAAACCCTGTTCGAGGAGATCAAGGGCCGCATCCTGGAGACCGACCTGTCCCTGCCCTCCCCCTGGGGCCCGTACCTCTACTACACGCGCACCACGGCCGGCGACGAATACGCCCGCCACTACCGCTGCCGCCGTCCCGCCGACGACAGCAACACGGTGGACGACAGCAGCGAAGAACTGCTGCTGGACCCGAACGTGCTGGCCAATGGCGGCTTTTTCTCGCTGGGCGCGTTCAGCATCAGCCCCGACCACCAGCGCCTGGCCTACAGCCTGGACACCAGTGGTGAAGAAATCTTCACCCTGTACGTGAAGGAGTTGGCCACCGGCAAGGTCAGCGAACTGGAGTTTGAAAACTGCGACGGCAGCATGACCTGGGCCAACGACAGCCTGACCCTGTTCTTCGGCGAGCTGGACGACACCCACCGCCCGCACAAGCTGTATCGCTATCGCCTGGATGGCACGGCCGCGCAGGAAGTGTTCCATGAACCGGACGGACGTTTCTTCCTGCATTGCTACCGCTCCAGCTCCGAGCGCCAATTGCTGCTCGCGCTGGGCAGCAAGACCACCAGCGAAATCTGGGCGCTGGACGCCGAGCAGCCGCACCTGGACTTCACCTGCCTGGCCCCACGGGTCGAAGACCATGAATACGATGTCGACCATGGCCAGTTGAATGGCGCGTGGACCTGGTTCATCCGCAGCAACCGCGATGGCATCAACTACGCCTTGTTCGTGGCGACCGACATTGGCGACGTGCCGACCGAAAGCGAATGGCAGAACCTGATCCCCCACAGCGATGAGGTGATGCTCGACGGCGTCAGCCTGAACGCCAGCGCCATGACCTTGAGCCTGCGCATCGGCGGCCTGCCGGTGATCGAAGTGCACCCCGAGGGCAAATCGGCGTATCGCGTGGAATTGCCCGACGCCGCCTACAGCCTCTACGTACAAAACAGCCTGGAATTTGCCAGCGACAAGATCCGCCTGCGCTACGAAGCCCTGAACCGCCCGGCCCAAGTGCGCCAACTGGAACTGGCCAGCGGCGCGCAGCAGGTGCTCAAGGAGACGCCAGTGCTCGGCGTATTCAACGCCGACGACTACGTCAGCCAGCGCCTGTGGGCCACATCGGTCGATGGCACCCAGGTGCCGATCAGCCTGGTGGTCAAGCGCGACCAACTCGGCAAGCCAACGCCGCTGTACCTCTACGGCTACGGCGCCTACGGTTCGAGCCTCGACCCGTGGTTCTCCCACGCACGCCTGAGCCTGCTGGAGCGGGGAGTGGCGTTTGCCATCGCCCATGTGCGCGGCGGCGGCGAGCTGGGTGAGGCCTGGTACCGCAACGGCAAGCAGGAACACAAGCAGAACACCTTCAGCGACTTCATCGCCTGCACCGAACACCTGATCGACCAAGGCCTGACCACCGCCCAACAACTGGCCATCAGCGGCGGCAGTGCCGGTGGCCTGTTGATCGGCGCCGTGCTCAACCAACGCCCGGACCTGTTCCAGGCGGCGATTGCCGAGGTGCCGTTCGTCGACGTGCTCAACACCATGCTCGACCCGGAGCTGCCGTTGACCATCACCGAGTACGACGAGTGGGGCAACCCCGAGGAACCCGAGGTGTATGCGCGTATCAAGGCTTATGCGCCGTACGAAAACGTCAGCGCCCAGGCCTACCCGCACCTGCTGGTGATCGCCGGCTACAACGACAGCCGCGTGCAGTACTGGGAAGCGGCCAAGTGGGTGGCCAAGCTGCGCGACACCAAGACGGACGACAACCTGCTGCTGCTCAAGACCGAACTGGGCGCCGGCCATGGCGGGATGAGCGGTCGCTACCAGGGATTACGTGACGTAGCGCTCGAATATGGATTTGTGTTCAAGGCGTTGGGGCTGATTTAAGGAACTTAGTGCGGCGGTCCTGTCTGAACACACAGACCGCCTACCTGTTTGATGGACCCAGACTGCAGCCATGCCACAACCGACCTTACTGAATAACGAAATCCGCGACATGCTGATGGACTGCGGGTTGTTCGACCCGCTGCTGCCGGAAGATTTTCATGTGGCCGCGGGCTACTTCAATATCAGCAGCATTGCCCGCGATGAAGTGATCTTCCTCGAAGGCGATGCCGGCACGTTCATGTGCATCATCCACAGCGGCCAGGTGGCCGTGCAGAAAACCCATCACGACGGCCAGCGCGTGACCATCGCCACCCTGCGCAGCGGCCGGGCCTTCGGCGAAATGGCGGTGCTCGACGGCGAGCGCCGTTCCGCCAGTTGCGTGGCCGCCAGTGAGTGCGTGCTGTTGAACCTGGGCAAGGATTCCCTGGAAAAAATGCTCAACGAAGCGCCCAGGGTCGCCGCCAAGATCATCCGCGCCATTGCGATTGCCCTGTCCAAGCGCCTGCGCATGGCCGACGGGCAACTGTTGTCGCAACAGTTTTAACCGCCCGGGGTCTTGGGCTTGCTGTCGTTCTGCAGCAGGCCCGGCACGGTTTGATCTTTAGGCGGTGTGGGCAACACGATGGGCACCAGTGCCGGTGAACCGTTGGCCGTGGCCTTTGGTGCGACCGGCGGGGTGACTTGTGGGTACAAGGTTGGGGTCGGCGTGCCCGGGGCGCCTGGGGTTGGCGCGGGTGCGACCGGCACGCTTTGCACCTCTTGCGCCTGCGCCGCACCCAATGTGAGCGCGCCAAGCACAATGACCGTTAGAATGCTGCACTTCATCGATGGCTCCATGGCCTGACCGGAATGTCGTAAGGCTACTCCCAACCGCGCAAGAATGCCCTTCCCAATGAGATTTCCATGAAACGTTTCGTTCTGCTGGACACCACCCCGATCCCCGACAACGGCGGTGCCTTGTGCCTGTTCGAATACGGTGAGGATTTTGTCATCAAGATCCAGGGCGGTGACGGCGGCCAGTTGATGAACACGCGCATGCACGGTTCCGAAGACGCGCTGGCGGAAATCCCCTGCCGCAAGGTTGCCGGGCGCCCGGGCTCACGGGTGCTGATCGGCGGGCTGGGCATGGGGTTTACCCTGGCGTCGGCGCTCAAGCATTTGGGCAAGACTGCCGAAGTGGTCGTCGCTGAATTGGTGCCGGGCGTGGTGGAGTGGAACCGTGGCCCGTTGGGAGAAAAATCCGGCCGGCCGCTGCTGGACCCACGCACGGTGATCCGCATGGAAGACGTGGCCAAGGTGCTGCAAGCCGAGCCCCAGGGGTTTGACGCAATCATGCTGGACGTGGACAACGGCCCTGAAGGCCTCACGCAAAAGGCCAACAGTTGGCTCTACTCCGCCGGTGGCCTGGCGGCCTGTGCCAAGGCCTTGCGCCCCAAGGGCGTGCTGGCGGTGTGGTCGGCCAGCGCCGACAAGCTGTTCAGCGACAAACTGCGCAAGGCAGGCTTCAAGGCCGAGGAAGTGCAGGTGTTCGCCCATGGCAACAAGGGCACGCGGCATACCATCTGGATCGCCGAGAAGCTCAAAGGCTGAACACGATTCACCCCACACAAAACATCTCCTGTGGGAGCGGGCTTGCCCGCGATAGCGGTGTACCAGTCAATACATCTGCTGACTGATATACCGCTATCGCAGGCAAGCCAGCTCCCACAATTTTTGTCCTGCGTTTTAGTGCAGGGATTTGCGGTAATCGATCACGTACGGCACTTTTTTGTCGAAAGTCTTCTCCAGTTCATCCCGGTCCAACTGGGTCATGCCGCCCAGTTGATGGGCCGTGAACCCGCTGTCCCCCACCTGCGAACCCGGTGCCAGGCTGACCATGCGCTTGGCCACCGCTTCGATGGCGTCCTTATAACCGCCCTTCTTGTCCAGGTTGTACGCGCTCAGGTCGATCTGGGTGCGCAACCAGTTGCCCCAGTAGAACTCGAGGAATTCCGGCGCAATCGCGCCATCCTCCGGCTTGCCATAGGCGGCCTTGCGGGTGAAGTACACCAGGCTGCGGAAGGTGTCGTCCTGCAGGTTCTTGAAGCCCAGGTGCGCCGGCAGTTGCTCGGGTGGCAACGTCTGGCCCCGGTTGTCCTTGAGCCACACCTTGCGCGCGGCCTCCATGCGGTGCCAGAAGATGGCCATGTCCGGGCTGTTGCTGAAGTCGTCCGTCACTTTCACCCACATTTTCAATTGCGGGCCACCACCGGGCACTTCCCACAGGGTGGTGAAGCTGTGGTGACCATCGGTCAGGTACAGCTGGCCGGCCGGGCCGACCACCACGGTTTTCATGTCGTCGGGGTGGGTGCCCACAGGGTCCTTGCAGGTGAAACTGTCGGGTGTGTGCAGGTCGGCTTTTTTCGGCACCTTGTCAGCCGTGCCCTGGCCATTGGTTTCACAGTATTCGTCGAAGACCTTGGCCGGCTTGTCGGCGAACAGGCCCAGGCTGTAGTAGATCTGGTCAAACCCCACCACGGCCTGGGTGGGGCGCAGCTGGTCGAGGGCCACCTCGATCACCTGGCCGGGCTTGGGCGTGGAAAACGCCTGGGCCTGGGCGGTAACAGCACACAGCAGTAACGCAACAATCCATGAAGGCAGACGCATGAGTTTCAGATCCTTATCTGTAAAGTGAAGCAGTCAAGTGCAGCGCAAGCGGCTAGAATCAACCCTGTCCGTGAACCCCAAATAGCCAGGAGCCATGATGAGCTCGACCAACCCGCCCTCCCACACCGCCAAGCTGGACCGCATCCTTGCCGATGCCCAGCGCGACCGGGAAATGGGCTACCGCGACAAAGCCTTGAAGATGTACCCCCACGTGTGCGGCCGCTGCGCCCGTGAGTTCTCGGGCAAACGCCTGAGCGAGCTGACGGTACACCACCGCAACCACAACCATGATGACAATCCCCAGGATGGCTCCAACTGGGAGTTGCTGTGCCTGTATTGCCACGACAACGAACACTCGCGCTACACCGACCAGCAGTACTTCGGCGACGGCTCCACCAGCAGCCCGACGATTGCCAAGGCCACGCACAACCCGTTTGCGGCGTTGGCGGGGTTGATGAAGAAGGACGACTGACGATCCTCACTGTCTGGACTGGCGTCATCGCCGGCAAGCCGGCTACTACAGGGGATCGCATTCCACTGTAGGAGCTGGCTTGCCGGCGATAGCGATCAACCAAGCAACACAGCACTTCAAGGCCGTATAATCGCGGCTTTTCCTCCAAGGCACCCTTCCCCGTGGGCAATAAACGCTACAGCTGCATCGGTCTGTATAACCCCAAATCCCCCGAAAACGTCGGCTCGGTGATGCGCGCCGCCGGCTGCTACGGCGTGGCCTCGGTGTTCTACACCGGCGTGCGTTACGAGCGCGCCCGGGACTTCATCACCGACACCAAGAAGGTCCACCACGACATTCCGCTGATCGGCATCGATGACCTGAAAAAGATCCTGCCCCTGGGCTGCATCCCCGTCGCCGTGGAACTGGTGGAAGGCGCCCGCCCGCTGCCCGAATACACCCACCCGGACCGCGCGCTGTATATTTTCGGCCCCGAAGACGGCTCCCTCGACAAAGAGATCCGCGACTGGTGTGAAGACGTGGTGTACATCCCGACCACCGGCTGCATGAACCTCGCCGCCACCGTCAACGTGGTGCTCTATGACCGCCTGGCCAAGGGCAACAACACCCGTTCGGGCCCCAAATACTGATTCTGCGGGAACATCCGGCGCCTGCGGGCAGTCAGCTGTTTACCTTTGCCCTTGTTGGAGACAGATCATGAGCGACAGCAAAACCCTGCGACCTATCATCGAGCACACGCCGTTTGAAACCCCACCGACACAGAACGTGCATGGCTGGGAACGCATCGGCTCGGTGGCCGGTGGTGTGATGATGGTGGGTAAAGGCCTGCGCCGTGGCGGTATTTTTGGTTTGATCCAGGTGGCGATCGGCGGCGTGGCCCTGGCCCGTGGCTTTACCGGGCACAGCTCGCTCAAGGACAAGCTGGAACAGGGCCGCCAGGAAATGAACAGCGTGCGCACGAAGATCGAACGCGCGGGTGCCGAGTTGAAAAACTTGAAGACCAAGGCTGAAGTGGCGGCTGAAAAAACCGTAAAAACCACCGGCTGACACCACCGCCCTGTAGGAGCCCGGCTTGCCGGCGATGGCGTCCTCATGGGCCCCATCGC
>NZ_JBWKRS010000039.1:25101-56853 GCF_059419385.1 Pseudomonas sp. GW821-FHT05H12 | reverse complement strand
TCCCCATGTGAGAGTAGGTCATCGTCAAGATTAAATTCCGAAACCCCATTTGCGAAAGCAGATGGGGTTTTGTTTTGGGCGGTCGAAAAGCCAGCAGTTCCTGCCAATAAGCCCAAACACCCTCACATCAAAACCCCTTCTCCTTGATCAACTCAATAAGCGCTCTCAACCCGGCAGGCACATGGCGCCTTCCAGGAAAGTAAAGGCGCAGCTTGTCGTAAGAGGGCGTCCACTCCTCCAGGACGCGCACCAGCGTTCCTTCAGCGAGGTCCATCGCGGCATTCCATTCCGTCAGATAAGTCAGCCCCATTCCCGCCCTGGCGGCTTGAAGCATCAATGTGGGGTTATCAAGCATCAGTGCACCTTGTACATCCACTGCAATCGCTTCACCGTGACATGGCTGCTCGCCGCTCAATGTACTTTTCCCCTCCTGCTGACACTCCGCTTCAGAGGAGAGTTGCAGCGTGCTATCCAGTCGCTACATCACCCACAGACAGCCTTTGGCTTCAACCCTGCGGGCCATCGCCTAAGAGTCGACTATCTCTCCCCCAGCACATAAAAAAAGCCCCGTAGCTGTACAAGCTACGGGGCTTTTTCGTTTCTGTGATGGTGTCAGGCAGGTTGTGCTGCCAAGCTATTGCTCACGTTACGCCCAAGCACCAGCACCGTGACAAACCCACAGCCCACCAGCGCCGTGGCCAAGCTCAACAGTACCGAACTGCCCATCTGGTCAACGATCCGCCCGCCGAAGAACGAGCCCAAGGCAATGATCACCTGGAACAGGGCGACAAACAGCGGCATGCCGCGTTCGACATCCTTGGGCGCCACGACAAACATCCAGATGCTGGCACAGGCCGGGAAGGCGCCGAAGGCGAAGCCCCAGAGTGCGATCAGCATCGTCGCGCCCGTCAGGCCGGTGGCGAAGTAGGGGAACAGCGCAGTGCTGGTGCCGATCATCAGCGCAACCAGCAACAAGGTGTAGCGCACGCTGCGGTTAGCCGCGAAGCCGGCGAAAACGTTACCCGCCACGCCTGCCACACCAAACATCAGCAACAGCGAACCAATGGTCGGGCCATCAAAGCCGGAGCTGTTTTTGAAGAACGGTGCCACATAGGTGTACGCAGCAAAGTGCGCCAGGCCAATCATCAACACCGCGATCAAACCCACACGAGCCCGTGGATTGATGAACAAGGCCGGCAGGTCACTCACAAGAATGGCCTTCTCCGGCTTGAGCTGGGGCAGCAGGAACACCTGCGCCAGCACCACCGGTACACCTAGCAATGCGGTGACCAGAAACGTCATGCGCCAGCCCATCAAGCCGCTGAGCCAAGTACCAACGGGCACGCCCAGAACAGTGGCGAGTGTCACGCCCATCATGATGATGGACGTGGCCTTCGCTACACCCACGCCCTTGGGAGCCAAACGGCCACTCAGCGCAATGGCGGTGGCCCAGAACCCACCGATACTGATGCCCAGCAATACGCGACCAAACAGCAACAGGCTGAAGTCGCTGGCAAAGGCCACCACGCTGTTGGCGATGATCATGATCAGCGTCAGGCTGATCAACAGGTAGCGGCGGTCCATGGCGCCAATGATGACCGACAGCAACGGCGCCGCAAGCGCGGCCATGATGCCGGGCAGGGTGACCATCAGTCCGGCGTGGCCGGCACTGATGCCCAGGTCGGCGGCAACGTCATTAAGCACGCCCACCGGGAGAAACTCGCTGGTTACCAGGGCGAAGGCACCGACGGCCACGGAGAGAATCGCCAGCCACTGCTGTTTGACGCTTTGTTGATTATGTTCGGGACGGCCGCGTGGGGCCTGTGTCGCGCTTGGCATGGTGTTGGGTTCCAAGATGAATGTCGCCTGAAGCCAGGCGGGGGAAGGGAGTCAGGGGGCGATTATATAAACCGGTCTTGATGATTGAGCAGGCGACCCGTTCGATAGTAATCATCAGTGCAATCGATAAGTCCCACACCACAGATGTCACTTTCGCGCCGTTTCAAAAACCTTGCCTACAGGGGACGCATTGCGATAACGACGGCAACTTATTACGTTGTGCTAGCGCGTCAGATCGGGCGCCTTCCATTGCAAAGGAACTGCATCATGAGCAAGAACACCAAGAAAACCTCCGACAAAATCGCGACGTTGGCTGCACAAACACTCAACAGTCCAGTCGCCTCCGCCACTGCCAAAAGCCTTGCCGCTTCAGCGCTGGCCCAGAAGAACAACGACAAGCAGACCAGTGCCGAGATGGAGGAAACAGCCGCAAAAGTGCTGGGCAGCGATCGCCATAGCGAAGACACCAAATCCCTTGCAGCGTCGGTGCTCTCCCAAGCCAATAAGGAACGCTAATAAAACGCAAAAGCCCCGTAGCTGAATAGGCTGCGGGGCTTTTGTGTTTCTGGGTGCTCGGCTCACACAGAATCAACAGCATAAAAATCTCCGTCTCACCGAATAACTTTCCTCGCTGCGGTGTTCACCCCACAGACCACCCAGGAAACGCCTATGAGCCCCCATGTCGACCGCTACGACCGCCTCACCCGCACCTTCCATTGGCTCACCGCCGCCGTGGTGATCTTCATGTTTGCCAGCGCACATATCTGGGAAAACCTGGAGAAGGGCACACCACTGCGCAAAGGCCTGCAGTCGGTGCACATCTCCCTGGGGATCGCCATGGCCGTGCTGATTGCTGCGCGGATTATCTGGCGCCTGTCCGGCGGCAATTGCTCAAAGGCCGACAGTCACCCCGCCCTTAACGTACTGGCGAAAATGGCGCATGGTTGCCTCTATCTGTTGCTGTTGGCACAGATCGTATTGGGCTTTCTGTTTCGCTGGGCGCAAGGCGAGCCTTTCAGCTTTTTCGGGCTGTTTTCCATCCCCGCGCCGGTAGTGATCGACCACGCCTGGCGCGGGACCCTGGGCGGCCTGCACGACACGGTTGCCTGGGCGATCATCCTGCTCGCGGGCCTGCATGCGGCGGCTGCGCTCTGGCACCACTATGTGATGGGCGACAGCACGCTACGCCGCATGTTGCCCGGCTCACGTACTGCCTTTCCAAAGTGATGTTGGCTGCTGTACCTAACCCCCATTACGGAGCATGAAAAGCATGAAGAACCGCCACGAATACCGTACCTCGCTCCTCTTCGGTGCGTGCTTGGCTGCCGCATTACTGGCCGGTCAGGCCCATGCATCCGGTGATGAGTCCACGCCGCCCAAGCCCAATTGCCCCAAAGGCCAGGTCTGGGACACCAAGACCGGCAAGTGCGTGCTGCAAACCAGCAAAGCCACGTCAGACGCCGACCGTACCGATTACGCCTACCGCCTGGCCAAGGATGGGCGTTACGACGAAGCCCTGGCACTGCTCGATACCCTGCAAGACCCGAACACCGCCAAGGCCCTCAACTATCGTGGCTACGCCACCCGCAAGCTGGGGCGCACCGACGAAGGCATCGGCTATTACCTGAAGTCCGTGGCGCTCGACCCCAACTACGCCCAAGTCCGCGAGTACCTGGGCGAGGCCTACGTGATCAAGGGCCGCATCGACCTGGCGCAGGAGCAACTGGTGAAGATCAAAGCCTTGTGCAGCACCACCTGCGAAGAATATGAAGACCTGGCTGACGCGATCGCCCATGCGCCCGAGGCATAAAACTGTGAGTGAACACACAGGAGGCCGCCATCACCGCAGAGGCTGAGTTTCGTCGCGAGTTGGGCCTGCTGTTGCCGCGTTTATGGCGATACGGGTGGGTGTTGTCACGACAAAAGCACCTGGCTGAAGACCTGGTGCAGGCCACCTGTGTGCGAGCCTTGGAACGTGCTGGGCAGTTTGCCGCCGGCACGCGGCTGGATCGCTGGTTGCTGGCAATCATGCATTCGATCTGGCTCAACGAACTGCGCTCGCAACGGGTGAGACAAGGGCAGGGGTTCGTCGACGCGGAGCAGGAGTTGTCCTTTGATGGCGAGAGCCTGGCCCAGGAACAGGTGTTGGCCGCACAAGTCATCAAACGTGTGAACGGGCTGCCCGAAGCACAACGGGAGACGGTTTTTCTGGCGTATGTGGAAGGGCTTTCATACAAGGAAATTGCCGAGGTGCTGCATATCCCGGTGGGAACCGTCATGAGCCGATTGGCGGCCGCACGGGCGAAACTGGCTGAAACCGCGTCCTCCCAAGCCCAGCCGGACAAAACTCACGGAGAACGGCGATGACCCTCACTGACGCACCCTCCGACGAACTGTTGGTGGCTTACCTGGACGGCGAACTGGATGCCCGGCAGCACCAGCTCATCACCGATCGGCTCAGCGTTGATCCTGTCCTGGCTGCGCGCCTGGAAGCGTTGCAGGGGGCTGACCTGCCTTTCAAGGCCGCCTTCGATTCACTGCTCGACCAGGCCCCCACAGAACGTATGCAGGCGATGCTCAAATCGCTGCCCTCAGCGCATGCCCCAGCCTTGAGCCGGCGCCGCTTCCTGGCCATAGCCGCCGGTTTTGCCGTGGCCGGGGTGCTTGCCGACCGCCTGTTCATGAGTTGGCCCCGCCCGGAACCCGGCCAAGGCTGGCGTGCGTCGGTCGCCGAATATATGGCTTTGTACACGCCCCAGACCCTGGAGAACCTCAGTACCGACTCCGCTTCCCACGTGGCCCAACTGAGTTCGGTCGGCGCTCAATTGGGCCTGCTGTTGTCCCCCACGGCGGTAAACCTCCCCGGCGCCGAATTCCGGCGTGCGCAAATCCTCGACTACGACGGTGTATTGATCGGCCAACTGACCTACCTGGACCCACTTCACGGCCCACTGGCGCTGTGCATCACCGCCAGCCGCAAGGGTGCGCAACCTGCCGCCACCGAGCAGCGGCGAGGGATGAATGTGGTGTATTGGGCCAGTGCTACCCACGGCTTCATGCTGATCGGGCGCAACCCGTTCGAAGCGCTGCAGCGCATGGCTCGTAGTGTCGAGAACACATTGCCCGCGTGAACTCAGTGAGTCGTGCCCTGTGAGGCGCGCCAGCGCCCGGGTGTCGTGCCTTCCCAGGTGCGAAAAGCCCGATAAAACGAATTGGTGTCTTCGTAACCGAGCAAGCCGGCGATCTCCTCTATCTCGATCGTCGGTTCTGCCAACAGATGGCGCACTATCTCCTGGCGGGTTTCCAGCATCAATTGGCGAAAGCTGGTGCCTTCCTCGGTGATGCGCCGCTGCAACGTGCGCTCGCTCATGCCCATGTCCCGCGCCACCTCGACCATCTCCGGGCGACCGCTGGCGAGGATGCGCTTGAGCGCGCCCTTGACCTGATGGCTGATCGTGGGCAGTGCCGTCGCTTCGGCCAAGGCGGCGGTCAGGACCGGGTTGAGTATGTCGAGCAGTTCCGGATTGTGCCCGGGGAAGGGCCGGTTCAAGTCCGCAGCGTCAAACACCAGGGCATTACGCTCGGCGCCGAAGTGCACCGGGCAGCCAAAAAAATCGGCCAGAACGTTGCTGCCACATTCCGGTCGGGCCAATTCAACATGATGGGGGATGACGTGCACCCTGGAACCGCGCCGACCCAGTTCGACGAACGTGGCAAAAGCGGCGTCGATAAATAACGTCGGCGGATGCGCCTGAGTGCGCAACCAGTCGAGGGTGACGGTGCAGGTGCTGCCTTCTTCGGTCACGTGCACCCGTTCGGGGGTGCACAGTTGCTTGAAGCGGGCGAGGCGGTGCAGGCCATCCCGAAAGTCGCGGGCAATGAAGGCGGCAAAACTCGCAGGAGGCAATGTTGCACTGTCCAGCTGGGTGACCAGCAAGATGCCGGCCGCCGGGTCTGGATTGAGTGTACCGACGGCCTCCCACAAGCGGAAAAACTCGGGTGTTGTCACCTGACGACGGTCGCGCCGCTCGTGAAGGTTGAGCGTCACCGGCAGCCGTGCCTGACGCAACACCGCCGACGGCTCCAGCCCGATGGTTTTCAGGGCTTGCCAGAAAACATCCGGGATGTTGAAACGGGATTGGCGTGCATCAGGCATGGGTCACCTTTTCAGTCGAGCAAATCAATCAGAAGCCGACACACTGAGGTCGTGCCATTTCTTGTCCGAGGCCGCCAGCTCTTCCGCCGCCCGCGCTGCGTATTGCACCGCATCACTGCCGATCAACAGGCGCAGCGGCGCTTCTTTGTTCAGGGCCAACTCCAGCACGATCTCAGCCACCCGGGCCGGGCCGGTCGGCAAGATGCCAGGGGAATTCAGCAACTCGACCAGCACGCCGACGCTTTGCTGATAGGGCTCGCTGATCGGCGGGATCGTCATGGACGAGCCCGACCAGTCGGTGCGCATGCCGCCCGGCTCCAGTACCGTCACTTGCACCCCGAGCGGGGTCACCTCTTGCGCCAACACCGTTGAAAACCCACCCACCGCCCATTTTGCACTCTGGTAAGCCGCCAGGCCCGCCATGCCGATACGCCCGCCGAGGGACGATACCTGAAAGATATGCCCGCTGCCCTGGGCGCGCAGCACCGGCACCACGGCCTTGCTCACGTGCACCACGCCGTAGAAATTGGTGTCGATCTGCGCCGTGAAGTCTTCCAGCGTCACATCCTCAACCGACGCCAAGTCCCCATAACCCGCGTTGTTGACCACCACATCCAGCCGGCCAAAATGCGCCACCGCAGCCGCCACGACTTGCACGACCTGCGTGTTGTCCGTCACATCCAGCTGCAGGGGCAAAACTGCGTCGCCGTATTCAGCGACCAGGTCATCCAATTGACGGGGATTGCGCGCCGTCGCCACCACACGGTCGCCGGCACGCAGGGCCGCTTCGGTAATAGCGCGGCCAAGGCCACGGGAACTGCCAGTGATAAACCAGATCTTGGACATGGAACACCTCTTCGTAGGAAACAACCGTGAGCGAAGGATGTTCGATAGACACGCTTTCCACACTAGCAGCAAGCCGCCACCCGACTTGCAAACCCCGCCAATTGTCGTGAGCGGGCTCGCGCTGCTCCCTACGCCAATCGAGCCGTGAGGCTTTCGATAAATACCCGCTCCGCCCGACTCATCTTCTGCTCCCGGTTCCACAGCAGATGAATATCCACGTCCGCGATCCCCTCATCCGGCGGTAGCCGCCACAGCAACCCATTCTTCTCATCCTCGGCCACCACATGGATCGGCAGGCAACCCAGGCCGAATCCGGCGATCACCAACCGACGTACCTCTTCAAGGCTGGACGACGACGCCACGATCCGCCCGCTGAAGCCCTGCTGGTCGCGGAAGATCGTCAAGGGCGACAACATCCCGCCAATTTGGTCGCTGGTAAAACTCACGAAGTTCTCCGACTGCAAATCCCCCTCCGCCAGGCCGCTGCGCCCAAACAACGGATGGTGTCGTCCGCAGAAAAACGCATAGCGCTGACGCAAGAACAGGTGCTGTTCCAGACGCGGCTGCGGTCGGCGATTGAGGCTCAGGCCCAGGGTCGCGGTTTTTTCGAGGAGGGCGGCGACGATGTCCGAGCTGCGCATCACCTCCACTTCCAGGTCGACCCGGGGATGCTCGCGGTGGAAGTCAGCGAGGAAGTCATCAAAGGTGTCTGACTCGATGCGGCTGATCATCAGCAAGCGCACTTTGCCGAGCACCTCGTCACCAGGTTTTTGCAGGGCGTTGCTCATCTGCGACACCTGGCCGTACATCTCGCCGGCGATGGCAAAGATCTGTTCACCGGCGTCGGTCAGCACAAAACGCGGGCCACGGCGGGCGATCAGTTCGCAGTCGAGCTGTTCTTCCAGGCGCTTGAGGGCCTGGCTGATGGCCGGTTGCGTCAGGTGCAGGCGGGCGGCGGCACGGCTGATGCTCAGTTCCTGGCCGATCACGCGGAAGGTGCGCAGCAGGTTCCAGTCCAGGCGGTCGTTGAGCAGCGGGTGAATATCGCGGCGAGGTTCGGGCATGACGCGGCTCGATAATAAGCAGGATTTATAATTTGAATAATAAATAGAAAATTGACTAATCATAGCCCGGCGACGATAAATCACCCTCAACAAGCGCCATCAGAGCGCGCCCGTTTGACTTTCTCCTGCCAAAAAAATAACCAAAGGAGCCCGCCCCATGAAGCCTTCCGCTTCGCCACAGCCCCGCCGTGCTGCGGCCGCCGCTTTTATCGGCACCATGATCGAGTGGTACGACTTTTATATCTACGCCACCGCCGCCGCGCTGGTGTTCGGCCAACTGTTTTTCCCCTCCGACGACAAGCTGTTCAGCACCATGGCCGCCTTCGGCACCTTCGCCGTGGGCTTTTTTGCACGGCCCCTGGGCGGTATTGTGTTCGGCCACATCGGCGACCGTATCGGGCGCAAGAAATCCCTGGTGATCACCCTGGTGATGATGGGCGTGGTCACGGTGTGTATCGGCCTGCTGCCGACCTACGCGCAAATCGGCGTTGCAGCGCCGGTGCTGTTGATCCTGCTGCGCGTGGTACAGGGCATTGCCGTGGGCGGTGAGTGGGGCGGTGCAGTGCTGATGGCCGGTGAACACGCGCCGAAAGGGCGTCGAAACTTCTTTGCCTCCTTCGCCCAGTTGGGCAGCCCGGCCGGTTTGATCCTGTCGTTGCTGGCGTTCAGTGCGGTCACCCGTTTGCCGGAAGAAGACCTGCTGAGTTGGGGCTGGCGTGTGCCGTTCCTCGCCAGCGCCCTGTTGCTGATCGTAGGCCTGGCGATTCGCCTGGGGGTGAACGAATCCCCCGAGTTTCTCGAAGACAAAGCCCAGGCTGAAAAAGCGCGGGCGATCAAGAAAGACCAGGCCCCCGTGATTGAAGTGCTGCGCACCGCTTGGCGCCCGCTGTTGCTGTGCATTGGCGCCAACACCCTGGGCATCGCCGGCGTGTATTTCACCAACACCTTCATGATTGCCTACAGCACTCAGCAACTGGGCCTACCGCGCTCGCTGATTCTGGAGTGTTTGTTCTTCGTCG
The DNA here is from genome assembly GCF_059419385.1 of Pseudomonas sp. GW821-FHT05H12. Taxonomy (NCBI): domain Bacteria; kingdom Pseudomonadati; phylum Pseudomonadota; class Gammaproteobacteria; order Pseudomonadales; family Pseudomonadaceae; genus Pseudomonas; species Pseudomonas sp. GW821-FHT05H12. Next base: position 47,929 of record NZ_JBWKRS010000039.1, on the reverse strand, counting down.
CGATCATCCAGTTCTGCATCCAGCCACTGGCCGCCTGGGTGGCCGAAAAGGTCGGCGCCACGCGCTTCCTCTGCGCGATGACCGTGCTGGCAATGGCTTCGCCTTATCCGATGTTCGTGCTGGTCAGCAGCGGGCAGGCCCCGTTGATAATCCTCGGCATCGCCCTGGCGGTGGTGTGCATGGCCTCGTTTTATGCCGTGATTGCCGGCTTTGTCAGCGGCCTGTTCGAAACCCGCGTGCGCTACACCGCGATCTCCCTGGCCTACCAGGTGTGCGGTGCGCTGGCGGGTGGCTTGACGCCATTGATTGGCACCTGGCTGGCCCACGAATACCAGGGCCAATGGTGGCCGATGGCAGTGTTCTACAGCCTGATCGCGGCGGTTTCGCTGGTGTGCGTACTGGCGTTGTCGCGCCGTCACGCCACCGCGCACCGTCATGAAATGGCACACAGTGTTTGAGGGAGAGTTGCGAATGTTGAAGATTAATGGCGAGCGCCTGTGGGCCAGCCTGATGGCCATGGCCGAGATCGGCGCCACCGCCCGTGGCGGCAGTTGCCGCCTGGCCCTGAGTGCCGAAGACCAGGCCGGCCGTGAACTGTTCAGCCACTGGTGTAAAGCTGCAGGGTTGACGCTGAGCGTGGATGCCATCGGCAACCTGTTCGCCCGGCGTGCCGGTACCGACAAGGACGCCGCGCCGGTCATGATGGGCAGCCACCTCGACACGCAACCGGAAGGCGGGCGCTTCGATGGCGTCTACGGTGTGCTGGCCGGCCTGGAAGTGATCCGCAGCCTCGACGACCACGGCATCCAGACCCGCAAACCCCTGGAAATCGCCGTGTGGACCAACGAAGAAGGCGCGCGCTTTACCCCGGCCATGCTCGGCTCGGCGGTGTTCACCGGCACCTTGGCGCTGGACAAGGCCCTGGCCACGACGGATGTCGACGGCATCAGCGTGGCAGAGGCATTGCGCAGTACCGGCTACAACGGTGAGCGCCCGTTGGGTGGCGCAGTGGATGCGTACTTCGAGGCCCATATCGAGCAAGGCCCGATCCTGGAAGACAACGCCAAGAGCATCGGTGTGGTCACCGGCGGCCAGGCGATTCGCTGGCTCGACGTACGGGTCGAAGGCATGGCGGCCCATGCCGGTACCACGCCGATGCCGTTGCGCAAGGACGCGCTGTACGGCGCCGCGAAAATGATCCAGGCACTGGAAAACCTGGCGGCGGATTTTGCCCCCGAAGGCCTGACCACGGTGGGCGAGTTGAGCATTGCCAAGTCATCGCGCAACACGATTCCCGGGCTGCTGAATTTTACCGTCGACCTGCGTCATCACCGTGACGCCGACATCGACGCCATGGAGCAGCAGGTGCGTGCGCGCCTGCAGGCCATCGCTGAGAAACGTGGCCTGAGCGTCACCATCAGCCCTCACTGGATCAGCCCGGCCACGCCGTTCGACGCAGACTGCGTTGCCTGTGTGCAGTCCTCGGTAGACGCCTTGGGCTACAGCCAGCAGCGCATTGTCAGCGGTGCCGGCCACGATGCCATTCACCTGGCCCGTTACTGCCCGACCGCGATGGTCTTTATTCCCTGTGTCGGCGGCCTGAGCCATAACGAAGCCGAAGACGTACTGCCCGAGGACGTGCGCCAGGGCACCGACGTGTTGCTCAACGCCGTGCTCAAACGCGCCGTCCGAGCTGACTAAGACTGAAACACATCACCTGTAGGAGCCGGCTTGCCGGCGATGACGATCTTTCAGATATGGAGAGGTTGTCTGGCCTACCGCTATCGCCGGCAAGCCGGCTCCTACAGGAGCTGTGTGACTGCCGGTGATTTGAGTTTATCGAGGAAGATTCCATGCGTACCTTTTTCCACCCCGAACAACTCCTGCACCACCCGCGCAGCTACTACTCCCGTGGCCAGATGCGCATGCCCCAGGAAGTCCCCGAGCGCGCGCGCAACCTGCTGCTGGCCGCGCAGAGCCTGGGGTTCGACATCCAGCAACCCCAGGATCATGGCCTGGATCCACTGCTCGCCGTGCACGGCGCGCCGTACCTGGCCTTCCTGCAAGAAGCCCATCAACGCTGGAAGGAAATCCCCGAAGACTGGGGCGATGAAGTCATGTCCAATATCTTCGTGCGCGAGCCCAACGCCCTGCGGGGCATCCTCGCCCAGGCTGCGCGTTACCTGGCGGACGGCAGTTGCCCAATCGGCGAACTTACCTGGCGCTCGGCCTATTGGTCGGCCCAGAGCGCCGTCGCAGCAGCCAAGGCCATCCTCGATGGCGCGCCAGCCGCCTACGCCCTGTGCCGACCTCCGGGCCACCACGCGCGGTTCGATGCGGCGGGTGGTTTCTGCTACCTCAACAACGCAGCCGTCGCCGCCCAGGTCTTGCGTGAAGGGTTCCAGCGCGTCGCCGTGCTCGACACCGACATGCACCACGGCCAAGGCATCCAGGAAATCTTCTACGACCGCGACGACGTGCTGTACGTCTCGATCCACGGTGACCCCACCAACTTCTACCCTGGTGTCGCCGGCTTCGCCGATGAGCGTGGAAGCGCAGCGGGCGAGGGCTTCAACCTCAACCTGCCGATGCCTCATGGCGCCAGTGAGGCGCTGTTCTTCGAAAAACTCGAACAGGCCCTGGCGGCGATCAAAGACTTTTCGGCGGACGTGCTGGTGTTGTCCCTGGGCTTCGACATCTACGAGCTGGACCCGCAAAGCAAAGTCGCGGTCACGCGCGAAGGGTTTGCGCGGTTGGGGGAATGCATCCGTGGCCTGGGGTTGCCCTGTGTGATCGTGCAGGAGGGCGGGTATCACCTGGAGACGCTCGACAGTAACGCCCAGGCATTTTTCAGCGGCCCACAGGCCTGGGCAAAATAACGTCGCTATAAAGACCGTAAATGCATGATATCTTTGTGCCATTACGTATCGTAATGGTCACGGAGGATGTCATGAAAAAGCTGTCTTTGCTGGGTTTGCTGGTGGTAATGGCTGTGAGCCCGATGCTCGCCATGGGGTGTCCGAAAGGCACGCATCCGGTCGGCGGCACGGGGTCGCATCATAAAGGTGGGACTTGCCAGTAGCAGGCACAGTCGCAGTGCCCGCGTCAGTAAGGTGACCACGGGCACTGTCACTCGACATGCTCGTGGCCTTACCCGCATTCGCTGTCTAGGGTGAAACAGTCCGCCCCTGCGGCACCAACTCCAGCACCCGATTCCTGCCGCCTTCGGCCAGCAGGTAGGTGCCACGCCCCGTCGGCACAATCGATTGCGGCGCCTTCAAAAACGACAGAATGGTCTGCTGTTTACCCTGTGGGTCTACCAACAATAACCGTGCCCGGTGCGTCGAGTCTTCGTTGACCCACAGCCCCCGCTCATCGCACATCAAGAATGTTGGTTTGTTCAGGCCTGCCAGCACCACCGGGTCGCTGCCATCGGCACTCAACTCGCGTACCACGCCTTTTTTCTTTTCGGTGTAGAGCATGCGCCCGTCGGTGCAGCGCACGATGGACTCGCCTTCCTGCACCTGGTCGCGCAGCACGCTCAACGACTGATCGCTCCAGCGATAGCGCAGCAGGCGGCCGGTGGGCTTGCGGTCTTCGATGGCGTACAGGTCGTCGCCTTCATCCCACAGCCCTTGCACGTTTTCGCCTTTGAAGAGCTCGGTGACCACACCGTCCTTGAAAAAACTGACGGGCAAACCGCCGGATTCCTGGCTGAACACCCAGCCGCCACGGGTCGCGAACATGCCATCGGGTTTGGAAAGGTTGGCCACCACCACTTCCCGTGCGCCGTCCGGGTGGATGCGCACTATGCTGCCCTGGCCCTTGGCGAGTTCCTGGCTGACCATCAGCGAGCCGTCCGGCAACGGCATCAGCGAGGCCGCTTTCTCCACGTCGCGGTAGACCACCTGGACACTCCAGCCCGCCGCCGCGCTCACGGGGTAGAAGCTTTGCCAGGCGAAAAAACCGAGGGCTGCCATACAAGGGATGCCCACGAGGGCGGCACCGAGTCGCCACAGACGCGCGTTTTTTTTGTTATGGGAGGCGCTGGTCATTGATCACTCTGTCGAAAGGATTCGGCACGAGACTACGCAGGTGACCCGATTTTTTAAATGCGCGTGGGCCTGACGCTGACGCATTCATACGATAATGTCCCCCAAATCGACCTCACTGGCCCTTCCTCGTGATCATCAACTTCGACCTCAACGACCTCCAAGCCTTCCGCGCCGTGGTAGACAAGGGCAGTTTCCGTGGCGCCGCCGAGGCCATCCGCATCTCGCAGCCGGCGCTGAGCCGGCGTATCGAGAAGCTGGAGTCGGCCCTCGACGTGAAGTTGTTCGAGCGCACCACACGCCGGGTCAGCCTGACCATGGTCGGCCGTGCCTTCCTGCCCCAGGTGGAACGCATGCTCGATGACCTCGACGTGGCCTTGATGGGCATCAGCAACGTCGCCTCCACGCGGATGGGTAACGTCACCATCGCGTGTGTACCGTCGACCGCCTACTACTTCATGCCTCACGTGATCTCCGAATTCCACCAGCTCTATCCGAAGATTCGCCTGCGGGTGCTGGATGCCAGTGCTGGCGAAGTGTGCAATGCGGTAGAGAGCGGCGAGGCGGATTTCGGCGTGAGTTTCAGCGGCAGCCTAGCCGATGAAGTGGAGTTCGAATTGCTGCTGCAGGAACGCTACGTGCTGGCCTGTCGCCGCGATCACCCGCTGGCCGAACGCGACAGCGTGACCTGGGCCGAAGCCTATGAGCACGATTACATCACCGTCGACAAAACCTCCGGCAACCGTTTCCTGCTGGATCAGGCCTTGCGCGGCGTGCGGGTGAAAAAACCGAGTATCTGCGAGACGCACCACGTGACCACGATGATCGGGCTGGTGGAGGCGGGGTTGGGTGTGGCGATGGTGCCGTCGATTGCGATGCCGGCCGGCACCCACCCGATTCTGGTCAGCGTGCCGCTGGTAGAACCCCAGGTGATGCGCAATGTGGGCTTGATAAAACGCCGCGGGCGGACATTGCCGCCAGCGGCGCTGGAGTTGGAGCGGTTGGTGCGCGAGATGCCGTTTCGGTCAGTGTGACACCGAGTCCAGGCCGGTGGATTGCACCACCGGTTGCGCCTGGGGCGACGCCAGGAACTGCAGCAGCGCCTTGGCCTGGGTCGGGTGTTCAGCGTTGACCGGAATACCCGCCGCAAAGCGCGTCACCGATTGCACGTCTTCCGGGATCTTGCCGACGTAGGTCACGCCCGGCACCGGCAACAATTCCGCCACCTGCTGCAAGCCCACCTCGTAGTCACCCTTGGCAACCTGTTCGGCCACCGGGAGGCGTTCGATCATGGTGCCCTTGGCCGGCATGCCGAGCTTCTTGAACAGCTCCTTTTCCACATACACACCGCTGGCGCTGTCCGAATACGCCACGGACTTGGCCTGGCTCAGCACGGCCTTGAGCTCGGCGTCGGTGCCGATCGCCGGCTTGGCCGCGCCGGCCTTCACCACCAAACCGATGCGCGAGTCTGCCAGTTCAACGCGGGAGGCCTTGTCGACCTTGCCTTGTTTGATCAACTCATCCAGGGCGTAGCCGACCATGATCACCACGTCGGCGTGTTCGCCACGGGCCAGGCGGTTGGGAATCGCTTCCGGCGCCTTGCCCATCGATGGGCCGAGAATGGTGTCCAGGGTGTCGCCGCTTTGCTGGGCATACTGCGGGCCGAGCAATTTGTAGGCGGCGGTGAAGCCACCCGAGGTCATCACCTTGAGCTGTTCGGCCTGGGCCGTCAGCGCGAAGGCGCCGAGGGCCAGGGCTGTCAGGGTCTTGAGCAGCGGGCGCATTACACCGCCTCCTGCATCACCTGCCCACGGGTGTTGGCGCGGCGGTACAGCGCGAGGGTCGAGCACAGCGCGCACAGGGCGGCAAACATCATCCAGTAGGCAGGCGAGGCCTTGTCTTCGGTGATGTGGATGAACCAGGTGGAAATCGCCGGGGTGAACCCGCCGAAGATCGCGGTCGCCAGGCTGTAGGCCAGGGAGAAGCCCGCCACGCGTACTTCAACCGGCATGATTTCGGTCAGGGCCGGGATCATGGCGCCGTTGTACATGCCGTACAGGAAGGAGAACCACAGCAGGGTTTCCAGCATGTGGGCGAAGCTCGGCGCGTTGACCACGAACGACAGCGCCGGGTAGGCGGTGATCACGGTCAGGGCGGTCATGGCGAGCAGCACCGGCTTGCGGCCAAAACGGTCGCTCAGGGTGCCGCCGATAGGCAGCCAGACAAAGTTCGACACGGCCACCAGCAAGGTCACCAGCAGCGCATCGGAGGTGCTCAGTTGCAGCACGGTCTTGCCGAAGGTCGGTGCGTACACGGTGATCAGGTAGAACGCGGTGGTGGTCATGGCCACCATCAGCATGCCGCCGATGACCACGGTCCAGTTCTTCGCCAGGGTGGCCAACACTTCGCGCATGGTCGGGCGGTGCTTGCGGTTGGCGAACTCTTCAGTCTCTTGCAGGTTGCGACGCAGGATGAAGATGAACGGAATGATCACGCAGCCGATGGCGAACGGAATGCGCCAGCCCCAATCGGCAACGACGGCTGGTTCCATCCACACGTTCAGGCCATAACCCAGTGCAGCGGCAACCACGATGGAGATCTGTTGGCTGCCCGATTGCCAGCTGGTGTAGAAACCCTTGCGGCCCGGGGTGGCCATTTCCGCCAGGTACACCGACACGCCGCCCAGCTCCGCGCCGGCCGAGAAGCCTTGCAACAGACGGCCGAGCAATACCAGCGCCGGGGCCCACAAGCCAATGCTGTGATAGCCAGGAACCAGGACGATCAGCAAGGTGCCGCTGGCCATGATGGACAGGGTGACGATCAGGCCTTTGCGGCGACCCACGTCATCGATATAGGCACCCAGGACAATCGCGCCCAGGGGGCGCATCAGGAAGCCTGCACCGAACACGGCGAAGGTCATCATTAATGACGCAAACTCATTGGCAGCGGGGAAGAACGCAGCGGCGATGTAGGTGGCGTAGAAACCGAACAGAAAGAAGTCGAACTGTTCGAGGAAGTTGCCGGAAGTAACGCGGAAAACCGCACCAACTTTCGAGCGGGCAGAGTCGGGCCGGGAAGGGCTAGTCATGGTTTTGTGTCTCCAGCGTTCTTTTTAAAGTGCTTGTTTCGCTTAAGACCGCGGATAGTGGCTGACACATTTAGAAATGATAAGTGAGTTATTTGGATGTATTGATGCGCACAGGCTATCAATCGCCAAAGCCGTCCAAAATGATGGCCCTGTTCTATGCTCAAAGGTGTGACCAAATCTTACGGATGGGAGGTGACAATGGCTGACGAACGCAAGCGCAAGGATGAGCCGGAGCGTGAACAACCCCGGCGTCATGAAGAGGAAAAACCCCAGACCTGGAAGCATCCGGACGACGGGACAGAGCTGTCGGAGCGCGACCAGGAGTTCCCGCTTAAACCCTGATTGCCCAAACACTGAGGACCAACATGTGGGAGCTGGCTTGCCTGCGATGACGGCGTGTCAGGCAATGATGTGCTGGCTATAAAGTCGCCATCGCAGGCAAGCCAGCTCCCACATGAAAGGTGTGTTTACGCCAGGATCGGCGTACACAGCTCCACCAGCGTCCCATCCGGGCAACGCACATACGACACCACCTGCCCCCAAGGTTTAGTCGTCGGCGCCGACAGCTCTACGGCGCCCTGCGCAAGCGCTTTGGCATGCGCGGCAAACACATCCTCAGTCACAAACCCGACCTCCATCCCCAACGGCTGGCGCGAAGCGTGCGCCTGTACATGCCCGCCTTCGAAGTTCATTTCGCCCAATTCATGGGCAGCAAACGACAGGGTCGTAGCCCCCGTTTCCAGCTCCCCATACGTGCCTGATTCATGCAGGAAACGGCGACTGAACCCGAAGGCTTTTTCGAAAAATTCCAACGAGGCCGCAACGTCCGGCACGTAGATGATGGTGTAGGCGAATTTCACAGTTGAGCGCTCCTTGCATGGTTGATGAGTCATTAGAGTCAGCGGGTATCCGTCCGTCAATCGAGCAGAAATCGAATCGGGAAACTATTTGACATATTTGATTTGTGATCACATATTGAGGCCATAAGAACGACAACACAGGTTTGACTCATGACTGATGGTCCGCTCCTCCTGCCCACCTTGCGCCAGGTGTCCCGCGATACCCTGCAAGACCAGGTCTACCGCCAGATCCGCGAAGCGTTGATGAGTGGTCGCTTCCAGCCTGGCCAGAAACTCACCATCCGCGGCCTCGCCGAAGCCCTCGGTTCCAGCCCCATGCCGGTGCGCGAAGCCCTGCAGCGCCTCAGCGCCGAAAACGCCTTTGAAGTCACCGAAACTTCCCGTCTGCGCGTACGACTGATGACCGTCGAACGCCTGCGCGAAATCCGTGACACCCGGGTTGCCCTCGAAGGTTTGCTCGCCGAAAAGGCCGTGCTGCGCTTGCAAAAGGCCGACCTCGATGAAATCACCGACCTCTGCCAGCAGATGCAGCACGCCGCCGACGAAGTCGACGTGTCGCGCTACCTGTGGACCAACTTCGCGTTTCACCGGCGCATCTACGCCGTGGCCCAGGCCGAGTTGACCATGGCTGCCGTGGAAAACTTCTGGCTGCACATGGGCCCGTGTTTTGCCCTGGTCGCCCCCGATAAAGCTCACTTGCAACGCTCGATGGAAGCGCACACGCGCATCGTCGAAGCCCTGGCTGCCCGCGATGGCGCCGGCGCCCGTGCTGCGGTGACCGATGACATCATGCAGGCCGCCGATTCCCTGGCGCGCCTGCTCGTCAAGAACGACCGTACGCGGTCGTCTGCTTCAGGAGGTAAACGTGCATGAGTGTCCTACAACGGTTGCAGCCCTATCCCGGGTTACGTGTGTTGATTTCCGGCGGGGCTGCCGGCATCGGTGAAGTGCTGGCGGCGGCGTACCTGGAAGCGGGCGCCAAGGTGCATGTGTGTGATGTGAGCGAGTCGGCCCTGGCGGCGTTTCGCGACAAGCACCCGGGCACCGTCGCCACCCGCGCCGACGTCAGCGATGCCGCGCAGATCGAGGCGGTGTTCAAGGTGCAGCACGAACAGTTCGGCGGCCTCGATGTGCTGGTGAACAACGCCGGGATCGCCGGGCCGACTGGCGGGATCGACGCGATCAGCGACGCCGACTGGCAAGCCACCATCAACATCAATCTTACGGCGCAGTACCGCTTTGCCCACCACGCGGTGCCGATGCTCAAGGAATCGTCCCACGGCCACTTGCTGCACATCGCTTCGGTGGCGGGGCGCTTGGGCTACGCGTGGCGCACGCCGTACGCGGCGACCAAATGGGCCATCGTCGGCCTGATGAAATCCCTGGCCTCGGAGTTGGGCGAGAGCGATATCCGCGTCAACGCCTTGCTGCCCGGCATTGTCGAAGGCCCGCGCATGGACGGCGTGATCCGCGCCCGTGCCGAGCAGGTCGGCGTGCCCGAAGCCCAGATGCGCCAGGAATACCTCAACAAGATCTCGCTCAAGCGCATGGTCACCGCCGAAGACGTCGCGGCCATGGCGTTGTTCCTCTGTTCGCCCGCCGCACGCAACGTGACCGGCCAGGCGATCAGCGTCGACGGGAACGTCGAGTACCTGTAAGCCACGGAAGACCACTGCGCGCTACACCCAGGATTTTTTTCATAAGAATAAAAGTCGGAGATTCGTCATGTCCAAAAATCGTCCTGTCATCATCACCTGCGCCGTTACCGGTGCGATTCATACGCCGTCGATGTCGCCGCATTTGCCGATCACCGCGCAGGAAATTGCCGACGCCGCCATCGGTGCCGCCGAAGCCGGCGCCGCGATTGTCCACCTGCATGCCCGTGACCCCAACGACGGCCGCCCCAGCCAGGACCCGGCGCTGTTCGCCGAATTCCTGCCGCAGATCAAGGCCGCCAGTGACGTGGTGATCAACATCACCACCGGCGGCGCACCGACCATGGGCGTGGAAGAGCGCCTGCAACCGGTGATGCAGTTCAAGCCGGAACTGGCCTCGCTGAACATGGGCTCGATGAACTTCGGCCTGTACGAAATGCTCAACCGCTTTACCGACTTCAAGCACGATTGGGAGCGCCCGTACCTCGAAGACAGTGACGACCGGATCTTCCGCAACACGTTCCGCGACATCACCCACATCCTCAATTCCTGCGCCGAGAACCGCACCCGTTTCGAGATCGAGTGCTACGACATCGGCCACCTCTACACCGCCGCGCATTTCCTGGAGCGCGGCCTGCTCAAGCCGCCGCTGTTCATCCAGTCGGTGTTTGGCCTGCGCGGTGGCATCGGTGGGCACCCGGAAGACCTGGCGCACATGCGGCGCACCGCCGACCGCCTGTTTGGTGACGACTACGTGTGGTCGATCCTCGGTGCCGGGCGTGGGCAAATTCCGCTGGCGACCATGGGCCTGTCCATGGGCAGCAACGCCCGGGTCGGCCTGGAGGATTCGCTGTGGGACGGGCCGGGCAAGCTGGCGGCCTCCAACGCCGACCAGGTACGGCGCATCCGCACCGTGATCGAAGCCCTCGGCCATCGCGTGGCCACGCCGGATGAAGCGCGGGAAATCCTCGGGCTCAAGGGGCGCGACCAAGTCAATTTCTAACCACACGGGGCCGTGGCGAAGCACGGCCTGTATCCCGCACAACAACAATAAGGGGATCACCATGCGTATCGAAGTGCTCGTCGACGTCAAGACCACCCTGGGCGAAGGCCCGGTGTGGGACGTCAAACAACAACGGCTGTACTGGATCGACAGCGCCGACGGCCGGGTCCTGCGCTGTACTGATGACGGACGTGAACTGCGCGCCTGGGACGTGGGCCAGAAAATCGGCTCCATGGCCCTGCGCCACAACGGCGAGTCGGCGATTGTCGCCCTGCAAAACGGCGTGCACACCCTCGACCTCAAGAGCGGTGAACTCAACCCGGTCATCGACCCGGAACCGCACCTGCCGAACAACCGCCTCAACGACGGCAAGGTCGACCGCCAGGGCCGTTTTGTCTTCGGCTCCATGGACACCCTCGAAGACAGCGCCAGTGCCAAGCTCTACCGCCTGGACGCCGACCTGAGCCTACACACCCTGGACGAAGGCATCATCGTGTCCAACGGCCCGTGCTGGAGCCCGTCGGGTGAAACCTTCTACTTCTGCGACACCTGGTCCGGCGAGATCTGGGCCTATGACTATGACCTGGCCAGCGGAGGCGTGAGCAACCGCCGCACCTTCGCCAAGGTCGACACCTCGGGCGGTGGCGCCGCCGATGGCTGCACCGTCGACGCCGAAGGGTGCCTGTGGCAGGCGTTGGTCTACGCCGGAAAACTGGTGCGCTACACCCCCGACGGGCATGTCGACCGCATCCTCCAGATGCCGGTGAAGAAGGTCACCAGCCTGACCTTTGGCGGGCCGAACCTGGACACCCTGTTTGTGACCTCCATGGCCAAGCCGCCGCTGCCGCGTTTCCCGGCAGACGGCCAGCAGCGCGGAGCGCTGTTCGCCATTACCGGGTTGGGCGTGCAAGGAATAGCCGAGCGACGTTTCGCCAGCTAGCGCGTGTGTGTGACAAGGCAAATTCCTTCGCAACCTTGTGTCAGTGCGCGCCCTCGCGCGCCTGGAGAGGCCCATGGCAACTATCAAAAAAGCGTCGCTGCGCAGCATTCACCGGCATTCCTGGGTGTCGCTGCTGGTCTGTTGGATGATCTGGATCCTCAACGCCTACGACCGTGAGATCGTGTTGCGCCTGGGGCCGACCATCTCCAAGCACTTCGATTTGTCCGCCGACCAGTGGGGCACCGTGGCCACGGTGGTCATGCTGGCCCTGGCGTTGCTGGATATCCCGGGCTCCATGTGGAGCGACCGTTACGGTGGCGGCTGGAAACGTGCGCGCTTCCAGGTGCCGCTGGTGCTGGGCTACACCGCAATTTCGTTTCTGTCGGGCGTCAAGGCGCTGAGTGGCAACCTGGCGACCTTCATTGCCCTGCGCGTCGGCGTCAACCTCGGCGCCGGCTGGGGCGAACCAGTGGGCGTGAGCAACACCGCCGAATGGTGGCCGGTGGAGCGTCGCGGCTTTGCCTTGGGCGCGCACCACACCGGTTATCCGATCGGGGCGATGCTCAGTGGCATCGTTGCCAGCTTTGTCATCACCGTGTTCGGCGAAGACAACTGGCGCTACGTGTTCTTCTTCGCCTTCGTGGTGGCGCTGCCGCTGATGATCTTCTGGGCGCGCTACTCCACGGCCGAGCGCATCACCGCGCTGTACGTCGACATCGCCGCCAAAGGCATGACCCCGCCCGACAACGCGCCGCCCAGTTCAGTGAAAGGTGAAGCCTGGCGCACCTTTGTCGCCACCTTGCGCAACCGCAATATCGCCCTCACGGCCGGCAATACGATGCTCACCCAAGTGGTGTACATGGGCGTCAACATCGTGCTGCCGGCCTACCTCTACAACATCGCCGGGCTGTCGCTGGCGGAGTCGGCGGGGATGAGCGTGGTGTTCACCCTCACCGGCATCCTCGGCCAACTGGTGTGGCCGTCGCTGTCGGACATCATCGGCCGACGCACCACCCTGATCATCTGCGGGCTGTGGATGGCGGCGAGTGTCGGCGCGTTCTACTTCGCCAACACCCTGACGCTGATCATCGTCGTGCAACTGCTGTTCGGCCTGGTGGCCAATGCGGTGTGGCCGATCTACTACGCGGTGGCCTGCGACTCGGCCGAGCCGTCGGCGACCTCTACCGCCAACGGCATCATCACCACCGCGATGTTCATCGGCGGAGGCCTGGCGCCGGTGCTGATGGGCAGCCTGATCGCCATGGGCGGCGGCTGGACCACGCTGCACGGCTACACCGTGTGCTTCTTCGTGATGGCCGGCTGCGCCCTCGGCGGCGCGCTGCTGCAACTGTTTTCCCACCGCCCGCACGCCATGGCTGTGCAACTCCAACCCTAGAACAACACTGATGCGCCCCCCAGCCCGGCTGGCGGGGCGCCAAGAGGAACTGCCGATGACAACCGCCACCCGGGCCCGCGAACCGCAGGCGCTGAACAAACTGATGTTCGCCAAGCTCATGCCCTTGCTGATCATCGCCTACATTCTGAGTTTCCTGGACCGCACCAACATCGCCCTGGCCAAGCATCACCTGGACGTCGACCTGGGCATTTCCGCTGCGGCCTACGGGCTGGGCGCCGGGTTGTTTTTCCTCACCTATGCGCTGTCGGAAATCCCCAGCAACCTGATCATGCACAAGGTCGGCGCGCGCTTCTGGATCGCCCGCATCATGGTGACCTGGGGCTTGATCTCGGCGGCCATGGCCTTTGTGCAGGGCGAGACCTCGTTCTACGTGCTGCGCCTGTTGCTGGGCATCGCCGAGGCCGGTCTGTTTCCGGGCGTCATGCTCTACCTGACGTACTGGTTCAACCGTGAACAACGGGCGCGGGCCACCGGTTATTTCCTGTTGGGCGTGTGCTTTGCCAACATCATCGGCGGCCCGGTGGGCGCGGCCTTGATGCGCATGGACGGCCTGCTCGGCTGGCATGGCTGGCAGTGGATGTTCCTGCTCGAAGGCCTGCCGGCCGTGGCGTTTGCCTGGGTGGTGTGGTGCAAGTTGCCGGATCGCCCGAGCAAGGCGCCGTGGCTGTCGGCCGAAGAAGCGCGGGGCATCGAGCAACGCATTGCCCAGGAAACCGAAGAGGGCGCAGGCGAGGGCGGGCACTCGCTGAAGAACTGGCTGACCCCACAGATCCTGTTGGCGATCTTTGTGTATTTTTGCCATCAGATCACCATCTACACCGTGATCTTTTTCCTGCCGAGCATCATCAGCAAATACGGGGAACTGAGCACCATGAGCGTCGGCCTGCTGACGTCGCTGCCGTGGATTGCGGCGGCACTGGGCGCCGTGCTGATTCCGCGCTTTGCCACGACGCCCGGTCGTTGCCGGCGGCTGCTGGTGACCGGGTTGCTGACCATGGCGCTGGGGCTGGGCATTGCGTCGGTGTCGGGGCCGGTGTTCAGCCTGCTGGGCTTTTGCCTGTCGGCGGTGATGTTCTTTGTGGTGCAGTCGATCGTGTTTCTGTACCCGGCGTCACGCCTCAAGGGCGTCGCGTTGGCGGGCGGCCTGGGGTTCGTCAACGCCTGCGGGCTGTTGGGCGGGTTTGTCGGGCCGTCGGTGATGGGCGCGATTGAAATGAGCACCGGCAACGCGATGAACGGCTTGAAGGTGATTGCGCTGGTGTTGGTGGTGGCGGCGCTGGCGGCATTGCGCCTGCGCCAGGGGCAGGAGGCGACTCACACCAGCAATGAAGTGGGGAACCCGGAAGCCAGCACCAGGTAAGCCACGATGGCCGCCAGGCACAAGCCGACAAATACGCGCAGCAGTGTCCTGGCGGTGGGGTTCTCGATGAACTTGATGGCCCAGAGCAACACCCCGCTGACGAGGGCACTCAAGGCGAAAATGACCAGCACGGTGGTGTTCCTGCGACCCTGGAAAGCTGATTTATAGTCCCAAAGCCTGCGGATGAACAGTGCGCACATAGACGCAGGCCCCCGGGCTTTCTAAACTGCGGCTTGTCTTGGGGAAAGGGGCAGGCGCCGATGAATCGCAACGAACTACGCAAGGCCGACATCAACCTGATGGTGGTCTTCGAAGCACTGATGCTGGAGCGCAATGTGACACGCGTGGCCGAGAAGCTGTTTCTCGGCCAACCCACCATCAGTTCGGCCCTCAACCGCCTGCGTACGCTGTTCAACGACCCGCTGTTCATTCGCGTCGGCCATCGCATGGAACCCACCGCGCGCGCCGAAGAGATCATCCAGCACCTGTCGCCGGCCCTGGACTCCCTCTCGTCGGCCTTGAGCCTGACCCACGATTTCGACCCCACCCAAAGCACCATGACGTTCCGCATCGGCCTGTCCGACGACGTCGAGTTCGGCCTGCTGCCGCCGTTGCTGCGGGCCTTGCGCCAGGAAGCACCGCTGGTGGTGTTTGTGGTGCAGCACGTCGACTACTGGCGAATCCCGGACTTGCTGGCCTCGGGCGACATCACCGTCGGCATCACCCAAACGCGTGGCCTGCCGGCCAATGCCAAGCGCAAGTTGCTGCGGCATATCCGCCCCAGTCTGCTGCGCGCCGATGCTTCAGACACCCCGCTGACCCTCGACGAATATTGCGCACGCCCCCATGTGCTGGTGTCCCACACCGCCAACGTGTCCGGGTTTGCCGATGAATGGCTGGCCGAAATCGGCCGCAAGCGCCATGTGGTGCTGTCGGTGCCGCAGTACAGCGCGCTGCCGGCCTTGCTCGCCGGCACTGACATGATCGCCAGCCTGCCCGACTACACCGCCCAGGCCATGGCGGCGAGCGGCAACCTGTTCTGCGAGCCGTTTCCGTTTGAAACCCCGACCCTGGACCTCTCGATGGTCTGGCTCAGCCACGTGGACACCGACCCGGCGGAACGCTGGATGCGCTCGCGGCTGGAAGCGTTCATGAGCGAGCGCGACCTGCTGCCGGTACTGGCCGCCAAATCCTGAGGCAACCCCTCCAGGCGGGACCGCTCGCGCAGGCGCCTGACCGAAGTTTCACCGACAAAACGGTCCGATTCATTTCGGCCGCGTGTTATACGTATGACTCTTTTCCTACACCGATTCGGAGCTTTTCATGCCGCACCTGCACCTGGAATACACCGCCAACCTGCCAGACCTGGCCGTTGAGAAAACCCTGTTGCGGCTCAACAATGTGTTGATGGCATCCGGGCAGTTCGGTTCCGAGTTCGATATCAAGAGCCGCGCCGTGAAGGTCGAGAGCTTCCAGGTCGGCACCTCCCTGAGTTCACGTGGCTTTATCGCGGTGAAGCTGTCGCTGCTCAGCGGGCGCTCGCCACAGGTCAAGAAACAGCTCTCCGAAAGCCTGTTGGCGGCGCTGCAAGACCTGGGCGATTGGCCCGAAGGCGTACAGCTGCAACTGAGTGTCGAGCTGCTGGACATTGATCGCGATTCCTACAGCAAAGTCGCCATCGGTTAAGGGTTACAACAACCCCTGTTCCGCGCAGACTTTTACGACTTGCTCGCGAAACCAGGTATTGGCGCTGTCCTGTTCACTGGTTTCGTTCCACTGCATGTCCAGGGTGAACCCTGGTAAGCCGTTGGGTGCTTCGCAATGGCCGAACACGGGCGGTGGCGCCAGCAGCTTTTGCACGCGGCGGGGCAGGGTGACGACGAAGTCGGTGCCGGTGATCATCTTCAGTGCTGCGCCGTAGCTGTTGGCCCGCGCCACCACTTGGCGCTTGTGGGCCTGGCGCGCGAGCCAGCCGTCGATCATGTTGGTGTTGGAGGTCCAGGGCGTCGGGAACACGTGGCGGCGCTCCACAAAGGAGTGCAGGCTGAACGCCGGCTCCCGGGGCGCCGAGCGTTGGTCGAACACACACACCAAATCATCTTCGAGCAGCATCTGGGTCTTGAAGTCTTTGTGGGCGCGGTGAAAGTGCGGGCCGAAACAGATCACCAGGTCGAGGCGGCCTTCGCGCAGGTCGTCGGCGGGGATGTCGCTTTCCAGCTTTTGCACATTGACGATCACCGGCAGGTCGGCGCGGTCGAAGTTTTTCAGCAGGCGCGGCAGGATCAATTGCTCGAAGTATTCCGGGGCGCACACGTTGAAAGTCACGGCTTTTTGCGTCGGGTCGAAGGCCTGGCCCCCGGCGTGGCAGAGGTTGATGCTTTCGAGGATCTTCTGCACATGGCCATACATGGTGGTGGCCTTGTACGTCGGCCGCATGCCCGCCCGCGTGTTGATAAACAGCTCGTCCTCGAAACTGGTGCGCAGTTTCTTCAAGCTGTAGCTCACGGTGGACTGGCTGACGAACAGCGTTTCGGACACTTCGGTAACGCTGCTCTGGTCGTAGACGGCGATGAACACCATCAAGTCCTGCATATCGAGCTTTCTGAGCAAATTACTGTTTAGCATCCATTCCATCCGGTAAGCCTTGGCACTGTGGCAGCGCGCGACAAGGGCAAAAGCTTAACGGAACGCTCGTACCAATAGAAAGCTCTGTAGGGCGTTTCTATGTTTGGCGTGGGACAAATAATGTTTGCAACACGACGTCAGCGAATATGCCGAGCATAATGCTGCGGATTGAAGCGAGTGACGATTAGCAACATCACCACCACCACCGCCGTCAGCGACCACCAGGCCCATTCGAAACTGCCCAATTGGTCGCGGATCATTCCGGCGATAAGTGGCGACAGGCCAGCAATCAGGTAGCCGATACCTTGTACAAACGCGGTGAGGCCACCGGCGCGGCGCGGGTTGTCCAGGTGGTCCAGGGACAGGATCAGGCTCATCGGAAACAGGCCGCCGATGCCCAGCCCCAGCAGGCACGGCCACAGCAGGCTCAGGTGTTGCGGGCTGAGAATGAGGCCGCAGAACCCGAGGATGATCAGCACCAACAACACCGCGACCACACCGCGTTTATCCTGGCGACGGTTAGCGATGGCCGGCGTGACCAGGCCGGACACCACTTCCATGGCCGTCAGAAAACCCAGCAGCAAGCCGGCGTTCTGTTCGCTCCAGCCTTGCTCCACGTAGTACGGCGCCAGCCAGGCCAGCACGCAGGTGTAGGACGCCGTGCCCAAGCCAAAAAAGATCGCCAGCAACCATGCGCGGCCATTGCTGAAAAACGATTCCTGAGGCCCGGCCCCGGCCTGGGGCAGCGGCGGCAATACCGCGCGCTGTGCGTACCAGAACACCAGGGCCAACACCGCCAGCACCGCCCAGATCGCCAGGCCGATGCGCCAACTGCCACTCTGCACTTGCACGAACGGTGCAAACGACGCTGCCAGCGCCGCGCCCCCCATGATCGCGGTGACGTACAGCCCCATGAACAGCGAAACATTGTCGCTGAACCGCGACTTGATCAACGCCGGCATCACCGCCTGGATCATCGCGATACCCACGCCGGCAGCGATGGCGCTGACGATCAGCTCCAGCGCCGAATCGAGGATCAGCCGCGACAGCGTGGCCACGCCAATCACCACCAGCGACACCACGATGCTGCGGTGTTCGCCAAAACGCTTGGCCAGGCCCATGCCAAAAAACATCGCCAGGCCCATGGCCATGACCGGCAGCATGGTGAGTAAGGCGGCGCTGCTGAAACTCAGCGGCACCTCGCCACGAATCGACGACAACAGCGGGCCGACGGCGGCCATCGACGGGCGCAGGTTAAGGGCGACCAGGACAACGCTGATCATCAGCCACAGGGCGGTGGTGGGTTTTGCGTGAACGTTTTCCATGGGCAAGCCTTGAGTGAACAAGGGCGAATCAGGCCATGGGCACGGGGGGTGGGCAAATGAGAAAGTCGCAGGGGCTATCTAAAAATTGCAGACAGGCTGACTGACACAGCATCAATCCTCTGTGGGAACTGGTTTTTTGTGGGAGCTGGCTTGCCTGCGATGGCGATCTGTCAGTTGATGCAGCGTTGATTGACACACCGCTATCGCAGGCAAGCCAGCTCCCACATGGGATGTGTGTCGTTAGATGGATTTAATCACGTGCTTGATTTCCTGGAATGCCGCCAACCCCCACGGCCCCAGTTCGCGGCCGATGCTGCTCTGCTTGTAACCGCCCCACGCCGTCTGCGGGAAGATCACTTGCGGCGCGTTGATCCACACCAGCCCGGCCTGCAACGCATTGGCGACGCGCTCGGTGGCTTCAGGGTTGCGGCTGACCACACTGGCCACCAGGCCGAAGTCGCTGTCGTTGGCCAGGGCGATGGCTTCCTCTTCGGTGGCGAAGCGGCGTACACACAGCACCGGGCCAAAGATCTCCTCGTTCCACAACGCGCTGTCCAGCGGTACATCGGTAAACACCGTCGGCCGAAGGAAGAAACCCTTGGCCAGATCGGCCGGCCGTTCACCACCGCACAGCAATCGCGCGCCGTCTTCAACGCCACGCCTGATATGCCCCAGCACTCGCTGGTATTGCGCATGGTTGATCAGCGCGCCCATTTCCACGTCGTCGGCAAACGGGTCGGCCACGCGAATGCCTTCAGCCCGTGCCTGCAAGCGTTGCAGGAATTCATCCGCCAGGCTGTCAGCCACCAACACGCGGCTGGTGGCCGAGCAGATTTGCCCGGCGTTGAAAAAACCACCGCCGCACGCCAGTTCCACCGCCAGGTCGAGGTCGGCGTCGGCCAGCACCAGCAACGAGGATTTGCCGCCCAGTTCCAGGCTCACGCCCTTGATGGTTTCAGCAGCGCGCTGCATCACTTGCACGCCCACCGCGTTGCTGCCGGTGAAGGAAATCTTCGCCACGCGACGGTCCGCTGCCAGGGGCGCGCCCACCGCCAGGCCGGTGCCGCAGACCAGATTGAACACACCGCTCGGGAAGCCCGCTTCGGCAATGATCCGCGCCAGTTCAAGCTCCGCCAGCGGTGTGACTTCCGAGGGTTTGAGCACCACGCAGCAGCCGGCCGCCAGGGCTGGGGCGAGCTTCCAGGCGGTGGTCACCATCGGGAAATTCCACGGCACGATCAGCCCCACCACGCCACACGGCTCACGGCGCAGACGCGCGCTGAAGTCATCGTTGGGCAGCGCCACCGGGCGGTCTTGCCCGGCGTCCATTTCTTCAGCCACACCGGCGTAGTACTCGAAGGTGGCGATCACGTCGTCCACATCTATACCCGCTTCAAACAGCGGCTTGCCGTTGTTGCTCGACTGCAACTGCATCAGCTGCTCGCGGCGCTCGCTCACGCCCTGGGCGACCTTGCGCAACAGCGCGCCACGGTCACGGCCGGTACTCTTGGACCAGTCACCGAACGCGGCGCTGGCCGCGTCGACCGCCAGTTTTACGGCTGTGGCATCGCCCACGCTGACCTGGGCCAACGTCGCCTCGGTGGCCGGGTTGATCACCTCCAGCACGTCATGGCCGGCACGCCATACACCGTCGATGTACACACCGTTCAACACTGCGCTCATACCGCTACCTCCTTCATCCAAAGTCCCTGGTCGATTTCAATCAGCGTCGGCCCCTGGCGATCGGCCGCGGCACGCAAGGCTGTGCGTAAGTGTTCGCTGCCCTGGATACGCTCGGCGGCGCAGCCCAGTGCCTTGGCCACGCCGATGAAGTCCGGTGTGTAGATGTCCACGCCGACCGGCTCGATGGCGCGGTTGACCATGTACTTCTTGATCTCTTCGTAGCCCTGGTTATTCCACAGCAGCACGATGACTGGCACCCGCGCTTCCACGGCGCTGGCCAGTTCCGGCAGGCTGAATTGCAGGCCGCCGTCGCCGATCAGGCACACCACCGGCTGCCCGTCGCCACGCCCCAGCCAGGCGCCGATGGCGGCCGGCAAGGCGTAGCCCAACGTGCCGTAGCCGGTGGAGGAGTTGAACCAGCGGCGCGGGTGGTCGAGGTTGAGTGTGAGGTTGCCGCTGTATACCGGCTGGGTGGAGTCGCCCACCAGCACGGCGTCGGGCAGTTCGTCCAGGACGGTGGTGAGGAACAGGGTTTGCGCGCGGGTGGCGGCGTCCCAGGTGGGCGCCAGGTCGGCCCACAGGCGGGCGACCCGTTGCGCGCCCCAATCCTGGTTGCGCACAGGCAGGGGCTTGCTGCTCAGTTCTGCCAGCAAGGCCTCGGCGGCGATCTGTGCATCGGCCACCAGTGCCACTTGCGGCGGGTAGTTGCGCACGGTCTGGTCGGCATCGATGTCGACGCGCAGCAAGGCGCCGGGAATCTCGAAGCCTCCAGCGAAGGTCACGTCGTAGTCGGTTTCGGCCAGTTCCGTGCCGATGGCCAGTACCACATCCGCGTCGGCCACCAGTGCGCGGGTGGCGACCAGGGTTTGCGTGGAGCCAATCAACAGCGGGTGGCTGGCGGGCAGCATGCCCTTGGCGTTGATGGTCAGGGCCACGGGGGCGCCGAGGGTTTCGGCCAGGCGGGTCAGTTCCGGGGCGGCGTCGATGGCGCCGCCACCGGCCAGGATCAACGGGCGCTTGGCGGCCGCCAGCAGTTGAGCCATCTGCTTCACCGCTGACGGCGCCGCACCGGCACGGGCCACGCTGACCGGCTCGCTGCCGAGCAAGGCGTCGGCGTATTCCACCAGCACATCCAGCGGGATCTCGATATGCACCGGGCGCGGGCGACCGGCCTGGAACAGGGCAAATGCACGGGCCAGTACACCGGGCAGTTCCGCCGCCGACATCAAGGTGTGGGAGAACGCGGCCACGCCGGCCATCATCGCGTTTTGGTTCGGCAGTTCATGCAGCTTGCCGCGTCCGCCGCCCAATTGGCTGCGTGACTGCACGCTGGAAATCACCAGCATCGGGATCGAGTCGGCATAGGCCTGGCCCATGGCCGTGGTGATGTTGGTCATGCCGGGGCCGGTGATGATGAAGCACACACCCGGCTTGCCGCTGGTGCGCGCATAGCCGTCGGCCATGAAGCCGGCGCCCTGTTCGTGGCGCGGGGTGACGTGACGGATGCTGGAGCGGGCCAGGCCGCGATACAGCTCCACGGTGTGTACGCCGGGGATGCCGAACACCTGGTCCACGCCGTAGCCTTCCAGAAGGTGGACCAATACTTCGCCGCAGGTCGCCATACATGTCGCTCTTGTTATGGATTCGAGGCGGTATTGGACCGGCTGGCCCGTAGCGGCAACAATCGATAAAAAGTCATACTAGCCATGTCCTCACGTCATGGCTGCGCCCCTATGAAACGCCTTCCCCCGTTGCCCGCGCTGCACACCTTCTGGGTCACGGCCCAGTGCTGCAATTTCACCCGCGCGGCCGAGCAACTGCACATCACCCAGGGCGCGGTGAGCCGGCAGATTGCCGGGCTGGAAAGCCATTTGGGCTACGCCTTGTTCCGGCGCCAGGCGCGGGGTTTGAGCCTGACCGAGGAAGGCCGCGAATGGTCGCTACGGGCCCAGCAGGTATTCGGTTTGATCGGCGAAGCAGTGGAGCAGATCGGCGGCCGCCGCGAGACCCTGCAACTCAAGGCCTCCACTTGTGTGATGCGCTGGCTGCTGCCGCGCTTGATGCAGTGGCAGCACGAGCGCCCCGACGTGCCCGTGGAACTCACCACCACCGTGGCCTACACCGTGGACTTTCGCCGCGAGCAATTTGATGCGGCGGTGATCTATGCGCCCATCGCCGAGCAATCGGCCCAGGCGCGGCACTTGTTCGACGAACAACTCACGCCCGTCTGCGCACCGGCCTTGCTCGGCGGGTTGCGCACGCCGGCGGACCTGCAGCAACAGGTACTGCTGCACCCCACGCGGGATGAGCGGGACTGGGCGCTGTGGCTCAAGGTAGCGAATACCCATTTGAGCAACCTGGCCCAGGGGCATCATTTCGAAACACTGGATTTGGCGATGACGGTGGCGTCACAAGGCTCGGGCGTGGCGATCGGCGACAGCGCGTTGATCGGTGAGGATTTGAAGGCGGGGCGGCTGGCAATGCCGTTCGAGCTGCAAGTGGCAACGGGGATGGGGTACTACCTGGTGTATCCCTCGGGAACAACGCCATCGGTGGGTCTCGAAGCCCTGATGGATTGGCTCGTCAGCCAGGCACAACAGTCGTAACGCCGATAGCCAACTGTAGGAGCCGGCTTGCCGGCGATAGCGGTGGCTCAGCCAGCCCATCAATCACTGACACACCGCCATCGCAGGCAAGCCAGCTCCCACAGGTTTAATCGAGGTGGGTCAATTGGCTGGTCATGAACGCCAAACCCCTCTTGTAGGAGCCCGGGGGGGGGGGGGGGGGGGGGGGGGGGGGGGGGGGGGGGGGGGGGGGGGG
>NZ_JBWKRS010000039.1:0-25092 GCF_059419385.1 Pseudomonas sp. GW821-FHT05H12 | reverse complement strand
TAGCGATCTTGAAGACGCCATCGCCGGCAAGCCGGGCTCCTACAAGGGGAGGGCGCTGGATCAGTAGCCGACAGTAAAGCGTTGGCGCGAATGCTTCGGCGTTTCCACTTCGTCGATCAGGGCGATGGCGTAGTCGGCGAAGCTGATCCAGCTGCGGCCTTCGCTGCTCACCAGCAGGTCATCCTGGCCCAGGCGGAAGGTGCCGGTGCGCTCGGTTTCGACGAACTCCGCCGACGGCGACAGGAAGGTCCAGTCCAGGTCTTTTTCCTGGCGCAGCACGCCAAGAAACTCAGCGCCCGCGCTGGCTTCCGCTTTGTACTCGGCCGGGAAGCCCGGGCTGTCGATCACGCGGCCACCGCCTGGCAGCAGCAGCGAACCGGCACCGCCCACCACCAGCAGGCGTTTAACGCCAGCCTTTTTCACCGGGCCGATCACGGCGCTGGCGGGCAGGGTGGCGAAGTGCGCGGCGCTGATCACCACGTCGCTGCCGCTGACAGCCTGTTGCAGGGCCGCGGCGTCCAGCGCGTCGACTTGCTTCACGGTGACGCCCGGGCGCACGGCGATCTTGTCGGTGTTACGCGCAATGGCGGTGACGCTGTGCCCACGACGCAGGGCTTCTTCCAGCAGTTGGCTACCGGCACGGCCGGTGGCACCAATGATTGCAATCTTGCTCATGACGTTCTCCAGTTCGTTAGGGTTTAAAACCATTCACCACTTCATTTCGCCCTTGGCGACTTTGGCGCCCAGTTCCAGGCTGCCTTCGTCGGCGAGGTTCGGGTAACGCTTTTTCATGGCCGCGATCAGGGCGGCAGAGTCCTTGGCCTTGGCGGTCTCGATATCGAACGCCTTGATGTAATCGGCGGTAAACCCCACGGACTTCACGGTGGGCGTGCCCAGGTAGTGACCTGGAATCACCGTGTGGGGTTTCAAGGCTTCAATGCGCTTGAGGGTGGTCAACCAGTCGGCATGGGATTGGGCAGTCTGGGTGTCGGCCATCCACACGTGGGTGTTTTCAAACACCACCACGCCACCGATTACGGCCCTGATCGAGGGGATCCACACAAAGGTGCGGTCCGGTTGCGGGCCGTCCAGGCCGACCACTTCCAGCGCCTGGCCTTCAAGCGTCAGGGTGTGGCCTTGCAGCACCTGCGGGATGACCAGCTTCGCGGGTTTGTCGGCCCCCAGTTTCGGGCCCCAGAACGCGAGTTTTTGCTCGGCGGTCGCCTTGATGTGGTCGACCACCGGCTGCGACGCCAGCACCTTGGCGTCGGGGAACGCGGTGGTCAGCACGTCTAGGCCGAAGTAGTAGTCCGGGTCGCCGTCGCTGACGTAAATAGTGGTCAGGTGCTTGCCGCTGGCGCGGATCTTCTGCACCAGGTCTTGCGCCTGGCCATTGCCGAACTGCGCATTCACCAGGATCACGTCGTGCTCGCCACTGACCAGCACCGAACTCACCGGCATCATCGCCGAGGTGCCCGGGTTGTAGGCATCGAGCGTCAGGTCGGCGGCAGCGGCGTGGGCGGCAAAGGCCAGGGCGGCCATCGCGGTGGCCAACCGTTTGAAGGTCGAGATCATGTGCAGCTCCAGCGAGGGATAAATGATGCACAGAGCTTAGTTGCACTAAACGTCACAAAAAATGCCATGCTTGAACATAGTTTGTTTCTAAAACCGGGCAAATCATGGACCGTCTTCAAGCAATGCGAGTGTTTGTCAGCGTAGTCGACCTGGGCAGCCAATCGGCAGCGGCCGACCATCTGGACCTGTCGCGGCCGGTGGTGTCGCGTTACCTGGCCGAACTGGAAGACTGGGTGGGCGCACGCCTGATGCACCGCACCACGCGCAAGCTGAGCCTCACCACGGCCGGCAGTGAAATGCTGCCCCGCTGCCGTCAGATGCTGGAGTTGTGCAACGACATGCAGGCCGCCGTCACCGAGCCTGATGAAGCCCCACGCGGCCAGTTGCGCTTGAGTGTCAGCAGCTCGTTCGGCCAGGCGCAGTTGGCCGATGCGGTGGCTGAGTACGTCAAGCTCTACCCGCTGGTGAGCATCGACATGCAGATGCTCGACCGCACGGTGAACCTGGTGGATGAACGCATCGACCTGGCTATCCGCACCAGTTTCGAACTGGACCCCAACCTGATCGCCCGCAAACTCACCCTGTGTCGTTCGGTGATCTGCGCGTCGCCCGCTTACTTGTGGGAGCACCCGCAACCCCGGCAGGTGCGTGACCTGGCAGGGCACAATTGCCTGACCCATTCCTACTTTGGCAAAAGCCTCTGGCATTTCACCGAGAATGGCGAGCCGGTATCCGTGGCGGTGCAGGGCACGATCAGCGCCAACGAGGCCACGACGTTGCTGCGGGTGACCTTGGCGGGGGCGGGGGTGTCACGGTTGCCGAGCTATCAGGCCGGGGATTACATCCGCAGGGGCGAGTTGATCCGCTTGTTGCCCGACGCCGAGCCGCAGCAGATGAACATCTACGCGGTGTACGCCTCGCGCAAACACATGCCCCAGGCACTGCGCAGCCTGCTGGATTTCCTGGTGGTGAGGTTTCCGGAGGAGCCTGCGTGGGACGTAGGCCTCTAGGGCGACATAAACCGGTTGAATAGCGTCCAATAATGGCAACTCGCCCCGGCTGACCTATGCTTTAGACAGCACTGTTCATACCTGTGCTGAGGTCTGTGCCATGACTCTAAAAATCAGAAAGTACCTGATGATTTTCATCCTGTGCGCCCTGGCGACTGCGCTGTATGGCACCGCCGCCTACCGGGTAGAGCAAACGCGGATGCAGCCGCCGAGCTTTGCGATCAGCTGCCATCAGGACCAATGCGTTCCCCATACCGGCAGCTTCAGCGCGTTGCGCTGACCCGGTGTAGGACACACCGCTATCGCCGGCAAGCCGGCTCCTACAGGGAGGGGCTGGTGTCGGCCTTGAGCTGTTCGCGAAAGGCCTTGGGCGAGAACCCGACCCGTCGGCGGAACAGCCGTGAGAAGTTGGTCGGGTCGGAAAACCCCAGCACTTCCGACATCTCGTTGATGGTCATGCTGGTGTAGGTCAGCAGGCGCTTGGCTTCCAGCAACTGGCGGTCATGCATGATCTGCAGCGCAGGCTGCCCACCCAATTCCCGACACGTACCGTTGAGGTGTGAGACCGAGATGCCCAGCTTGTGGGCCAGGTCTTCAATCTTCGGGTGTTCGCGGTAATGCTGCTCGACCAACTGGGTAAAGCGCCGAAAGTACTCACGGCCGCGTGGCGTACGCGGGTGGCGGCGCTGGATGGCCTGGCGGCTGATCCACACCAGCAGCACGCTGACCAGGGCGTGCATCATCATGTCCCGCGCCGGTTGCTCATCGGCGTATTCATCCTGCAAGCGCGCGAACTGGGCGTTGAGGTAGTCACTGTCTTTACCCGCAGGGTAATTGCCCAAGGCCTGCAAGCCGTCGACCGTCGCCCCCAGTTGCGCCTGCAAGTGGCTCACCAGCGGCGCGGCCAGCGTCACCACGTAGCCTTCGACATCTTCGGAAAAACGAAAGCCATGCACACACAACGGTGGCAGCACCTGCAGCGTGGCTTCGTTGAGCGTGGTGCGCTGGCCTTCGATTTCCAGCTGCGCCTGGCCCTTGTGGACGTACAACAACTGGCACAGATCCGCGTGCCGGTGGGGCTGGATTTCCCACTGGTATTCCCGACTCCGCCGGGAGATGGTTTCACAGTGCAACAAATCCGGCGTTGGCCATTGCTGGCTTTCCCCGTATAGCTTGAAGACCGGAATCGCGGAACTGGCAGTTTTGGTCATGGTTTCAATCCGATACTCAGGATAGTGGTGCGGTAATCGCCCCGATTGGCAAAAAGCGCAGGCTTTGTCTCAGTTTTCACCTTCTTATGCCGGCCACTCAAGTGAAAAATGCCAGCAACCAGATCAATGACAACTCTTTCACCCGATCCGTTCGGTGAAGCTTGCGGGCCATAAAAATAATGAAAACGCTGAAAACCCAAGTCGCCATTATTGGCGCCGGTCCTTCGGGATTGCTGCTCGGCCAACTGCTGCACAACGCCGGTATCCAAACCCTTATTCTTGAGCGCCAGCGCGCCGATTATGTGAAAGGCCGCATCCGTGCCGGGGTGCTGGAACAAGGCATGGTCGACCTGTTGCGCGAGGCGGGCGTGAGCCAGCGCATGGACGCCGAAGGCCTGGTGCATGACGGCTTTGAACTGGCGCTCAATGGCAGGCTCACTCACATCGACCTCAAGACCTTGACCGGTGGCCAGTCGGTAATGGTCTACGGCCAGACCGAAGTCACCCGTGACCTGATGGCCGCCCGCGAAGCCGCTGGCGCCAGCACCCTGTATGAAGCGCACAACGTGCTGCCCCACGACCTCAACACGGATCGCCCCTGGCTGACCTTCGAGCACGAGGGCGAGGTGTACCGCCTGGAGTGCGACTACATCGCCGGATGCGACGGCTTCCATGGCGTGGCGCGCCAGTCGATTCCTGCCGAATCGCTGGAGGTGTTCGAGCGGGTCTATCCCTTTGGCTGGCTGGGCATCCTGGCCGATACGTCGCCCGTGCACCCCGAACTGGTCTACGCCAAGCACTCCCGTGGCTTTGCCTTGTGCAGCATGCGTTCGCCGACGCGCAGCCGGTATTACCTGCAAGTGCCGGTGGAAGAGCCCCTGGATGAGTGGTCGGATGAGCGCTTCTGGGAGGAACTGAAAACCCGTCTGCCCGGCGAGCTGGCGCAGCGGTTGGTCACGGGGCCATCAATCGAGAAAAGCATCGCGCCGCTGCGCAGCTTTGTGGTGGAACCGATGCAATACGGGCGCCTGTTCCTGCTTGGCGATGCGGCGCACATCGTGCCACCCACCGGCGCCAAGGGCTTGAACCTGGCGGCCAGTGATGTGAGCACGCTGTATCGGATCCTGCTCAAGGTGTACCGCGAAGGGCGGGTGGACCTGCTGGAAAAGTACTCCGCCATTTGCCTGCGCCGCGTGTGGAAGGCCGAGCGGTTTTCCTGGTGGATGACCTCGATGCTGCATCAATTCCCGCAAGCGGACGGCTTCAGCCAGCGCATCGCCGAGAGCGAGCTTGAGTACTTCATCCACTCGGAAGCGGGTCGCAAAACCATTGCAGAAAATTACGTCGGACTTCCTTACGAGGCTATCGAATAGCCTGCTATCGAGTAAGATGTCGAGCATTCCCGCGGGCCCTTCCTTACCCGTGGGCCCTGCTCGAAAGGTTCTGCCGTGACCAACCTGAATCAGCCCGCCCAACCCGTTCCCGCCGTACGCAGTGTGCTGGCCGCCTTGATGATGGCGATCTTCCTCGGCGCCCTGGACCAGACCATCGTCGCCGTGTCCATGCCGGCCATCTCGGCGCAATTTCACGATGTAAACCTGCTGGCCTGGGTGATCTCCGGCTACATGGTGGCGATGACGGTGGCGGTGCCGATCTACGGCAAGCTCGGCGACCTGTATGGGCGACGGCCGATGATGCTGATCGGCATGGGCCTGTTCACGCTGGCGTCGCTGTTTTGCGGCATGGCGCAAAGCATGGAGCAACTGGTGCTGGCGCGGATTCTCCAGGGCATCGGCGCCGGCGGGATGATCTCGGTGAGCCAGGCGATCATCGGCGACATCATCCCGCCCCGCGAACGCGGGCGCTACCAGGGCTATTTCAGCAGCATGTACGCCGTGGCCAGCGTGGCCGGCCCGGTGTTGGGCGGCTACATGACCGAGTACCTGTCCTGGCGTTGGGTGTTCCTGATCAACCTGCCACTGGGCGCCGGTGCCTGGTACGTGGCCCATCGCACCCTGGTGGGCCTGCCGGTGCCGCAGCGCAAGCCGATCATCGACTACCTCGGCACGGTGTTGATGATCATCGGCTTGACCGCTTTGCTGCTGGGCATCACCGAAATCGGCCAGGGCCATCACTGGCGCGACGACCAGGTGCTGGGCCTGCTGGCGTGTGCGTTGGTGGCGCTGAGCGTGTTTGTCTGGCACGAACGCCGCGCACGGGAACCGCTGTTGCCAATGCACCTGTTCGCCAACCGCAGTGCGGTGCTGTGCTGGTGCACGATTTTCTTCACCAGCTTCCAGGCGATTTCCCTGACGGTGTTGATGCCGCTGCGCTACCAGACGGTGACCGGTTCCGGCGCCGACAGCGCGGCGTTGCACCTGTTGCCGTTGGCGATGGGCTTGCCCATGGGCGCCTATTTCGCTGGGCGCATGACTTCAGTAACCGGGCGCTATAAGCCGATGATCTTGAGTGGCGCGCTGTTGAGCCCGTTTGCGATCCTCGGCATGGCTTACAGCGCGCCCCAGGCGGTGGGGATGACGGCGGTGTTTATGCTGCTGTGCGGGATTGCGGCGGGGATGCAGTTTCCGACGTCGTTGGTGGGGACGCAGAATTCGGTTGAACAGCGGGATATTGGTGTGGCGACCAGCACGACCAACCTGTTCCGTTCGCTGGGCGGGGCGGTGGGGGTGGCGTGCATGTCGGCGCTGTTGCTGGCGTTGTTGCAGGATTCGAGTTTTGCGCACTTGGCCAGTGGGGCGTTGGGGGCAGAGGGCGGTTCGGGGAATGTTTTGCTGGATGGGCTGAACGCGGCGCCGGGGCCGGCGCAGGATGCGTTGCGTGGGGAGTTGGCGGTGACGTTTCGGCATTTGTTGATGGTGAGTGCGGGGGTTTCTTTGCTTGGGTTGATGGCTGCGATTGCTATGCCTAATCGGGTGTTGCGGGGGCGGGAGGATAAGGCTCGGTGAGGTTTGGTGGGGTGTGGTGTGGTGTGGTGTGTATATCCGTTGCTGCGGTAACGGCTACTTAGGGTTCCGCTCTTACAGCGGCTCACTTTTGGAAAGGCCCAAAAGTAAGCAAAAGGCCTTCGCCCCAACACTCGGTGCCTCGCCTAGGCTCGGCATGCCCGAACGCAGGCTTGAATCCGTGGGCCGCCGCCACGCGCCATCCATGGCGCGGGGCGGCTAACCCGGCGTCCTGCCGGGTTACCCACGGATTCAAGCCTGCGTTCGGCCAGCGTGTTTAACGGGGCGCCTAAGATCAAAATCAAAAGCAAACGCGGCGGCCTGGTAGCCGACCGGTAGCGTTTGTTGATCGCATTCCCCTGTAGGAGCCGGCTTGCCGGCGATGCAGACACCTCGGTGAATCAGGTACACCGCGTTGATGCCATCGCAGGCAAGCCAGCTCCCACAGTGGGGCTCCGCGTTCTGCCTGGTTTATTTGCGTCATCGTTCACGACCATCGCCGGCAAGCCGGCTCCTACAGTGGACTGCGTTTGCCTTTGCTTTTGCTCTACACCACTCAAGCCGGCTGTCAGGCCGCTGTGCTTCTGCTTTTGATCTTGATTTTGATCTTAGGCGCCCCGTTAAACACGCTGGCCGGAATTCGGCAGGGATTTGGGGGGTGAACCGGCAGGGATGCCGGTTTAGCCGCCCCGCGCCATGGATGGCGCGTGGCGGCGGCCCCCCAAATCACTGTCGGATTACGGGCACACCGAGCGTGAGCGAGGTGCCGAGTGTTGGGGCAAGAGCGTTTTGCTTACTTTTGCGCTCTATCAAAAGTGAGCCGCTGTAAGAGCGGAACCAATAGCCGCCGTGACCGCAGCAACGGATATGCACACACACATTCAGGGACTGTAATACCCCACAGCCACCATCAAATCCCCCACCCTGCGCAAATAAGCATGCTTATTCTCAACCCGATCCGTCACCGGGTTCTTCCAGCGATACTTGTATTCCCCCTGATCCTGCTCCCCCATCAACTTCAAGATAGGCTCCCCCACCGGCTTCCCATCCGGATCCTTGATCTTGGCAAAATCGGTATTCACCAAACGCAAATTGGTCCCATGCGCCACATACCGCCCCGTCTTCAGGTCCACCACAAACACATACAGATCATCCTGCAGAAAACCACCTTCCAGTGAATTGATCGCCTTCAGCGTCCCGGCTTGATCCTTGAGCAGCGCATTCGCCGCCTTGTTGCGCAAGGCCCGGGCCTGTTCCGGCGTCGCCCGTGGCAGGTAATAGCCCACCGCCAGAATCCGCTCCCCCACGCGCTGATAAAACACATGCTTGTGTTCAACCTTGCCGTCATTCCAGTTCTGCCAGCGGTAGTCCGCCTGCTGGATGCCCTGGCCTTCCGGCACCTTCAAGGCGTCCTTGAACGACTGCCGCAACTCCGGCCCCAGCACCTCGGACACATCCCGGCCGATCAACGCGGAGGAGGGCCCGCCGCTGGCCAGCAGGACGCCTTTCGTATCGACCACAAATACGTAGCGGTCATGGTCGACAAATTCCCCCTGGCGGCTGAACGCAGCAAAGGCCTTGTCGCCGTTGCTCTGGTAATACGCCAGGGCTTTTTCCAGCAGCGCCCTGGCGGCGTGGGCGTCCTCTTCCTGAGTGGTGGCGTGGACTTGGCTGGCACACAACAGCAGCAGCCAAGTGAGTCGGAGCAGTCCCTTCATGACCCGTCCCTCGTTGTTATTGATGTGACAACAGCGTAGACCGCCGTGGCTCAGGGCGCTGCCAGCCATTGGTTGACGATGCCGTCGTACACGCCAGTGGCCACGCTCAGGTGCAACCACTGGTCGACGTAGCTCTTCCAGGCCACATCATCGCGGGGCAGCAAAAAGGCTTTTTCGCTGTATTGCATTTGATGGTCGGGGTTGACCGCGCACAGCCCGGGTTTCTGCTTCTGTTGATAGCGCGCCTCGCTGGCGTCGGTGATCATCACGTCGGCTTTGCCTGCCAGCAGTTCGTCGAAGATCGTCACGTTGTCGTGCAGGCGGATTTGCGCCTGGCCCAGGTGGGCACGGGCGAATACTTCGTTGGTGCCGCCAGCGGGCTCGATCACGCGCACTTCGGGTTTGTTGATTTGCTCGACGGTCTGGTAGCGCTGCACATCGGCGCAGCGCACCAGCGGGATCTTGCCGTCCACGCCGAGGGTTTGGCTGAAGAAGGCTTTTTTCTGGCGCTCAAGAGACACCGAAATACCGCCCACGGCGATGTCGCAGCGTTGGGCGAGGAAGTCCGGCATCAGGGTTTTCCAGGTGGTCGGCACCCAGCGGATCTTGGCGTTGAGGCTCTTGGCCAGGTTTTCGGCCATGGCAATGTCGATGCCTTCGTACGTGCCGTCGGCGCGCAGGGCGGTGTAGGGCTTGTAGTCGCCGGTGGTGCACACGTTGAGCGTGCCGCGCTGCAGCACGTCGTCGAGGCGCGACGGGGCGTTGTCGGCCAGGGCAGGCGTGGCCAGGCAGGCCAGTACACACAGGGTCAGAGGCGCTTTCATGCAGTCGAATCCTTGGGGGCATGATCAGGGGCGATCATTATTTGCAGGTGCCGGGGAGGGTGGCAAGGCGCGGCGAATGTTTAGCCAAGTTGCAACCAAACTCCATCAACCCTGACTTGAACCCCCTTTGCAGGCATGTGACGCTGCCCGGCATCTACCTCACTGTGACCCCCGCATGGACGGTTCCCCCGACACTCACCCCGAGACATCGCCCGGCGCCCATGTGCCGAGCTGTCCGACGGTTGTCGAGGCACTGCCTTCCGAGCTGGCCTTCTGGGCGTTGTTCCACTGCCGACACGCGCGCCCACCAGATACTTCTCTCCTACGTTGATCTGCCCCATGGATGACGCGCACCTGTGCGCATCTGCCCGGCGGCGCCTGCGCGCCTGCCTGACGCAAACGTATGAGAATTGCCATGAGTGTTTTTGCCAGCCTGCACGAAGCCCAGTCTTTCCTTGAACACAACCCGGACATCGAGATGTTCGAGCTGTTTATCCTCGACAACAACGGTGTACCGCGCGGCAAGTTGCTGCACCGCGACGAACTGTTGGCGGTGTACGACAGTGGCCGGCCGCTGCCCAGCACTATCCTGGGCCTGACCATCAACGGTGATGACGTCGAAAACTCGGGGCTGGTGTGGGAGGTGGGTGATATCGACTGCCGCGCCTACCCGGTCAGCGGCAGTTTGCAGCGCATGCCGTGGCGCCTGATCCCGACGGCGGCGGTGCAGGTGAGCATGCACCCCACCGAAGGCCTGCCCGCGACGGTGGCCGACCCTCGGCACCTGCTGGCCAAGGTGATCGACGGCCTCAAGGCCGACGGTTACTACCCGGTGATGGCGGCGGAGCTGGAGTTCTACCTGCTCGACCAAAAGCCCGACAGCAACGGTCGCCCCCAACCGGCGCGGGATGTGGACGGCGGCCGGCCGCGCTCGACCCAGGTCTACGGCCTGCGCGAACTTGAGCAGATCGAGCCGTTTCTGGCCGACCTCTACAGCGCCTGCAAACTGCAAGGCATCCCGGCGCGCACGGCGATCTCCGAATACGCTCCGGGCCAGGTGGAAATCACCCTGGAACACCGCGCCGACGCGCTGCAGGCGATGGACGAGGCGGTGCGTTACAAGCGCCTGGTCAAGGGCGTGGCCCACAAGCACGGAATGACCGCCTGCTTCATGGCCAAGCCCTTCGACGACTTGGCTGGCACCGGCATGCACATGCACGTCAGCCTGGCGGATGCCCAGGGCAATAACCTGTTTGCCAGCGACGCCACCGATGGCACGCCGCTGTTGCGCCAAGCGGTGGGCGGCATGCTCAGCACCTTGCTCGACTCGTTGCTGATGTTCTGCCCCAACGCCAACTCCTACCGCCGTTTCCAGACCAACAGCTACGCGCCGCTGGCCGCCACCTGGGGCATCGATAACCGCACCGTCAGCCTGCGCGTGCCGGGTGGGCCGGCGAATTCGCGGCATATCGAACACCGCATCTGCGGCGCCGACGCCAACCCTTACCTGGCGGCCGCCGCGATCCTGGCCGGTATCCACCGGGGTATTCGTGAGCAACTGGACCCCGGCGCGCCGGTGGAAGGCAACGGCTATGCCCAGGCCAAGGAACTGCTGCCGACCGATTGGCTCACCACCTTGCGCGCGCTGGAAGGCTCCAGTTGGGCGCGGGATGCGTTTGGCAGCGAGTTCCTCAACGTCTACCTGGCGGTAAAACGGGCCGAATACCGTCAGTTCATGGGCGAAGTGGGCGAGCAGGATTGGCGGTGGTACCTGCATCAGGCGTGACGGGTTTGGCGGCGGTGCGGGTTTCGACCTTTTTTTCACGTTGCAGTGGTTAAGCTGCGTATCAAGGTCGTTCACTACCGTTCCACTCACTTGAGCCCGTGA
The DNA here is from genome assembly GCF_059419385.1 of Pseudomonas sp. GW821-FHT05H12. NCBI lineage: Bacteria > Pseudomonadati > Pseudomonadota > Gammaproteobacteria > Pseudomonadales > Pseudomonadaceae > Pseudomonas > Pseudomonas sp. GW821-FHT05H12. The sequence goes on along the minus strand of NZ_JBWKRS010000039.1, from coordinate 13,903 downwards.
TGTCGCCACAACCTCCATCCTCCATCGAGATTGAATTCGCCGAGCGCTGCGACCGCGAGCACGCCAGGGTCTGCGGCGACACGCGCCCGCCCGGGCTGCTGCAGCGCCTGGCGGTGTGGCGCGATGAGCGGCTGGTGCGCCATGCGCTCAAAGTGGCCGGCGAACCGGGCCTGATCCTCGACCTGGCCTGCGGTTCGGGACGGTTTTGGCCGGTGTTGGCCGAGCACATCAACCGCGTAATCCTGGCCTCGGATAATTCCCAGGCCATGCTCGACCACGCGTGCACCCATCACCCCGCGGCGTTGCTCAAGCGGGTCAAGACCTTTCAGGGCTCGGCGTTTTCCATTGGCTTGTCGGCCAATGCGGTGGATTGCATCTTCTGCCTGGAATTGTTCCGCCATGTGCCCACGCGCGAAGCACGCCTGGCGCTGCTCAGTGAGTTCCATCGGGTCAGCCGCGATACGGTGATCGTGTCGGTCAATGCCGGCACGCCGGTGGAAGAGGAGTTTCGCAACGCCGGCTTCAGCGTCCTGAACCACCAAGAGTTCCTGCCGGGCTCGAAGTTGTGGCGTGTCTACGTTCTGCGTAAGAGAGGATAACTCCTAGCGGTCGGACTACTCTTTCATCTCTTGTAGGAGTTTTCACGATTGTGCGTGCACAGCGAATGCTCGCTACGGCCTTTCGCGATATATACTGCGCGCCATTCTTCAAGGGAGAGCCGTGTGGCCATCGATATTCACTGGATCTGCGACAACGATAGCCTCGGCCAGCACTGCGCCGAATGGCAGCAGTTGCCATTCGTCGCCCTCGACACCGAATTCATGCGGGTCGACACCTTTTATCCCATTGCCGGGCTGATCCAGATCGGTGATGGCGCACGCGCTTACCTGATCGATCCCCTGACCATCGACAACTGGCAACCCTTGGCCGCCTTGCTGGAGAACCCGGCGGTGATCAAGGTGGTACACGCCTGCAGCGAAGACCTGGAAGTATTGCTGCGCCTGACCGGCAGCCTGCCGGTGCCGTTGTTCGATACCCAACTGGCGGCGGCTTACCTGAACCTCGGTTTCTCCATGGGCTATTCGCGCCTGGTGCAAGCCGTGCTCGATATCGAATTGCCCAAGGGCGAGACCCGTTCGGACTGGCTGCAGCGGCCACTGTCCGAGACCCAGGTGAGCTATGCCGCCGAAGATGCGGTGCACCTGGCGGAGGTCTACACCCGCTTGCGCCCGCAACTGTCGGACGACAAGTACGCATGGGTGCTGGAAGACGGTGCCGAACTGGTGGCCAACCTGCGCCGCGAAGTGGACCCTTACGAGGTGTACCGCGACGCCAAGCTGGCTTGGAAGTTGTCCCGCGCGCAACTTGCCGTACTGCGTGAGCTGTGTGCCTGGCGCGAACAGCAGGCCCGCGTGCGTGACCTGCCGCGCAACCGCATCATTCGCGAACACTCGCTCTGGCCCCTGGCCAAATCCCAGCCGGATAACCTCGCCGCGCTGGGCAAAATCGAAGACATGCACCCGCGTACCGTGCGTCAGGACGGCCAGTTCCTGCTGGACCTGATCAAACGTGCCGGCAGCGTGCCCATGGACCAATGGCCACCGGCTGTTGCTGAACCGCTGCCGGTGGATGCCGCAGCGCTGATCAAGCAACTGCGCGCCTTGGGCCAGGCTGAAGCTGAGCGCCTGGACATGGCGCCGGAACTGATGCTGCGCAAGAAAACCCTCGAAGCCCTGGTCAAAAGTGGCTACCCCGATGGGCCTTACCAATTGCCAGACTCGCTGCGTGGCTGGCGCCGCGAGTTGATGGGCCAGGCGCTGCTCGACAGCCTGGCCACTGCCGGAGAACAGCCTTGAAACGTATTTGCTCCATCTACCGCAGCTCCAAACGCACCGGCATGTACCTGTATGTGCTCAAGAGCGATGCCCTTGAGCGGGTACCTGAAGGCCTGCTGACGATTTTTGGCAAGCCGGCGCATGCCTTCGACCTGGTGCTGACGCCTGAGCGCAAGCTGCAACAGGAAGACATCGTGCAAGTCCTGGAAAACCTCGACAAGCAGGGTTACCACCTGCAAATGCCGCCGGCCGAGGACGAGTACATCGAACACTTGCCCGAAGAGCTGCTGCGCCGCAACGACCCGATGTGATCGGTCGGTGCCCTGTTCAGGGCACATTCATCCATGGACTCGTATTATCAGGCGCTGGCCGCAGGGAGGCAGCGAACTGCCTCGGCGGTCGCCTGCATTGTTTTTGAAAGGTTTTAGACATGCGTGTTCTGATTGCTGAACAGGATCACCCGCTCTACGCCCAATTGCTGAGCGCAGCGGCACCGGACCTTGAGGTGCTCACCAGCGGCGACTCGGCCGAGCTGTCGCGCCTGGCGGCCGATTGCCCGGTATGGCTGGGCCAACCAGACCTACTGGCAACGCTGTTGCGCCAAGGTCATCACCCGCAATGGCTGCAATCGACCTGGGCGGGTATCACACCGCTGCTGGCCGATGGCTTGCCCCGCGACTATCGCCTCACCCGCGCGGTCGGCATCTATGGCCAGGTCATGGCTGAATTCGTGCTCACCTATATGCTCGGCCACGAGCGTGAAGTGCTGGCGCGGCTGGTCAGCCAGGTCGAGCGCAAATGGGACAACCGCATGGGCCAAAGCCTGGCGGGGCGCAAGGCGTTGATCGTGGGCACCGGCGATATCGGCCAAGGTGTTGCCGAGTTCCTGGTGCCGTTCGGCGTGAAGTTGTACGGCATTGCCAGCACCGCCCGCGAGCAGGCGCCGTTCGTTGAAGTCGCCGGGCTCGACCAACTGGGCCGCCTGGTGGGTGAGGTGGATTACGTGATCAACCTGCTGCCCAACACCCCCAATACCCATGACCTGTACGACGCAGCGCTGTTCAAGCAATTCAAGCCGACCGGGTTGTTCATCAACGTCGGGCGCGGTGTGTCGGTGGTGGATGCCGACCTGGTCGAGGCCCTGAAGGAAGGGCACCTGGCCGGCGCGGTGATCGACGTGTGCCGCCAGGAACCGCTGCCGCAACGGCATCCGTTCTGGACCGCCTGGGGGCTGTTGTTGACGGGGCACAGCTCGGCGCCGACCTCGCCTGAGTTGATGGTGGAGCTGTTTGTGCAAAACCTGCGGGCGTATCAAACCCAAAAAACACTGCGTGGGACCGTGGATTTCGAACGGGGTTACTGATCCGAATACAGTGGCATTGACATAAGCGCTGACAGTCAAGCGGGAACCGCTTCCCTGGGTACTAACACCCAGTGAACGCCATCCAAGCCGAAAGGCGTGGGTGGCAGGAAGTTTTCCATCTATGGACAGGTCACGACTATGCACACCATCAATGCCATACGTACTCCATCATTTCCCGTAATAAGCGCGGATGATCAAACACCGCCACCCTCGCCGAATCTCCCGCTGCAGGCGCCAAACCGCCAGGTGCAGGCCCCGACGCTCGACAATCCGGCGGCGTTGAAAACGGCTTTCGGCGACAGTTGCAACTGGCAAGCGCTGGCAAAAAAACTCAAGGATGTCACCCAAGCCTTGAGCAAGGCTTATCCTGATCAAGCGCTGGCAGGTCTACATCAGCAGGGCAGCGGTTTTCAGGCGGACCTGGCGGCACGCTTGAAAAACACCACGATGCCGGTGTGTGAGGACTCCACCTATTTTCGGCAGAACCCGCTGACGTCTTCCTGCCTGGAAGCGTTTCTGGCTGCCAGTGGCTTGAGCCTACCGACATCCATCGGCGCGCTGATCGAACTCAATAACGTGGTCGCCAAGAACGCACAGGTCCATCCCCTGGGCAATTTCAGTGGCGCACTTGCCTGGCCAGTACCGTTGTCGAAGCAGGGCCAGGATTCGCTGGTCGCATTGTTGCAAAGTGATTCGTCCGGCCTGCCAGGGCTGCCATTGGCCGATGGTGACAAAGGGGCGTTGGGGCATTTGCTCAGTGGCAGTGCTGTGTCTGAGCCTGACTTGAAGGCCCCGAGCCTGGCGATTGAGAAACTGCTCGGTTCGCCCAAGGCCCAGGCGTTAGGGAAAGCCCTGCAGGACAAACTGGGTGGTATTGCCACGGACACCAGCATCAATGACTACCTTTTGGCAGCTATTCATGTCGGGCTTGATCCTGAGTCACGTGGGCGTCCTGCCCCCAACAGTGTTGCCGGGTTTGACCTGGCGCAGCGTTCACACTGGGGCAAACCCGCGTCGGTAGTGATCCAGGCTTTGGCCGAGCACTTGAGGGTAAAGGGCAGAGCCTCCCGGCAGACGGCAGATCTGGCCGCACGCCTGCTGCTGGCTCGCCAGGCCCCTGAGTTGCTGGTCAAGGGCGTTCCTTCCAGCGTGACATATGGCAGCCTGCTCTGGACCCAATTTGCGATAGCCACGGCCAAGCTTGAGGCGGACTCACCCGGCCGTGTCCTGAACATGACCTACAGCGAAGTCCTGGTCGCAGCCGAAGAGATCGGCCCCGGCCTACCGGGCGTTCAAGTGGCCCAGTGCAACGCCCTGACCCTATGGGCAGCGGCCAACGGTGTTGTTGATGGGCGCGACACTTCATCTGTCGCAAGTGAAATGGAACGCATCCGGCTCGCCTACAACAACCAGTTAAGTGTCCTGACGTCTGCAGCGACCTTGCTGCAGACTGAAATACCCGACCGCAAGGCGTTGGCGCTTGCCCAGCTCAAAGCGGCCTTTCCTGAGGTGGAAACCCACGTCTTTGAAGCAAAGACCTTGCAGAAAGCCTGGCTCAATCCAGGGCGGCCCGGTGTGTTTCCTGGCATGCGTTCGATGATGGATATCGTCATGGAGGGGGACACGCTGGGTGATAAGGAACATTGGATTTCCCAGGATAAACGCATTCCCATCCAGCGGTTCTGTGCGTTATCCGAAAGCGGCAAGCTGGATGTATCGAATGCTTTCGCCAACGCCTATGAGCAAAGCTTGAAAGCCCTTGAAACCGGGCATGAGGGTCTGGTTCGTTACCTGATTTCCACGCTGCCACCCGACGATCGAGTGAATTTCGAATATGGCCGGCTGGAGTTTTTTCACACGAATGACTACACCATGGCCATGGACTTCACCACACCCCTGGCGTTGAAAACCCGGGGGTATACCCTGGATGTCAAGGTAACCCGTGGTGGCGAGACGCATATTTATGAGATCGACACCCGTGCGTTCAGCATAAAAAAACGTGATTACCTGCGGTCAAGGTACACGCCTCCCTACACCAGCGCGAAGCTGGAGCATCGAGAGGCGAATACCGTCAGCAAGACGGTGTTGTTCGACCCCTTCAAGGACAAGGCGGGCCAGGCCGGCGAAAGAGCCGTACAAACGTCCGCGCCTGACAGCTTGGGGTCCGAACGCAGCCAATACATTGCGAAGGTTTTCGCCAAGTCTCTCGACTTGCACAATGAAGACCTGCTCAACCACGCCAGGGGCTTTACGTCCTATGACCAGGGGCGTGCCCGGAATGATGCGATTGGTGAGTTCTTTCTCAACCTCATTCCCTTGCGATCGGCCATCGCCAATTTCAGCAACGGCAACTACGGAGCAGGCCTCTTTGACCTCGGGCTGGACGTAATAGGCCTGGTAACGCTGGGGGCCGGGAAGGCCGCACAGGCAAGCAGATTACTGTCCAACGGTGTTTCCAGCCTGGGTGCGGTGACCAAGGCCGCGCGTTTTCTGGGGGCTACTGTTATCGAGGCGTTCAACCCCCTCAGTGGTTGGGGGGATTTGGCCAAGGGCGGGGTCCATATGGTTGCCAAAAGCGCGGAGAAAGGCGTGGAGGCGGTCAATAAACTCAGGGGCGCCAGTGGCAGTTACGACCTGCTTAACGTCGCCAGCAAACACTACGGTGAAGCCGCGACCGGCAGCATCAACGTGGCGGGCCAAAGCATTGAAAACGGTGCTGTTCTGCACAAGGGCAAATGGTACGGCTTCGACCCTGACAGGATGCGGCCCTACGGCCCTCCCCTTGAGGGGTTCACGCCAAGGATCCGTGCTGTGGACGGTGCGATCAGTCCCGCGAATATCGACCCCTCCAGAGCATTGAGCAATACGCAATTTGGCAACTACAAGGTGCCGGCGTCGACCATTGCCGGGCTCACACCTGACAGCCGGGGCGTGTACGTCGCTGCTGATGGACACCTTTCGCATATTCGTCACACCGACAGCACCGGCCTGAGCGCCGTGTACGAAGTCCGCCAGGTTACCCGCACGGCAGACGGGGCCGTGCAAGCGCGGATCTATCACAACAACCGGCAAACGCCACTGCTGGTCGAGCATGTCCAGGGTGATCAATGGCAACGTCTCGGTGCACAGGGCGGTGGCCTGCCGTCGGTCAAATCGGACCTTGGGCCGGAGATTGGTCGGGGGGAGGAAGGCGTTATCTACGCGAGCCTGGATGGCAAGAGTGTTTATAAAGACCTGGGGGCAACGCGACTGACCACGGCCGAGGGCTACACCGATATGGAGGTGGTCAACCTGAACAAATACTACGGCGAAGGCTTTGCCGTGGTGATGATCGATGAGGGGCGTAAATACATAAAGATGGGCAGGATCAACGGCATCGATCTCAGCCAGGTTGACAAGGGCAGCTTGCCTGCAAACGCGCGGTCTTTGCTTGATGATGCCTTCGCAGAAATGGAGGCCAAGGATATTTTCCACAACGATCCGCAGTTGAAAAATTTCATGTACAGCGCAAAAGACAACAAGGTGTATCCCGTGGACATGGATGGCCTGCCTGCCGAGTTTATGGTGCCATTTGTGAGTGATGTGTATGCCCGGAAAAAGGAAAAGGCACGCCGGGAGTTCGCCGAGCTTCTGACCCAAGCGTCTTGAAGGCTCACGCCGGACAACTCCCGACTATGGACAGGTAACTACTCATGACGCTCATTAATCCCGCCAACCCCTATTCCCGTGGCACTCAGCCGACTGTGCAAGTCGCCAACCCTCTATCGACGGTGGTGGTACGTCAGCCTCAGACGTCGAGCCCGCAAGGTGCTGCGCCGATGCTGGGCAATCCCACCGCGTTGAAAACCGCATTTGGCAACAGCTGCAACTGGCAAGTTCTGGCTATAAAGTTACACACGCTGATCGAAGCATTAAATAAGCAATTCCCCTTTGATGTCCCCCTGGTGCAGGGCCAAAACGCCGCTCAGTTTGAAGCCGCGGTATTGTCAGGCCTCAAAAGTGCCTCAATAGCGGTGTGCGAAGACTCTACGTTTTTCCGCCAACAGGCGCTGACTGTGCCGGGCGTTGTCAGCCTTGAGACTTTTCTGAAAGGCAGTGGCTTGACCCTTGCGAAAACCTGGGACGCGTTGATCGAGTTGAACCAAATCGTGAACCGGCGGGCGCAGGTTCACCCTTTAGGGAATTTCAGCGGTGCGCTGGCCTGGCCTATACCGCCCAGCGTGCACGCACAGCGGTCCATCATCGACTTGCTGCAAAGCCCCACTTCCGGGCTGCCTGGCCTGCCGTTGGCGGACACGCACACTGGCGTCCTCGGGTATCTGCTCAGTGGCAGCTCGATCACCGAGAAGGACTTGCGCGCGCCTAGCGGTGCGATTGAGAAACTACTTGGTTCACCCAAGGCCCAGGCACTGGGGCGGGCGATCCAGGCAAAACTGGATGGCGTTGCCAGCGACAGCAGCCTGAACGAGTACCTGTTGGCTGCGATCCAGTTGGGGCTGGATCCTGAGGCTTTGAGCGCTCCGCCGCACACTACCGTTGCTGGTTTCGACCTGGCACAAAAGGGGCATTGGGGCCAGCCACCTTCGACAGTGATCGATGGCCTCAGCCGTCATTTGTTGGAAAAAGGGCGGGTGACCGCGCAAACCGCCAACTTGGGCGCTCGGCTGCTATTGGCGAAGTCGGCGCCGCAGTTCCTGGTCAAGGGCATTCCCTCAAGCGTGACTTACGGCAGTGTCACCTGGGTGCAGTTGGCGATTGCGACGGCGCGCATTGAAGCGGATTCACCAGGGCGTGCGCTCAACCTCAATTACACCCAGGTGCTGGCCCTGGCCGAGCAGCTCAACACGCCTGAGGCTGTTCTTCAGCAGGCTCAGCAACACGCGCTGACCGACTGGGGTGTGGCGAACGGCTTGCTGAAAACCACCGCGCCGACAGATGCCGAGCGTGAGCGGGTAAGAGTGGCCTACAACAGCCAACTGGCGGCCTTGAGGCGTGCCAATACCCTGGCTCAGACGCCCATCCCCAGCCGTCGGGAAATGGCGCTGGATGCGCTGAAACAGGCGTTTCCCGACGTGGACCCCAAGGTGTTCGAAGCGCCAACCCTGCATAAGGCGTTCCTGATCCCAGGCCGTACCGGTCGATTTCCCGGGATGCAGTCCATGCTGGACATCGTCATGCACGGTGGCCCGTTAGGTGCCAATGAGCACTGGGTGTCCCGGGACACGCGCATCCCCATCAAGCCCTTCTGCACTCAGTACGCCGCGGGCAAGCTGGACGTTGCGACAGCCTTCAAGACCGCATACGACCAGGCGATCACGTCGATCGAAGCCGGCCAACAAGGCTTGGCCAACTACTTGATCTCAACGTTGCCGCCCCAGGATCGTGAGAACCTGGAACACGGGCAATTGGAGTTCTTTCATACCAACGACTATACGTTGGCCGTGGACATGACGACCAAACCCACCCTCAGTAATCGGGGCCACACCTTGCAGGTGAAAACCACGCGTGGCGGGGAGGTCAATATTTATGAGATCGACACGCGAAATGCCACGATCAAGAAACAGAATTATCTAAGGAGACGCTATACACCGCCCTATACGGACGAGAACCTGCATCACCGTAACGCCAATGTCGTGAGCAAAGCGGTGGTATTTGATCCCTTCAAGGACGAACGGCTCCCCCAGGTCGGCTCGACGCGCAGCGATTACATTGCCAGGGTGTTTGCCAAGTCCCTTGACCTGCGCAACGAGGACTTGCTGCAGCAGGCCAGGGGCGTGACCTCCTTTGATGAAACCGCGGCGACAAACAAGGCCATCGGCGAGTTCTTCCTGAACCTTATTCCCCTGAGATCGGCCATCGTCAATTTCAGCAACGGCAATGTGGCTGATGGTCTGTTCGATTTGAGCCTGGATTTCATCGGATTGGTCACATTGGGCGCCGGCAAGGCGGCGCAAGCGAGCAAGGCGTTATCAAAGGGGGTTTCAAGTCTGCGTGGTGTGGCCAGGGTGGCGCGATTCATCGGCGCGACGGCCATTGAAGCCTTCAATCCCTTGAGTGGCGTGGGCGATTTGACGGTGGGCGCAGCCAGGCTTATCGGTGCGGGTGCGCAACGGGTGCTTTCCAAGGGGCTGGAAACGGTCAATGCGCTGAGGGGCGCCAGCGGCAGTTACGACCTGTTGAAGGCTGTGAGCAAGCACTATGACGGGGCGGCGACGGGCACGTTGAAGGTGGCGGGCGAGTCTGTTGAAGTCGGTGCCGTGTTACACAACGGCAAGTGGTATGCCTTTGATACCGCATTGATGCGTGCTTACGGATGCCCGCTTGAAGACTTCACCGCGCATACCCATGCCGTGGATGGTGTGAGTGGCGCGGCTCATGTGGAGCCAGGCAGCGAGTTGAGTAACACCTTGTTCCGCCACTTCAAAGTTTCCGAGGCGAGCATCAGCGGCCTGTCACGCAACAGCCAGGGGGTTTATGTGGCTGCCAACGGTCATGCCTCCCACATTCGCCACACCGACAATGCTGGGCAAACGGCCGTGTATGAAGTTCGACAAGTGACTCGCACCGAAGAGGGGGCTGTTCAGGCGCGGATCTATCACAACAACCGGCAAACGGAGGTATTAGTCCAGCATATCGAGGGGGATCAGTGGCAACGCCTGGGGGCGAAGGGCGGTGTGCATGTAAACGGCGATCATCTACGGGCGTGGGAGGCCTTGTCCGTACCGGAGCAGCAAAAGGTCACGATTCAGGGGTTTGCCAGGCGGCATCGGCTCAACCCGGCCACCTGGGCACATTACGTTCAGGCTGACGGCCGTTTGAGCGTCGCGGGCGTCATCCTGCGCGACCGCGCCGCGGGTGTACCGTTGAATGCGATTACACCCAGGCACATTCGTGACTGGCAGGGCATGACGCAGCAAGCACGTGATGCAATGACCATGGAGGGCTTCGCCAGTGGCCACAACCTGGGGATCGCTGATTTCAAGGGGCACGTGAGGCAATCCGGTGGCCTTATGGGCCGTGGCGAGGCGTTGTTGTTCAGGGCTGCCGGCGGTACGTACGACACCCTCACAGACACGCATTTGCAGCAGTGGAGCCAGCTTTTCCAACAGCCCGGTAATCGCGTCACCCCTGAGGCGTTCAGACGTCAACACAACCTCAATCCTGTCACGTGGGTCACCTTTGTCTATGTCGATGGCTCCTTGAGCCCGGCGGGCTTGAAGCGCAGCGCGCGTGCGCCAGCGGGTGTTCCCGTTCTGCCACCGACTGTGCAGCCGCCTCCTGGGACATCGCGCAAACGGCCAGCTTCTGACCCCATCGACCCGCCGCAACAGGAACCGCTGGACTTGTCGATGCCCAAACCCTCACCTCCAGCACCGGCGCCGAACGTACCGGTTCCCGGGCCGTCCAGGACTGTCCCGACCGTCGTCAAGATCGAGCCCGGCGTCACGACACCTCGTACCCTGTCGTCCCATCAGGTCGACAATTCGCTACCGATTCTGCAAGACCCGCGAGACCCCAAGATCAGCTTGACCCTCGCGCTGGAGGGGCCTATCGATGACATTCGGATCTCCCATTGGAATGGTCTGTTGGACGGTCTGGGTTCGGCAGAAAAAAAAGCGGTCGCTGATCGCATCAAGGCGTCCATAAAAGACTGGCTGCGCAGCGAAGGGCAGCACGGAACGAAGTTTGATGAAACATTGGAGGTCGTCACGCCACTGGACGATGGCGGGCCGGCGCGAGGGGCTTCGGTGTGGGCACGACGCGACATTCCCCAGTTCGAGGTGCTGGGGCCTTATTCAGGCAAATATCATGCGTCAGAGGCCTCATTATTTGAGGAGCAGCGCAAACAAGGCTCGCGAGCGGTGTTGACCTATCTGTTCTGCACGCGCTCGGGTACACGTTCGGTGAGTGCGTTCAACACCGGAAACACCCTAAGCCTGGTCAATACGGCGCAGTTGAGGAACGGGCCGGCGTGGCAGGCGAATAATGTCGCGTCCATCTCGGTGGGAAAAAACCTGACTTTCTATGTGTCGCTCAAGGACATCAAGGCCGGTGATGAGTTACTGCTGGACTATGGGCCTTATTACAACCCGGTGCCCGACATCGCGATCAAACCCGATCCCGACGCCTGACCGATCAGCGATAAAGCTGCATCCTTGGCGATGCAGCTTCATTCGGCATCAAAGGCTGAAATCACCTTCGGACACCAACTCGCTCAAGGGCCGACGTGGGCTCGGCGTTTCACGGCCTTGCAGGTACTCCGGCAAGGTCGACTTGTCACCCAGCTTGCCCACGGCCACGGCGGCGTGCAGCGCGTAGCCTTCGGGAATCTTCAACTCTTTGCGGGTCAGTTCCTGGTCGAAACCGGCCATGCCGTGGGTGTGCCAGCCGCTGAGGCTGGCTTGCAGCGCCAGGTGGCCCCAGGCCGAACCGGTGTCGAAGGTGTGCCACAGGGCCGGGGTTTCTTCGCTGGCGCCGGGGGCGGTGAAGTCAGTTTTCGAGGCGATGATCACCAGGGCTGACGCGTGTTGCGCCCAGCCACGGTTGAATTCATTGAGCAGGCCCAGGAAGCGCTCCCAGTCCGGCGTGTCGCGGCGCGCGTAGAGAAAACGCCAGGGCTGCGAGTTGTAGGCCGACGGCGCCCAGCGCGCGGCTTCGAAGAAGCTCAGCAGGGTTTCCTGGGAGATGGTTTCGCCGGTGAAGGCGCGGGGCGACCAGCGTTCGGTGAACTGGGTGTGGATCGGATAATCGGCAACACGTGTCATGGAGCAGTTCCTGATCGTCAATTCGGCGTTCAAAGCTACTGCGCGGCCACTAGACTGACAAGTGTTGTTACACCGCCAGTCGTAAGCGCTTGGCCCCGGGGGCCTCTGGCACTAGACTGGCGGCCTTTTCACCTACCGATACTGATGTAGAGCCATGGCCGCCAAAGTCGAACCTTTCTGGATACGCAAAACCCTCGAACACCTCGACCAGGAGGAATGGGAGTCGTTGTGCGACGGCTGCGGCCTGTGCTGCCTGCAAAAGCTCGAAGATGAAGACGACAACAGCGTCTATTACACGCGTATCGCCTGCAAACTGCTGGACCTCAAGACCTGCCAGTGCACCGACTACCCCAACCGTCGTGCGTCGGTGCCCGACTGCATCCAGCTCACCCCGGGCCAGGCCGACCAGTTCAAATGGCTGCCGCCGACCTGTGGTTACCGCCTGGTCAGCGAGCGCAAGGACTTGCCGCTGTGGCACCACCTGGTGTGTGGCGACCGCGACGCCGTACACCACGAACGCATTTCCCAGTCCGGGCGCATGCTCAGCGAAGGCAGCGTGCCCGAAGATGACTGGGAGGATTACCTGATCTTCCGCGCGGGCTGAAAGAGGAGTGTGTATGAGGCTGGGATCCAAGCTGGCGGCGACCCTGGTGCTGTTGTCGCTGAGCCTGCCGGGCTGGTGCGCGAAGAAAGTCGACCTCGATTATCACGTCAAGCTGCTGCCCCAGAGCGACCAGGCCGAAGTGCGCGTGAGCCTGTCCCAGGGCGCGGCCGTGCGCAGCCTCGACTTCGACCTGGGCCATGACGGTGACTACAGCGACTTCAAGGCCGACGGCCAGTGGAAAGTCACCGGCACCCGTGGCCTGTGGCAGCCCGGCGCGAGCAAGGCCAGCCTGACGTACCGCGTTCGCCTCACCCATGCACGCAAACCGGGTCTCTATGAAGCCCGCATGACGCCAAGCTGGGCGCTGTTCCGTGGCGAAGACCTGGTGCCGGCCGCACGGTTGGACCAGCAGGATGGGGTCGAGCTGGTGTCGCGGCTGGTGTTCGAGTTGCCGGCCGGCTGGAAAAGCGTCGAAACCGCCTGGCCACGTATCGGCAAGAACAAATTCCGCATCGACAACGTTTCGCGTCTGTTCGACCGGCCCACCGGCTGGATGCTTGCCGGCAACCTCGGCAGCCGGCGCGTGCGCCTTGGGGAAACCGAAGTCACCGTGGCCTCGCCCAAGGGCCAGGCCATGCGCCGCATGGATGTGCTGACCCTACTGACGTTCGTCTGGCCCCAGGTGGAGGCGGCATTTCCGCGCCATCCGGCCAAACTGCTGGTGGTGGGTGCGAGTGACCCGATGCGCCGTGGCGTGTTCTCGTCACGGGACTCGATCTTCCTCAACAGCCGCACACCGCTGGTCAGCGAAAACGGCAGCAGCCCGTTGATCCGTGAGGTGGTGCAGGCGATCGGCCGCTTCAACGACCATGAAAACAGTGACTGGATCAGCGAAGGTTTGGGTGAGTACTACGCCATTGAGTTACTGCGGCGTGCCGGTGGCATCACCGATGAACGGTATGCCGCGATCCAGACGCGCCTGAACCATGAGGGCAAGGACGTCACCACGCTGCGTGGCGAGCACGTCGGTGCGGCGACGGTTGCGCGTGCGGTGGTGGTGTTGCAGGAGTTGGACCGGGAGATCCGCGTGAAGACCCACAACAAGCGTTCACTGGATGACCTGGCCCAGGCGGTGATGCGCGCCAACAGCATCACCACGCCAGAGTTTGTGCAATTGGCCGAGAGCATTATTGGCGAGTCGTCGGTGGTGCTGGATAACAAGCTGCTGCGCTGATTCTGGCGTCCCTGTTGCACACATACCTGTAGGAGCACGGGGGGGGGGGGGGGGGGGGGGGGGGGGGGGGGGGGGGGGGGGGGGGGGGGGGGGGGGGGGGGG
>NZ_JBWKRS010000038.1:0-58646 GCF_059419385.1 Pseudomonas sp. GW821-FHT05H12 | reverse complement strand
CCCCCCCCCCCCCCCCCCCCCCCCCCCCCCCCCCCCCCCCCCCCCCCCCCCCCCCCCCCCCCCCCCCACCCCCCCCCACTACAGAGGTTATTGGGGTTTGTAGGGGGTGAGACTTTTTACCGCAAGGCTCCAGGTCCAACCACGTTGCAGGCCGGCGGCGGCGAAGAGAATTGCCGCCACACCCAGCCATTGCAGCCAGCCCAGGCGGTGCCCGAAGGCAAACCAGTCGACAAAAATTGCCGCTATCGGGTAGATGAACGACAGGGCTCCGGTCAACGCCGTCGGCAGTTTCTGGATCGCGCCGTAGAGCAACACATACATCAAGCCGGTGTGCACCATTCCCAGGGTGACCATCGCCGCCCAGGCATCGGGGGCAGCCGGCAGGCTGTTCCAGGGCACCAAGGGGGCGAGCAGCACGGCCCCGGTTGCCACCTGGATCAACGCCATCAAATGCGGCGGCACCTCCTTCAAACGCTTGATGATCAACGCGGCAATCGCGTACAAAAACGCCGCGCCCAACGCCAGCGCGATCCCCGCCAGATAATCTCCGCCACTCTGCTGCTCGCCATGGGCGGTCACGATCGCCAGCATGCCGAGGAACGCCACGCTCAACCACGCCAGCTTCAACACGGTGATCTTCTCACCGAGAAACACCGCCGCCAGCAGCACCAACATGAACGGCTGCACGTTGTACACCGCTGTGCTGATGGCGATGGACGCGTGGGAATAGGACTCGAACAACAGCAACCAATTGCCCACGATGGCCACGCCACTGAGCACCGCCAGCCCGACCTTGACCCAACTGAGCAGGTCCAGGCGCAGGTAGCCGAGCAAGGCGCACACCAGCAGCAGCGTCAGTCCGCCGATCACACAGCGCCAGAACACCACTTCGATCACCGACACGCCCGATACCAGCACAAACCAACCAATGGTGCCGGAGATCAGCATGGCGGCGATCATTTCCCACGAACCGCGACGGATAGATGTGTCCACGATGGAAGCTCCTCAAGTGAGGCTCAATTATGGCAATCTGCTCAGCAGCGCCTCCAGCGACTAAAAAAGGCAAACCCTTCGATTCACCTTTTCTTATTAGGCGGGCACCATGCTTGACACCATCGACCAGCAACTGATCGCCGCCCTGATGGACGATTCGCGGCTGTCCCTCAAGGCCTTGGCCGGCATTACCGGACTGTCTTCGCCCAGCGTTGGCGAACGCCTGCGTCGCCTTGAAGAGCGTGGCGTGCTGACCCACTACACGGTCGACATCGACCCCAAGCACTTCGGTTACCTGCTGCAGGCCATCGTGCGTATTCGCCCCCTGCCCGGCCAGTTGCAGGAGGTGGAGCGACAGATCCAGGCGATCCCCGAGTTCACCGAGTGCGACAAGGTCACCGGCGACGACTGCTTCATCGCGCGCCTGCACGTGCGCACCATGGAGCAACTGGACACCCTGCTCGACCGCCTCAACCACTACGCCGAAACCAACACGGCCATCGTCAAGAAGACCCCGGTGAAACGACGTTTGCCCCCGCTGGCGCATTGATGATTTTGAGTCACTTGCGCAGTGACTGGATCGCTATTCTGTCAACAGTCGACGGTCTTTATGCTGGGCTCCACTCATTGGAACCACAGGTGTAAAGCTCATGTACGTGATTACCGGTATTACAGGCAAAGTCGGCGGCGCCCTGGCACGCAATCTCCTCAAGGCGGGCCAGCCCGTTCGCGCCGTGATTCGCGATGAGGCCAAGGCGGCCTATTGGGCGGACCTGGGCTGTGAAGTGGCGTTTGCCCGGATGGAAGATGCCCAGGCACTGACCGCTGCCTTCAAAGGCGCGACCGGTGTGTTCATCCTGCCGCCACCAGGGTTTGACCCGCTGCCCGGCTTCCCGGAGGCCCGTGCAGTGATCGCCGCCGTGAGCCAGGCATTGCAGGCGGCTGCGCCGAAGAAGGTGTTGTGCCTGTCCACCATTGGCGCCCAGGCCGAGCAGGTCAACCTGCTGACCCAGCGCACCCTGATGGAACAGGCCCTCGCCGCCCTCGATCTGCCGGTGACCTTCCTGCGCCCGGGCTGGTTCATGGAAAATGCCGCCTACGACCTGATCACGGCCCGTGAAACCGGGGTGATCCACAGTTTCCTGCAACCCTTGGACAAGGCCGTGCCGATGATTGCCACGGCGGATATCGGTGTACTCGCGGCGCAACTGCTGCAGCAGGACTGGTCCGGGAAGCGAGTGGTGGAATTGGAGGGGCAATGGGTCAGCCCCAACGATATTGCCCAAACGCTGGCGCAGATACTCGGCCGTGACGTACGGGCCAAGGTGGTTGAGCGTGATACCTGGGAAACCCTGCTGCGCTCGCAAGGCGCGCAAAACCCGTTGCCACGCATGCGCATGGTGGACGGTTTCAACGAAGGCTGGATCTGTTTCGAGCATGAACATGTGATCAAAGGCAGCACACCGCTGCTGACGGTATTGCGTGAGCTGGCCCGCTAAAACCACCACCGGTTGGCCGGCGATTGCGGTGGGTCCGCTTGCATCTTCGCTGACAGACATTCCGCCATCGCTGGCAAGCCAGCTCCTACAGTTCGGTGCGTGAACGGCTCAATTAAAACTCTGTAGGAGCTGGCTTGCCGGCGATGGCGGTGGTCCAGCCGACTCATTGGGTGGCTGATCTGACGCTATCGCCGGCAAGCCGGCTCCTACAGTTTGGTCTGTGTGGTTTATTCGTGCAGTGTTTTGGCGGCGGCGAGCAAGCCTTGGAACTGGTGGTAGCGGGCCGACAACACTGCGTATTGCGCAGTATCCGGCACGTACCGCGCCTTCACGGGCATTCCCGCTTGCAGCAGATCCGCGCCCTGCCCGATGGCCAGGAAGCCCAGTTTCGCCGCACCGATGCACGCGCTCAGTTCACTGCCGTGCAGGGTGAAGATCTCCCGCTGCAGGATATTGGCCAGCAATTGCGCCCAATACTCACTGCGTGCGCCGCCACCCACCAGGGCGCATGCGCCGACGTCGGCCCCTGCCGATTGCACCGCGCGCAACGCATCCAGTAAACCAAACCCCACCCCCTCCATCACCGCATAACCCAGCATCGCGGGCGTGCAGTCATGGCCCAGGTTCATGAACCCGCCACGCAACAAAGGATCATTGTGCGGCGTGCGCTCCCCCGCAAGGTAAGGCAAAAACAGTGGCGTGGACGCAGGCACCGCTTGGCCCATTGGCAGTTGCGCCTGGACCTGTACCAGCAGCGCCTGTTCATCGGGCATGCCGGTCAACCGTGTTACCCAGCGCAAGCAACTGGCACCCGCCAGCATCGCGCCCATGGTGTACCAGCGGTCTGGCAGCGCATGGCAAAAGCTGTGCACGGCACTCGACGGGTTACCGGCCGCATGATCGGTGATCGCGACAATCGCCGCGCTGGTACCCAGGGTGATGAAACCATCGCCGGCATTGATCGCACCGATGCCGACGGCGGCCACCGGGTTGTCGCCGCCACCGCCTGCGATCACCACTTGCGCCGACAAACCCAGCTCGGGTGCCGTCAGCTGGGCACTCGCCGCGCCGCCCTCGACCAAACGCGGCATCTGCTCCGGGGCCAGGCCCGTCGCTCGCACCATGGGGGAGAACCATTGGCGGTTCGCCACGTCCAGCCATAACGTGCCCGCCGCATCGGACATCTCGCTGATCCGCTCGCCCGTCAGGCGCAAACGCAAGTAGTCCTTGGGCGACAGCACGCAGTCAATCGCCGCGAACAGCTGCGGCTCATGCCGTTGCAGCCACAGCAGTTTCGGCGCCGTCAGCCCGGCCATGGGCAAGCTTCCGGTGACGTCGGCAAAGCCCGGGCCCAGCTGTTCGGCTTCGGCCACGGCGCGGGCGTCGTCCCACAAAATTGCCGGGTACAACACCCGGTTATCGTCCCCCAGCAACACCGCACCATGCATCTGGCCCGACAGGCCGATGCAGGCCACGCGGGTAAACACCGGATGGGCGCGCAGTTGCTCCAGGGCCTGCAGGCACGCTTGCCACCAATCCTCTGGATCCTGCTCGGACCAGCCGCTGTGGCGGCGCGAAACGCTCAGGCGCACGCCGGCATGGGCCAATACGCGGCCATCAAGGTCCATCAGGATGGCCTTGAGTTCCGAGGTGCCGAGGTCTATGCCGAGGGAAACGGGTGTGCTCATACGCGTATCATTCCAATCCAGTACAGCCACATGAATGCCTCAGTTGCAGGGTCGGTGCCAGGCGCAGGCTCTGGGTCGGCGCGTCGGGTGAGGCCATGCGTTGCAGCAGCAGATGCACCGCGCGGGTGCCCAGGTCCTGCACCGGCTGGGCAATCAGCGTCAGGCGCGGCACGAAGAAATCCGCCCAGTCAAAATCGTCGAAGCCCACCAGGGCCATTTGCCCTGGTACCTCGATGTGCGCATCCCGCAAAGCGTGCATCGCACCGAGGGTCATCAGGTTGTTGCCGGCCATGATCGCCGTGGGCGGTGCCTCCAGGGCCAGCAAGTGTGCGGTGGCGGCCCGCGCCGGCTCGCTGCTGGAGCCGCCGTTGACCAGCAACTGCGGATCAAACGCCAGCCCGGCCGCCTGCAACGCCTGGCGGTAACCGGCTACACGCTCATCGGTGGTGCCCAGCCCCGCACGTCCGGCAATAAAGCCGATGCGTCGGTGGCCGTGTTCAATCAAATGGCTGACCAGCGCTTGGGTGGACTCGGTGTTCTCCACGCCGATCTGATCAAACTGCTCGCTCATCATGCGGTCCACCAGCACCGTCGGCACCTCGTTGGCCTGCAAGTATTCCAAGGCCCGGGAACCGGTCGACGGTGCCAGCAAGATCCCGTCGACCCGCCGATGATGCAGCGCCGTGACCACCCGTAGCTCCTGCTCCGGGTCGTCGTGGGGGTCGACAAACAGCATCATGTAGCCGTGCCGTGCACACTCGGTTTCGATCGCGTGCACGGTTTCGCTGAAGTAGTGGTTGGACAGCGCCGAGATCGCCACGCCAATCGTGCTGGTGCTCGACCGCGCCAGCGAGCGCGCCAGGGTGTTGGGAATGTAGCCCAGTTCCTGGATCGCACGCTGCACCGCCTGCACGGTGGCCGGGCTGACTTTGCGGGTGCCGTTGAGCACATGGGACACCGTCGACGTCGACACCCCCGCCCTGCTTGCCACGTCATCCATGGTGACCACGACGCTGCTACCCCTTTAGTGGATCAATGTTGACTCGACCAACCGCTGTACGTACCGACGTTGTCACGGGTGATCAGTTTTGGCGTGAGCAGGGTAACCGCTTCGGCCGGGGCCTTGTCATTGAGAATGTCATTGCCCACGTTCACGGCAGTCTGGGCCATGGCCCAAGGGTCCTGGCTGGCGGATGCCTGGATCTGGGTCTGGGTCTTCAGCGCGTTTTCAATGTCGGGTGCGCCGTCCACCGAGGTAATGATGATGCCGCCGCGCTTAAGCTGCTTGGCCGCCAGGTCGCTGCCGATGGCTTGCGGGTCGTTGATCGCGAACAGGCCGTCGATTTTCGGGAAGCGCGTGAGGTAACCCTGCATCACGTTCAGGCCGCCTTCGCGGGAACCTTTGCCGTCCTGGTCATCGGACAGCACCTTGATCTCTGGCGCACTGGCCAGGGCGGCTTTGCAACCTTTGACGCGGTCGGTCACGGCGGTGACTTGCGGGCCGTTCTGGATGATCACGTTGCCCTTGCCCGAGAGCTTGTCCACCAGGAACTGGCAGGCCAACTTGCCGGCTTCGACGTTGTCGGTCTGCACCGTGGCGTTTACGCCCTTGGCGTCCACGTCCACCGCCACCACCACAATCCCCGCGTCACGGGCTTTCTTGATCGCCGAGGCCATGGCCGACGGGTCCACCGCGTTGAGCAGGATCAGATCAACCTTGGACGAAATGAAGTTGTCGATCTGCGAGAACTGCTTGCTCAGGTCATAGTCCGCCGACACCGAGGTGACCTTGACGTTGGGGTTCAGCTCCTTGGCTCGTGCGGTTGCGCCATCGGCCAGGGTTACGAAATACGGGTTGCCCAGCGAGCCCATACTGATACCCAGGGCCTTGAGTTCGCGGGCGTCTACGGCCTGGGACATCAGGGCAGCCAAGGCGACAACGGGAAAGATGCGTTTTAGGTTCATACCGGTCTCTCTTGTGATTGTTAGGGGAGTCGATTCAGGTCCGCGCACCGGACTGGCGATAGCGATCCAGCGCCACCGCGCCAATGATCACGATGCCCTTGATGATGTACTGCCAGATGTCCGACACCCCCAGCAGCACCAGGCCGTTGGTGAGCACCGCGATGATCAGGGCACCGATCAGCGTGCCGCCGATGGTGCCGACGCCACCGGTAAAACTGGTGCCGCCCAGGATGACCGCAGCAATTGCATCCAGCTCATAGGACTGGCCCAGTTGCAGGCCATTGGCGGCGAACAGGCGCGAAGCACTCATCACCGCGCCCAGCCCGGCCAGGGCGCCGGACATGGCGTAGACGAACAGCAGCACTTTCCACACTTTGATCCCCGACAGCCGCGCCGCTTCCGGGTTGCCACCCACCGAGTAGATCTGCACACCCATCACGGTGCGGCGCAGGATGAACCACGACAGCACCACCACGGCCACGGCAATCACCACCAGCCACGGCACGCCGAGGATCGAGTCGTTGCCGATAAAGGCAAACGGCAGGTCGGGGTTGAACACGGTCTTGTCATCGGCCAGCAGGCGCGCAAGGCCGCGCATGGCGGTCAGCGCGCCGAGGGTGACAATGAACGGCGGCAGGCGCATGAACGCGATCAGTCCGCCATTGACCAGGCCCAGCAACAGGCCGAAGCCGATACCCGCAGCAATCCCGAACATGCCGAACTGCGGCGACAGCGACACCTGCAGCGCCACCACAGCGGACGCCGCCAGGATCGCACCGACAGACAAGTCGATACCTGCCGTGAGGATCACAAAGGTCATGCCCGCCGCCAGCACCACATTGACCGAGGCCTGCTGGGTGATGATCGACAGGTTCTGCACGGTCATGAAGTTCTCGCTGGCCAGGGCGAACCCCACCAGCAACAAGACCAGCACGGGCAACATGCCCACCGTGCGCATCAGTTCACGTGCGCGTTCTGCCTTACCTGTTGGAGCAATGTTCAACTCAGCCATGGGCAACCACCTGATCGCCACCGGTGGCGAGGTCAATAATGCGTTCCTGGGAAATGGCGTAGCCCGATGCCCCGCCGACTTCGGCCACCAACTGGCCTTCGCGCATCACCAGCACGCGGTCGCAGGTGCCGATGATTTCCGGCAGCTCGCTGGAGATCACCACGATGCCCACACCGGCCAGCGCCAGTTGATTGATGATGCGGTAGATCTCGGACTTGGAGCCGATGTCCACGCCACGGGTGGGCTCGTCGAGGATCAACACGTGGGGCCTGACCTCCAGCAAGCGCGCCAACAGTACCTTTTGCTGATTGCCGCCCGACAAGGCGCCGACGTTGACCTTGCCCGACGCCACACGAATCGACAGTGACTGGATCGCATCCTTGGCGCGCTGCGCCGCGTGCTGGCGGTCGAGCACGCCACCGGCATGGGCATCCGGCACACAGGCGCAGACGTTGATGTTGTCGGCCACGCTCATGTCGAGGAACAGGCCCTGGGCCTTGCGGTCCTCGGTGAGGTACACCACGCCTGCGCGGATGGCGTCGGCCGGGGTGCGCAGTTGGGTGACGGTCTTGCCCACCACTTCCAGGGTGCCGCTGGTGCGTGGGTCGGCGGCGAAGATCAGCCGCGCCAGCTCGGTGCGCCCTGCCCCGACCAAACCAGCGATGCCCAGCACTTCACCGGCGTGCAGGTCAAAACTGCAGTGGCGCACGCGCTTGCCGTCGGCCATGTCGCGCACGCGCATCACCACGTCTCCGGGGTTGTAGGCGGCGTGTTCCTTCTTGTAGAAACCTGACAGGTCGCGCCCCACCATCATTTTCACCAGCACCTCGGCCGACAGCGCGTCGCGGGTCAACTCGCCAATGTACTGGCCGTCACGCAGCACCGAAACGCGGTCGGACAGCTCGTAGATTTCGGCCATGCGATGGCTGATATAGATGATCGCCAGGCCCTGGCTGCGCAGTTGCTTGATCAGCGCAAACAGGCGGTCGGTCTCGCGGGAGGACAGCGGCGTGGTGGGTTCGTCCATCACCAGGATCCTGGCGTTGCCATGCAAGGCACGGGCGATTTCCACCAACTGGCGTTCGGCGATCGACAGGCTGCTGACCGGCGTCGACGGTTTGAACTCGGCACCCAGGCGTTGCAGCACTTGCACACAACCGGCCTGCATGCCTTTGCGGTCGATGGTCCAGCCACGGCGCAGTTCACGGCCCAGGTAGATATTCTCGGCCACGCTGAGGTTGGGGCACAGGCTCAGTTCCTGGTAGATGACGGCGATGCCGTGGGTCTTGGCGCTGGCGGGGTCGAAGGTGGCGACGGGCTGGCCGTCGATGCGGATCTGACCACCGGGGTCAGCCTGGTAGGCGCCGGAAAGGATTTTCATCAGCGTGGATTTGCCGGCGCCGTTCTCCCCCATCAAGGCGTGGATTTCGCCGGGGTAGACCTTCAGGCCGACTGACTTGAGCACCCGCACACCGTTGAAGGTTTTGCTGATGCCCTGCATCTCAAGCAAGGGTTCAAGGCTCATGAATGAGCTCCTGGTTTTATTATTTTTGTTGTCGAGTGCTGCCGACTCTATGCCAGTTACATTTCCTTACGCAAGCGCTTGCGTGTGCCGTTTATCGTTTGATTAAACGTTTCACCAAAACGTTATTGGCGTTACCCGTTAAATGTCGCCGAGGATGAAACCGCTTCGCTCAGGCACTTGATCAGCCCCCGGTGGGTCTCGCTCAGTCGCGTGCCCGCGCTGATCAGCGCGAGTTCCGACGGCGGCACAGGTGGCAGTTCTGTACACACCCGATGGCTGGGCAGTACGGCGCTGACGGGCAGGATGCTGATACCGAGGCCCGACGTCACCGCCGCCTGGATACCCGTGAGGCTGTGGCTGCCAAACGCCACGCGCCAGCTGCGTCGCGCCTTGTCCAAGGTGCGGATGGCGCGTTGGCGGTAGATGCAACCTTGGGGAAACAACGCCAGTGGCAGCGTTTCAGCGTGCAAATCCTGGCCATCGCCACACACCCACACCAGAGGCTCCGGCCAGCTGGCATGGCACTCGCCGCTGCCGACTTCGCGCTTGACCAAGGCAATGTCGATCTCGCCCGCTTCCAGTTGCCGGCGCAGGTCGGTACTCATGCCGCTGACTGTTTCCAGTCGCGCTTGCGGGCGTGCACGAACAAATCCGGAGAGGATCGAGGCCATGCGCGTCGCGTCGAAGTCCTCCGGCACGCCTAACCTGACGGGCACCACTTTGGCTTCGGTATTCAACGCATCTCGCGCTTCGAGGGACAGGTTCAACAGGCGGCGGGCGTAATGGGTCAGCAACTCGCCCTGTTCGGTAGGGCTGACGTGCTGGCCAGAGCGATCACGCACCAGCAACACGTGCCCAACGCTCTCTTCCAGCTTGCGAATCTGCTGGCTGACCGTGGATTGAGTGCGGTGCACCCGCTCGGCGGCGCGAGTGAAGCTGCCTTCGTCCACGACACAGACCAGGGTTTGCAGCAGTTCCAGATCAAACATGGCGGCGGCCTTCATATCGACTATTCAACTGTGATGCAGAGGTTAATTTAATTTCCAACTGACAGCCACGCTTTCTATGCTGTCTCCATCACTCACGACGCAACAGGTGAACCCCATGCCGCTCGAACACTCCCCTCGCCCGCTCTGGCTGACCTTTGACTGCTACGGCACATTGATCCAATGGGATGAAGGCCTGCGCGCCGCCGTCGACCGGATCCTGGAGGCCAAGGGCGACCACCAGGTGGACCGCGAGACCCTGATCAGCGTCTACGACCACCACGAACACGCGCTGGAACAAACGCCGCCCCATCGCAGCTTCCGCACCTTGGCCGGGCTGAGTCTGCAGTTGGCGCTCAAAGAACTGGGCCTGAGCGCCAGCCCTGACGATGCCGCGATCCTGACCGACAGCATCGGTGCCATGCCGCCGTTCCCCGAGGTGCTGGGCACGCTCAAGCAGTTAAAGCAGCAGGGTTACAAACTGTGCATCGTCTCCAATACCGACGATGACGTGATTGCCGGCAATGTCGCGCAGTTGGGTGGGTATATCGACCGCGTAATCACCGCGCAGCAGGCGGGAGCCTACAAGCCGGATCGCCGCTTGTTCGACCATGCCCATGCGCAACTTGGGGTGAGCCTCGACCAGGTGGTGCACATCTGCGCCAGCCCGCATTTGGACCACGCCGCCGCGCGGGATATCGGCTTTCGCTGCGTGTGGATCGACCGTGGCACCGGCCGGCAACTGCTCGCCGACTACACGCCGGACGCAACCCTGCCAGCCCTCGACGGCGTGCCCGAGCTGTTCAAGTCTCTGGGGTGGTAAGCCATGGCCCACACGTTCACACCCTCCTCGCTCGGCCCCCACGCCGGGCGCTTCAACCTCGACACGGTTGCCGCCATCGAAGCCCGGGTAGAGCTCGCCGCCTGCCTGCAATTGGCGGCGCTGCATGGCCTGGAAGAAGGCATCTGCAACCACTTTTCGGCCACGGTGCCGGGGCATGACGGGTTGTTCTTCGTCAACCCGTTCGGCTATGCCTTCGAGGAAATCACCGCTTCGCATCTGTTGGTGTGTGATTACGCCGGCAACGTGATTGATGGCGACGGTACGCCGGAAGCCACTGCGTTCTACATCCACGCCCAACTGCACCAGCAGCAGCCACGCATCAAGGCAGCGTTCCATACCCATATGCCCAATGCCACTGCGCTGTGCCTGCTGCAAGGCCCACCGCTACTGTGGCTGGGGCAGACCGCGTTGAAGTTCTACGGGCGCACGGCGGTGGATGAGCACTACAACGGCCTGGCCCTGGACAACCGTGAAGGCCAGCGCATTGCAGCGGAATTGGGCGACGCCGACGTATTGTTCCTCAAAAACCACGGCGTGATGGTAACCGCGCCCAACATCGCCGAAGCCTGGGATGACTTGTATTACCTGGAACGTGCCGCCCAGGTACAACTCAAGGCCATGGCCTGCGGCGGGGTGCTAAAACCGATCGATCCACAGGTGGCAAAGTTGGCCTCCTCACAGATGCGCGAAGGTGATCCGGCCAGCGCGCGGGCCCATCTGGACAGTGCGATGCGCCGATTGAAGTTGCGCGGTTCGCATTTTGATCGATAGGTGCGAGCCCGCCCCAATGAAAACGCCGCATCCTGTCAGACAGAATGCGGCATCGGGTTTCAGGCCGTGGGCTTGAGGGGCCTACTTCATTGAGCATTGGCCTTGGCCGCATCGTTGATGATTGCCACCACTCGCGCGGGGTTGGAGACCATCACCACGTGGGAGGCGCCTTTGATGTCGATGGTTTCCTTGGAGCCGGCACGGTCCGCCATGAATTTAAGCGCAGCCTCGGGAATATTTTTGTCGGCTGAACCGTATATGAAGTAGGACGGCAGTTTTTTCCACGCCGGATCACCCGATGGTTCCTTCAGTGCGGCCTCGGTAATCGGACGCTGACCGGCAGCCATCAGTTGTGCGTCCTTCGGCGCAACGTCGGCGGCGAACTGGCTGTTGAACTTGTCCTGCTGGATATACAGGTCGGTCACGCCGTCCCCGGACACCACCGGTTTGTCCAGGGTCGGCCCCAGGGTGCCGCCCGGATAGCGGCCAGACAGTTCAAAGGCGGTCTCGCCCTTTTCCGGGGCGAAGGCGGCGACATACACCAGGGCCTTGACCTTGTCGCTGCCGTGTACGGCATTAGTGATCACCGAACCACCGTAGGAATGGCCAACCAGGATCACCGGACCGGGGGTGTGTTCGACGATATCGGCCACATAGTCAGAGTCGGTCTTCACGCTGCGCAGCGGGTTGGCCACAGCAACCACCGGATAACCTTCGGCCTTGAGCCCGGCGATCACGCCGTTCCAGCTGGAGGCGTCCGCGAAGGCGCCATGCACCAGCACCACGGTGGCTTTCTGGGTATCGGCGAAGCTGGCAGAGGCGGCGCCAAGGGCGAGTGCGCCGGTGAACAGGGCGGCGGCAACACGGGAGAACTTGAAGGTTTTCATGGGCATTTGCTCCGTTGGGTTAGGCGCTCAAGGCGTTGAACGTGGAGCCATGATGCCGAAACCGAATTTACAAATGGAGGCTATTAGTCGACGATATGGCGCAGATCGTCTAAACAGATTATTTACACTCAGGTGAGTCATGGATCGTTTGTCCACCCTGCTCGTGCACTTCGGCATCGGTGCCGATACCTTCCACAGTGGCCCGCTGCGCGGCGCCATCGACACCCGGGACCTGCAGCAACGCGGCCGGGTTTACCTGCTCAAGGAAGGCCAGGCCACCCTGGACATGCCCGACGGGCCGTTGCGCATTCCCAAGCCCAGCCTGGTGCTGGTGCCCCGCCCGCTGCCTCATCGGCTACTGGCGAGCGCGGAGGATGGCGCCCAGGTGGTTGCCGCCTCATTGCGCTTCGACGGCGGCCTGGACAACCCGTTGTCAGTAGCCTTGACCGACACCATCGTCATGCCCCTCGACCAGATTCCGATGATTGCCGGCACCCTCGACTGGTTGTTCAGCGAAGCCTTCGCCGAGCATTGTGGCCGCGAAGCGGTGATGAACCGCCTGTTCGAATTGATGGTGATCCAGTTCCTGCGCCATATGATGGCCGAGCACAGCATGACCACAGGGATGATGTCGGGCCTGGCCGACCTGCGCCTGGCGCGGGCCATGACCTTGCTGCACAACCATCCGGAACGCCCGTGGACCGTGCAGGAAATGGCCGTGGAGTCGAACATGTCCCGCGCCAGCTTCGCCGCGTACTTTCACAAAGTCGTCGGCCAGACCCCGGCCGACTATGTGCTGAGCTGGCGCGTTAGCCTGGCGCAGAAACGCCTGCGCGAAGGCCGGCCCATCGCGCTGATTGCCGATGAAGTGGGCTATGAAAGCCCATCGGCGCTGGCCAGGGCGTTTCGACGCAAGATCGGCACCAGCCCGCGGGAATGGGTGCAGCAGCAGTGATTTCAAGGACTTGGCGCACCAGACCGATGCATTGCACAGCTAGAGAATCAGATACTGCGGGGGCACGTCGCCCTTCACATAAAATACCTCCTGCTCGTTGAGCTGAACTTTATCGATAGCCTGGAGCAAGGTCGCCTTGGTTATTTTCCCTTCCCTCACCAGGCGCTCCCCATCTTTAAGGATGATATCGGGCACGGTTCGAAACGCGGAGGGGTCTTGGGTGGTGTCCACAGTGTAAACCGGCACTTTGTTGTTGTTGGTGGAGTACTGCCTGGCGAAACTTTCTGCCTTCATCTCACGGGTACTGAAGGACATGACCTCGCCATTGCTGCCGCCCTGGCGTGCCGTGTGTTTGATAATTGCCGCCAGGTAGTCATCACCCGACGTTGTTGTGCCTGCGGCACGACGCAGGCCGGTAACAGATGGATTTTCGGTCCCGGTGTGAGCCCGATAGATCCTGGCAGGTACGGGAAAATCCTCAGCCTGGAGTTGAGCGACAGACGTGATCCCGGGCGTTGCCCCTGGCGTCTCGTTACGCTGTTTCAGCAGGTCCTCCAGGAAACCCGTCGAGTCTCCGCCGCTGGCAGATGCCTGCGGCGCGGCCGATTTTGAACTGCTGCCACCGCCGCCACTGACACCTCTGCGTACCCAGCCCCCCGTATTGTCTGGCTTGGCAACGATGCCGCTGCTGACTAATCGGGTCGGATCATTCGGGTCCTTGACTCGCAGCAGGTAGTGCTCACCATCGCCCGCATCCGGCGTCTCAGCTGCGAAGTAACGATTTTCTCCCTGGAACGAAACGCTTCTGAAACCCGGGTATTGGGGCGTTGCAGAAGGGGCTGCCGGTGAGGGCTCCTCAACCTCAGTGACAGGCGTATTTTCAGTCGGCGTGTTCACTTCAGCCGTCTTGGAACCCGGCAATGATCCTGCGGGTTTACCGGGCGACCCAGGCATCGGCAGGTTTTTCCTGGCCGGACTGTCCGGTTTCAAGCCCAGCGCATCGCCCAGGTCGCGAACTTCCTGGTCCGTCATCGGCTCATTGCGAATAGCCTTCGTCAATAGCGTCGCGAGCCCCCGGGCTTGACCATAAACGGGTACAAAGCCCTGGGCGACGTCACCCACGCCCTTGAGCACGCCGTCCATGGTCGGCTTATCGACACCGAATACGTTGCCGATCTGGTTGTTTTTGTTCAGGTCCAACAGGAGTGCGCTGAAAGGGTTATCGAAGTAGCGTTCAACGGTATCAGCGGTATTTTGGTTGACGCCGAACACCTGCAACGCTTCACCCAAGCCGGAAAATGGGTGCTCAAGGTGATTGAGCAGCTCATCGTAGAACCCGCGAATATCATTGGCGCCCACGTTGTCGAGGGACTGGTTGGTAACCTTTTGCTTGAACGCTTGTTCCGAAAGAGGCACCAGCGGCCGGCCGCTGTTCACGCCGTTGTTCAAAAAATAGAAATTGCCTTTGTCACCATCGCCCAACAAATTCCCATAGGCGTCAAACTGGAAATAGACTTTTTCACCGTCCGGCCGCAGGCCGGAATACAGCACACGTCCCTCTGGCGACTCACGCTCCGTTTTAAGGTTGCTCAACCCATTGACCGACACCGGTGGTGCCGATGCACCTGTGTCCAGGCGGCCAAAGATATCGCTGTGTTCATTGGCAAAGGGCCCGACCACGGCATTGATGTCGTTGTTTTTGAACTGGGCCATCGTGTCGAGGACACTTTGCGTCCTGCCTGGGTATCCGCTTTCTGCGAAGTGCTTGGCAAACGCGCTCAAGCGTTGGGGGTCACCCGCGAGGGCTTTCAACCAGGTGTTCATTTCCTCGCGCGTATTGAAGGAGTGAAAGGAAGCACCGTCTTTCTCTGGTACATACAGCACAATATTCGGGCCATCGGAATTCGGTGGTACACGCTGTATGAACAGAATGTCGTTCGCCTGGATGCCATTGACCGCGAATGTCTTGACCTGCACTTTGGGCAAGGTCGCTTTACCCGGGTACAACACGGCATCGACCATGGCATTGGCATCAGGCGCGAGGCGGCCGTTGTTCAGGTCGCTTGTCACGCGCTCGCTGAACGCGGCCTTGTGATCACTGTACACGTGCGGATCAGCGTTTTTTTGCGACCGTTTTTCCCGCACTGAGACACTGTTTGCCGTAGCGCTGGATTGGCTGAAGGATGTGATGAGCATAAATGGCCAAGGTAAAGGAGTGGGTTGTCGGCGCGGGAATAATCCATGGCCGTTGTCCTCCCTTGTGTGATCCTGACGTACGAATTTGTTCTAGCGCTTCTCAATTCCGAATATGTCCAGCCTCGCCTACGACTACGGGTCCAGCACTCCGCCGCTGTAGCTGTCGGACAGGCGCGTACCGGTGAACTTCGCTACCACCGCCCCCTGCGCCACCAGGCGTTCACGGTGACGGGTCACCATGCGCCCCGCTTGTACGGCGTGCAGGATCACTTCGGAATGGGCGTCGCCAGGACGCCCGATTATCCGTGCGAAGCACTCACCCTCTTGCACCTGATCGCCGAGGTTTTTCTCGAACACCAGCACCCCGGCGCAGAGCGCCAGAGCGGTTTCCATACACCCCATGTCGACCACTTCGCCTTGCCACTCGGCGATGACAGCCACTTCATCGATCACACCATTGATGCACAACCATGCCCAGATTCCATCGGCGTCCTGCTTGGCCAGCACGTCGCTGACATCCGCCTGGCCGCGCAACTCGACAGTGGCGGCCAAGCGCGGCGTTCCGTGGTGAATGATGGCTTCTTCAAACGCGCCATCGCCGCCCTCGTCCCACACGATCACCACCTCGGCCTGCAGCGCCGCCGCCAACGCCAGACCTTGTTCCGGCCAGAAGCTGCGGTGAATATACAGGTACGGCAGCGCTTCATCGTCAGTGTGCAGGTCCAGCACCAAGTCGGCGTCCTGCGCCAGTTGCACCAGGTTTTTTTGCCACTGCGCGAAGTTGTTGGCCGGGCGTGCCTGGGCCAGCGAATGGTCGAAGCCACGGTTGAAATTCTGCCCGGTGGCCTCGTGAAAACGCCCGAGCAATTTGCCCTGGCGAAACTGACCGATGCCAAACGGATTGGCTTGCGGCACCACCGTCACGGTGCCGCGCAAACGCCCTTGGTCCTGGCACGCCTGCAAACGTGGCAGCAGTTGGTGCAACACCAACATCCCGGCGATCTCATCGGCATGCACGCCCGCTTGCAGGTGCACCCGGGGGCCGCTGCCATCGCCTTCGAACCGCCAGGCGCCGATGTGCAACAGGTTGCCGGCATCGCCCGCCACTTGCCACGAAAGGTCTTTTGCCATGCCTTGCCCTCCTCTGATGATTTAAACGGTAGAGATTGAACAGATGTTCAACTAACCTTGGCACTCTGGTGATTCTTCAAGGGCATTCCTGTGACCGTCGACCCTCCCAAACTGCGCCGTGCCGACCCCGACGAACGCCGGGACCTGCTGATTGCCGCGACCCTCACCTGCCTTGCCCGCGATGGCCACGCGGGGATTTCCGTACGGCGCATCGCGGCCGAGGCCGGGGTGTCGGTAGGGTTGCTCAACCACCATTTCGGCAGCATCGATGCGCTGATCGCCGAGACCTACCACAAGCTGGCCAACGAACTGACCACCGCCCTGTGGGCGCAAGTGGAACCCGTCGAAGGCGCCGCTGCGCGCCTGGACGCGTTTCTCAGTGCATCCTTTTCGCCCCGGGTGATGGACCCTGACCTGCTCGGCGTGTGGGTGGTGTTCTGGAGCCTGATCCGCCACTCGCCCCACGTGAACCAGTCCCACGAAAACAGCTACCGCGCCTACCTGGCATTGATCCAGCAACTGCTCGACGACCTGGCCCGCGCCGAGCAGCTGGTCATCCATGACAGCCACCTGGCGGCCATCGGCCTATCGGCGATGCTCGACGGGCTCTGGCTCGAGGGGTGTCTCAACCCCGGCACCTTCAGCCCCGCCAACGGGCTGCACATCTGCCGCTGCTGGGTACAGGGGTTGCGTCACGGAGCATTCGGCGCCGACCACGTCTTGTGATTCCGGGTGGCGTGCACTGAGCATGGCCAGGGTGCCGCTGACGGCGATCAACACCGCGCCGATGATCAGCGAAGCGTCCATCGAGGTGCCCCAGATCAGGCTCGACAACAGGAACGCCCAGATCAGCCCGGTGTATTCGAACGGTGCCAGCAAGGTCGCCGTGGCGCGCCGGAAGCTGGCAAACAACAGGAACTGACCGATACCGCCGACCAACCCCGCCGCGAGCATGCCAAGCCAGGACGGTGTGGGCGCGGGGGTGTGGGTCCAGGGCAAGGTCACGGCCATGCAGATCACGAATACCACGTTGGTGATCAGCATCTGCTCCAGCACCGAGGTGGTCGGGTCGACCTGGCGCAATTGGATGTACGTGAACGCCCAGCACAACGCGGCGGCCAGCGTCAGGGCAATCGGCAAGGGATCGACCATGTTGCTTGGGCGACACGCGATCATCACGCCGACAAAGCCGATGATCAGCGAGATCCACTGGCCGCGACTGGCGCGCTCCTTGAGGATCAACGCCGCCAGCAAGGTGACCATGATCGGCGCCGAGAAATACAAGGTAGTCATTTCCGCCAGGGTCAGGTCCTTGGCGGCGGTGTAATACAGCAACCACGCCAGCAACGACAGCAACCCGCGCACGACCAGCAACTTTCGGCTGACCGAGGTCCAGGCGCGGCGCAACAAGCCCAGGCGCCCGGCAATCACGCAGGCAGCCACCACCACCAGGCTGCGCCAGAACAGAATGGTGAACACCGAATAATCGGCCACCAGCCACTTGATCACCGCGTCCTGCAGGGCCAAAAACGCATAGGCCAGCGAACACAGGGCAATCCCTTGCAGCGAGCGGTCCCTGTTCATCCCACTGACCTGCGCAGCGGCGTGCCACGCCGTTCGGCGATGGCGTAGACGCCTTCGATCAGGAACGTCAGGCACAGGTACACCCCGGCCACCAACAGCAGCGGTTGATAGATCTGCAGGGTTTGCGCACGCACAACGTTCGCCACGCCGAGCAGGTCCACCACGGCAATCGTCGACGCCAGCGCGGTGGATTTGAGCAGCATCACCGTTTCACCGGCCAGGGTCGGCAGCAACAGACGCATCGCCCGTGGCAGGCGCACCCGTAGCAAGGCCTGGCGCGGCGTCATGCCGAATGCCGAGGCAGCTTCCATCTCACCCTTGGGCACCGCCAGCAGGCCACCGCGAATCACCTCCCCCACATAGGCGCCCACCGACAGCACCAGAGCAAACACGATGTACCAGTAGCCGTCGCGCAGGAACGGCCACAGGAAGCTGCCGCGAATCATCGGGAACTGGGCGAACAAACTGCCCAGGCCGTAATAGAAAATGTAGATCTGGATCAGCAACGGCGTGCCCCGCAGCACGCTGGTGTAGGCCAGTGCGCTGCGGGCCAGCCACTTGCGCCGCGACAAGCGCGCCAGCGCCACCAGCACCGCCAGGGCAAAGCCGAGCACCGCCGAAATCACCAGCAGCGACAAGGTGGTCTGCAAGCCTTTGGCGATCAACCCCGCGTAGTAACTTATCCACTCAGGCATGCGCCCCTCACTCGACAACCGGCATCCAGCGACGAATACGTCGCTCCAGGCGTCCGGACAGGTAGTTGGAAGCCAGCGTCACCAGGTAATACAAGGCGGCGGCCGTGAGGTAGAACAGCAGGTATTGGCGGGTGGAACCCGCCGCCTGCTTGGCGGTGTAGAGCAACTCGTTGGTGCCGACCACGCTGATCAGGGCACTGTCCTTGATCAAGTTGATCCACAGGTTGGACATGCCCGCCAAGGCGTACGGCGCCATGATCGGCAACGTCACCCGACGGAACAGGCCAAAGCCGCTCAAGCCAAAGGCCCGCGCCGCTTCGATCTGGCCATGGGGAATGGCCAGGATCGCCGCGCGGAAAATCTCCGAGGCATACGCACCCTGCACCAACCCCAACACCAGGATCGCCACCAGCGGGCCGCTGATATTCAGCTGCTCGAAGCCCAGGCTGACGATCAACGCATTCAGGCCCATGGCGCCGGCGTAATACAGCAGCAGGATCAGCAGCAGTTCCGGCACCGCCCGAAACACCGTGGTGTAGCCGCGCATCAGCAGTGCAAGCGGGCGTGGGGCGCTGAGTTTGGCGCACGCCACCACCAGCCCGATCAGCAACCCCACCGCAAAGGAGCCGGCGGAAATTTGCAGGGTCATCCATAACCCCTTGAGCAGCGCGTTACCCCATCCTTGTTCGCCGAAGCTTAAGAGGTCGAACATTATTCGCTCTTCTGGGCGATTTGCTGGTAGGGGCTGTCACAGGTCTTGCTGACATAGGCCGGCGTATCGCCGCGCTTGCACGGGCTGACCGACAGGCCAAAGTAGTGCTGGGACAGGTCGTCATAGTCCTTGCTCACCAGCAGTTCGCCGATGGCTTTGTCCAGGCGCGCCTTGAGCGCGGTGTCTTCCTTGCGCAACCCGGCACCGACGCCACGGCCGATGATTGGGTCATAGGGCACGCTGGCGATATGGGCCAGGCCGCTGGCTTCCGGGGTCTTGACCATCATGGCGATGGCGGTGTCGTCGGCCATCATGTAGTCGATGCGCCCGGCGATCAGGTCGGCGTTGGCCGATTCCTGGGTGTCGTAGTACTTCAGGTCGGCGATGTTCTCGTAGTACTTCTTCAGGTAGTTGGCGCTGACCGTGGAGATCTGCACGCCAATCAACTTGCCCTTCAGGCCTTCAGGCGTGATGTCCACGGTGGCGCCCTTGGGCCCGGCCACGCCCAGCAGCGAGTCGTAATAGGCGCGGCTGAAGGCGATCTGTTTTTCACGCTCGTCGGTCACCGACATCGACGAGAAAATCACGTCGATCTTCTTGGCCAGCAGTGACGGGATGATGCCGTCCCACGCCACTTCCTTGATCTGGCACTCGGCTTTCATGCCCTCGCACAGCTTGTGGATCAGGTCCACCTCAAACCCCGACCACTGGCCGTTGCCGCCTTTTACCGTGAACGGCGGGTAAGGTTCGGCCGCCACCGCGAACACGATGGGTTTTTCCGCCGCCCAGGTAAAACCTGCGGCCAACATCAACACTGCACTGCCCAACCACGTTGCCATGCGTTTGCATTTCATGAGTTGCCCCGTCTTTTTATGGAGTTAGCGAGTTTGATGCGCGTTGACGAACTGTCGGCAACGCTCACTGCGTGGGTCGATAAACACCGAGTCCGGCGAACCGGTTTCCTCGATCATGCCTTGGTGCAGAAAAGCCACTTTGGACGACACATCCCGGGCGAAGGCCATTTCATGGGTGACCAGGATCATGGTGCGGCCTTCTTCGGCCAGGGAGCGGATAACGCGCAACACTTCGCCCACCAGTTCCGGGTCGAGGGCTGAAGTGGGTTCATCGAACAGCATGACTTTGGGGCGCATGGCCAGTGCGCGGGCAATCGCCACGCGCTGCTGCTGCCCACCGGAGAGAAACGCCGGGTATTCGTTGCGCTTGGCGGCCAGGCCAACCCGGTCGAGCAAGGCTTCGGCACGCTCGATGGCTTCGGCCCGGCTTTCGCGCAGCACCTGGGTGGGCGCCTCGATGAGGTTTTCGAGCACGGTGCGATGGGGCCACAGGTTGAAGTTCTGGAACACCATGCCCAGGGTCGAGCGGATGCGCACCAGTTGCTTGGCATCCGCCACCAGCGGCGCACCGGGCCGGCCGTAGTTGAGCTTGATGCTTTCACCGTCCACATGAATGCTGCCCTGGTCGGGCACTTCCAGCATGTTGATGCAGCGCAGCAAGGTACTTTTGCCTGAGCCGCTGGCGCCGATCAGGGAAATGACATCGCCTTCGTGTGCGGTCAGGGAAATGCCCTTGAGCACTTCGATATTGCCGAAGCGCTTATGCAGATCGACCACCTCGATCATCTTTTTGACGTCGGCCGGTTGCACCACTTCAATCGTTGCGACGGGTGCCGGCGCGATCCGCGGCTCGCCCGCGAGTTGGCCAACAAAGCCGGCAATACGCTGGCAGGCCTCGGCCAGGCGCTCATCGCCCAGGGTGAACGACAGCCGCACAAACCCTTGGGCTGGCTCACCAAAGGCCGCCGCATCGAGCACCGAGACCCCGGCCTCACGGAACAATCGCCAGGCAAAATCCAGCGAACTCAAGCCCGTGCCGCGCACATCCACCAGTACAAACATCCCGGCCTGTGGCGCCTGCACCTTGATCCCTGGGCAAGCGCTCAGGCCCGCCACTACCAGGTCACGTCGGCGGCGGTAGATCTCGCGCATGCCCACGGTCACTTCATCATGGGCCAATACGGCGGCTGCAGCGGCTTCCATGACAAACCCGGGCAGGCCATAGAGCATGCTCAGCACCAGGGTTTCGGCATGGGCGACCATCTGCGGCGCGGCGATGATCCAGCCGATACGCCAGCCCGTCATCGCGTGGGACTTGGACAGGCTGCCGATCACGATGCAGCGGTCTTCCATGCCGGGCAGCGCGGCGAGGCTGTGGTATTGGCCGTCGAACACCAGGCTTTCGTAGACCTCGTCCACCACCACCCACAGGTCATGGGCGATGGCCAGGTCGGCAATCACTTGCAGTTCCTGGGGGTTGAGCACCACGCCGGTGGGGTTGTTCGGGTTGGAAAAGAAGATCGCCCGGGTGCGCGGGGTGATTGCAGCGGCGAGTGCCAGCGGGTCCAGGCGAAACCCCGACTCCGGCGAGCACGGCACGCGCACCAGGGTTGCACCACTGGCCTTGAGCGTGGCTTCGTAAGTGACGTACATCGGGTCGAGCACCAGCACTTCATCCCCGGCCTGCAACAGGCACAGCGAGCTGATGAACAATGCGTTCTGGGCGCCGGGCACGATGATCACGTTATCGGCCGCCAACGAGCGGCCGAGCGTCTGGCTGTAGCGCCGGGCCACGGCATCGCGCAAGGACGTGCGGCCGGGGATTTCGGTGTAGTGGGTGTCGCCGTCGCGCAGTGCGCTGACGGCCGCGTCGGTGATGAACGAAGGCGTGGCGAAATCGGGGTCGCCGACGCTGAGGATGATGATGTCTTCGCCCTGGCTGGCAGCGTGGAACGCGGCGTGGTGGATGTCCCAGGCGGCGACGCCCTGCCCTGCAATTCGTTCGACGAAGGGGGAAAACCGCATGCCAGAGCCTCTCGTTCAAGAAGAAAAAGCGCGAACCCGTTTGCGCGCAAACGGGTGGATGCGGTCAACATAGTTCAAACTGAACAGTCGTTCAATGGCTAAATCTGAGGGGGTGTCGTTTATCGAGCAAAGAGGTCGTGAATGAAAATTTTCCGGTATGCGGGATCCAAATGTGGGAGCGGGCTTGCTCGCGAATGCGGAGTGTCAATCACTGAATATGCTGACTGACCCACCGTATTCGCGGGCAAGCCCGCTCCCACAGGGGATTCGCGGTGTATCCGATTTCTCGGCAGGACGCAGATCCAATTGTGGGAGCTGGCTTGCCTGCGAATACGGTGGGCCAGCTGGCAGGTGTGTCGACTGACACTCCGCATTCGCAGGCAAGCCCGCTTCCACAGGGGGTTAGCGGTGTACCCGATTTCTCGGCAGGACGCAGATCAAAATGTGGGAGCTGGCTTGCCTGCGATGGCGGTGGATCAGCCAATGAATGGGTTGACTGACACTCCGCCATCGCGGGCAAGCCCGGCTCCCACAGTTGTGCTGTGTTTGTCTTCAGTGATCAGCGGGCCTTCAGGCCGATGGTGCCGGCGGACTGGTCGTACAGCACCGCATTATCGAAATACGTCAGCAAGCCGGCATTGATTCCGTGGAAGTTGTGTTCGCCTTGGGCGGTGATGTAGCGCACATAGCGCCCGCCGCCGTTATCCACCTTGAAGTGCTGGCCCATCTGGCTGCCGTCCCCCAGGGCCAGGCTGAAATGCGCCGGGGTGCCCACCGGCCAGTTGGCTTGCAGCGCATCGGCATAGATATGAAAACCCGCCGCGCCGGTGTCCAGGATGCTGTCGCCGCACACCTGTTGGTGAGTGTCCAGGCGCTGCAGGCAACCCTGCACGCCGTGGTCTTTCCAGTAGGCGCTGGTATCACCGGGTTTCACCGCAAAGTGTTGCAGGCTGAGGAGGCGAAACCCCTGGGTCTCCGCCGCCGTGGGGTTGATGATCAACTGCCCGGTGCTCTGCCCGGGCCGTGGCAGCACCACCAACCAACGGCCGCCCATGGCCACCAGCGGGTTGGCCGCGGGGTTACGTAACATGCCGACGCCCATGATCGCCTTGAAGCCCTCGCCGCGCTCGGGGTTGCCGCCCATGAGGAAGTCCTTGGCGGACACTGTCGAGGCCGGGCATTTAGGCCGTGCGTCGCTGCAACTGATGCTCTCGACCAATTGTATCGGCACCTGGGCCGTAGCAGTGCCCAGGCTGACCGTGGCCATCGCCAGCTTGCCGTTCAGGCGCACGCCGCTGCCGTACTGAATCGCCGCCGGGACGTTCTGGGCCAAGGCATCCTGGGGTTTCAACACCCCAGGCAGCACGCGCAACCCCACCGAGCCGGTGTCGAATTGGGTTTCCACGGGCGTGCCGCCAATCTTCAAGGTGACGCTGTAGCGCAAATCACCATTGGCCATGGTGGCGCTGTGGATCGGGATCACTTCGCGGGTGGCCGCCTGGGCCACACCAACAGACAAGAACAGGCAAGCCAACACAGTCAAGCGCATGGAAGTAGGTCCGAATCAGGTCAAAGGGGGCTTACAACTGGGTCATCAGGTCACAGCGATAGTCTTGCAGTTCACCGGCCGAACCCAGGTTCAGTTCGGTGAGCGCCAGGTGCGTGCTCAACAGCACAAAGCTGCCGTCGGCGCGGGGCGTCATCAGCAAACTGTAGTGGCTCATTGAGCTGCCCTGGGCCTCGACGTAGTCGTGCAACAGCGCCATGGGGTCGAGCAGCTCGGCGTCGGCTGCCGACAACGTGCGGGCGCTGTAGGTATGCCCCATCAGCGGCCTCGGCAACACCTGCCACTGTTCATCCAAAGCCTTGCCTTGCTGGCTCAAGGCGACAAACACCTCGGGGCGCAGGCAAGCGATGTGCACGTGCAACTGGTTCTGCGAGCGACCAAAACGCGAGTTGATGGCCACGGAAACGAAGGCGTCGGGGATCGGCTTTTTCAGGCCGTCGGACAACACTGCACGGTGCTTCCAGGCCTGGGCGAAGTAATGCGGCAGCAACTGGCGCCCCAACGCAGGGTCTTCAATGCCGGTGACTTTATCCACGGGAATCAGCAGGTCATGCAACGGGCCATTGCGGTCCTTGAGCAGCGTATAACCACGGTCCAGGTCCACCGCCAGGCACGGGTCGGGCTTGTGCTGCTGTTGCTGGTCGGGAACGCATTGCTGGCTGACGATGTGCCACAAGGCATTGGGGTCACCGCGCCATTTCAGGGCGCCTGCCACTAACAGCCCACAGAGCAAACCACCAGCGATCGTGAATAGGGTGCCGCGCTTCATGCAAAAACCTCAACGTACGGGGATGTCATTTTTTGTTGTCGCTGACATCCCTGTCGTAAGGGTTAACGCTTGGCGGGGGCCATAAATTCCGGCCCGATCGGATCTTTTATCGTGCTGGCCAGAATACGGTCGATATGTGTCAGGTCATCGGCGGTCAAATGCCAGCCAAACGCCTCTTCATAGCCCTTGAGTTGCTCCGGCCGGCGTGCGCCCCACAGCGCGATGGTCGGGCCTTGATCCAGCACCCAGCGCAACGCCAGCGCCAGTATCGACTTGCCGTGACACTCGCGGGCGTACACCTCCAGCGCGCCGACGGCGGCCAGGTATTGTTCGAAACGCGGCGCCTTGAATTTGGGGTCGATCCTGCGCACATCGTCGCCACCAAAGCTGGTGGCCGAATGCATGCTGCCGGTCAGCAACCCCCGGCACAGCGAGCCGTAGGCCAATACCACCAGCCCGTGGTTCTTGGCATACGGCAGGATGTCGCTGTCGATGGCGCGCTCGAACAGGTTGTAGGGCGGCTGCACCGTGGCCAGCGCGGTGTAGCGGCTGAAGTCATCCATCTGCGCCGGTGAATAGTTGCTCACCCCCACGGCGAGGATCTTGCCCTCACGGCGCAAACGCTCCAGTTCATCGGCGGTATCTTCCTGGGCTACCAACGGATCGGGCCAGTGGATCTGGTACAGGTCGATGTAGTCGGTTTCCAGGCGCACCAGGGAGTCTTCGATTTCCTTGCGGATGCGCTGGGCGGTGGCATTGCGGCGTGTGGTGCCGTCATCCCACTGCAGACCGGCTTTGGTGGCGATCACCGCGGTATGGCGTACGCCGCGCAGGGCCTTGCCGATCAACTCTTCGGACAAACCGAAGCCATACACCGGCGCCGTGTCGATCAAGTTGATGCCACTGGCCAGGGCATGCCGGATAGTCTTGATGGACAGTTCATTGTCCGAGCCACCCCACAGTCGGCCACCCATGGCCCAGGTACCGAGGGCGATCCTTGACACAGCCTTTTCGATACCGGGGATCTTGAGGGTTTCGATACTCATAAAAAATCACGCTGCCCATAGCAATACTTTGAAAAGCAATTACTCTAGGTCATCCCTGATTGAATAGGGCTCAACGCCGCATACAACCGAATTCTCCTAAAAAAGTCTTGATATGGCCGCTTTTAACCGCTCCGAACTCGCCGATCTCAATGTGTTCATGGCCATCATCCGGCGTCGGAGTTTTCGCCACGCTGCGCACGAACTGGGGGTGACCACCTCGGCGTTAAGTCACACCATGCGCAACCTCGAAACGCGCCTGGGCGTGAAATTGCTCTACCGCAGCAGCCGCGCCGTCGAGCCTACTGACGCGGGCAACCTGCTCGCGGAAAAACTCAGCCTGGGTTTTGCGACAATCCAGGACGGACTCGACACGCTGGAGCTGTATCGCGAAGCACCGATCGGCCGCCTGCGCCTCAACGTGCCTCGCGACGCGGCGGTGTTGCTGCTGGCGCCGATTCTCGGCGAATTCACCCAAGCCTACCCGCAACTGCGCCTGGACCTGATCGTGCAGGACCAGATGATCGACATCATCGCCGAGGGCTACGACGCCGGTATCCGCTACGGCGCCACGGTGCCCCAGGACATGGTCGCCGTACCGCTGACCGGTGAATTGCGTTGGATCATGGTCGCCTCCCCCGCTTACCTCGCCCGCCGTGGCGCGCCAAAAGAGCCCAGGGACCTGCTGCAACACGCGTGCATCCGCATGTACCT
The DNA here is from genome assembly GCF_059419385.1 of Pseudomonas sp. GW821-FHT05H12. NCBI lineage: Bacteria > Pseudomonadati > Pseudomonadota > Gammaproteobacteria > Pseudomonadales > Pseudomonadaceae > Pseudomonas > Pseudomonas sp. GW821-FHT05H12. The sequence goes on along the minus strand of NZ_JBWKRS010000038.1, from coordinate 32,231 downwards.
CGGTGACAAGACCACTTACAAGTGGGAGCTGGGCAACGGCGCGCGCCAGCAACGCATCGATGTGCCGGGGCATTTCAGCGCAGCCGACACCGAGACCATCGTCCATGCGGCGCTGCAAGGGGTGGGGATTGCCTACTGCCTGTCCAACCGCGTTGAGCAGGAACTGAAGGACGGTCGCCTGGTGGAAGTGATGCCCGATTGGGCTTGCCTGGGTGAGCCGTTGTGCATGTACTACCCCAGTCGGCGTCAGTCGCAGCCGGGGTTGCGGCAGTTGATGGACATGATCCGTATGAAAACCATCGGTTCGCAGTTGATCGAGTCCTAGTCAGCCGGCGGGGATAAATACAGCAACGAAAAACCGGCCCATGAGCGGAATCATCAGGGACGTTTGTGACACGCACGTTGATCACACGGCAAACCATGCCGCCAACTGCCTCTCACACGACGAGCCACTCCTGATGATCAACCCAAGCACTGTAAATACCCGCTATCCCCTGCCCATCGATGCTTTTCAGGCGAGTTCCGCGAGGCCGCGACGTGCGACTGATGAATCCTCTGAGCTCGATACTTACGACCCCCATTCCCGCGCCGAAGGCGACAGTGAGCTGGCAGCGCTGTATCGCATCGCACTGGCGAAGACCGCCGGCCCCTCAGCCCATCAATCAGACCTCAAGATCGACGCCATTCCAGCCAGCTCGACCTTCGGCCAATGGTGGAGCCAGCTGGGCCAAGCGTTTCAATCGCCCGACGTGCAACAGTGGATGCAGGAACGGGGCATAAAACCAGATTCGATCAAAATCAACCCGGCCTCCGGCCAGATATCTTTTTCGCTTAAAACAGGCGCTGGGCGGGAGGTCCATACACTGGGGCTCGACAACCCGGACTGGGCAGCGGTCAGCGGGCCGATTCTGAATGCAGGCCGAATCATCGTTTCGGGATACACCTTCACCACGTTTGCTCCGCCGCTGTCTTCCGCGGCCAACAGCGCGCCCTTCAACCTTGTGCAGCGTTTTTACAAAGAGCCCGAGCTCTTGTCCCCCGACGCAATCAAGCAACGCGTGGCCGAACTGCTGCGAGACAAGGCCTTTGTCGAACTGACACCGCCGACCTTTACCGGGTTGCACACCCGTCGCAGTGAAGATCGACTGGAAGAGCAACAGGCGCAGTTGGCCGATATCCGCAACCGCTACCAGGCGGCTTTCGACTTGCAGCACCTCGCCACCTTTGTCAGGGAGGGCAGCCGGGAAGAGTCGGAAATAGCCCACGAACTCGACACCCGAGTTGTCTATGTCGACAGCGCCAGTACCTACATGCCTTCGATGGCAGGCAAGCACAACAGCGTGAGCCTGAAGCAGTTCGTTGAGGACCATGGCTGGAAAATCCCCACCACGCTTGATCAGTTGGACAACCTGGTCACTGCGTTGATGACCCCTGCCCCCAAGGCGCCGGCCAACGGTAACTACGGCGGAGCACGTGCCTGGCCCGAGCCATTGGATGCCGCGAGCGAGCAACAATTGAGAGGCGATATCCTTCAGGGCAAGGTCGGCGATATTGATTTTCGCCCGTCCAGCAGCGTTCTGGAGTATTTGCTGGAGGGGCATCCGGCACAAACCGGTGATCCAAGGCGCTTGATTGACAGCTTGATCGAATCGCCCACAGGGCAGGCCGTGGGCCGGGCCATCCAGGCCCAGTTTGAGGCGCGCTCGGTCAAAGGCAGTGTCAATGACTGGTTGCTGGCGGCCCTGACGCTGGACCTCTCTGAATCGCCGGAGGCTGCTGCGGGCGCGGCGCAAACCCGTATCGCGGGCTTTACGCTGTTGTCCGCGCAGAACTCGGGCAAGACCGCTGCGGCAGTGTTGAATGAGTTAACCAACGAACTGGCAAAGGGATCATCACCTGAACACGCCAGGATCCAAGCCACGCTGATGGTGTCCAGCCGGGCACCGGAATTTCTGGTCAAGGACATTCCACAAGATCTGGTCCTGGGCACTCACAGCTGGGTCAGTTTTGCCACCGCCGTTGCCCGTATAGAAGCGAATGCCCCCGGGGCGACCGCAACGATGAGCTACGCCCAAGTCATGGCCCAGGCCAGCATCGCGCCCATCTCCGACGAAGAAGAACGTACTGAGTTTGTCGCCCAAAGCGCTGCGCTCAAGGAATGGGCCGTTGCCAACGGGTTGCCGTACCCGGTAACCCAGGCTGCAATGGGCAGCGTGCGCAAGGCGTTTGCAGCGCAGGTCAGCGAACTCGCGAAAGCTTCGCACGCCTCCACGGCCGTAATGCCGACAGCCAGGGACATGGCACTGGAGCGCCTGAAAAAAGCCTTGCCAGGCGTGGACCCGAAGCACTTCGAAGAAAAATGTATCCGTGTTGAGCATTCCAACCGTTATTTCCCAGGGCCCTACTCAATCCTGGACCTGTATATCGATGGCCGGGGCATCTTGGGCGCACCGAGTTCTGCGGATAACTGGGGGGAAGCGGGCAGAGACCTGATACGCACTTACACATTCGGGCAGGTTGACCTGCCCGATGACGGCAGGCCGGGTGCCTGGGTCTCTTCGTCCAGTGCATTTAACGTCAATGACGTTTTACAAAAACTCAAACAACTGCCGGATCTATCCACTGAGTTCACTGAAGCATTCTCGGCTTATTCCGAGGCGATCAGGACAGCAACTGCCGCGCAAGTAAAAAACATGGTGGCAAAGCTGCCTTTGGCAGACCGTCAGAATTTTGAGTTCGGAGAAATCACCATTGCCAGGAAAACCCATTTCGAATGGGGCGGCAAACTCGCCAGTGAATACGACAAAGAGACTGAAGGGTGCGTGCTGATCAAGATCAAGCGCGATGGGCAAGTCCACACTTACCAGCTGGACCGCCTGAAAGGCAGCATCACTCGGCAGCCGGACGAAGGTAATTTCAAGACGGGCCAGCCCTACTACAAAGAATCCCGTCCATTCTACGAATACAAAGTAATCAAACCTGAAGGCCGCTACCCAGCCGGGCTAACGGAAGAGTCCTCGAACGCGAGTGGTGTTCCCGATAGCTTCGGCAGCGCAAGAACCGCCTACCTTGCAGACGCTGTCCTGCATGACATGGATATACCCGGGATAAAAAACGCAGCCAGGGGCCAGACGACCTTTGATACCGAAGTGCCAACCCACGAAAAGGCGGCGCAGATCGCCCTTAACCTCATCCCGTTCAGGTCGGCGATCGTCAATTTTCAGAACGGCAAAATTGCCCAGGGGGTGGGCGATCTGTCGTGGGACATATTCGGCTTTCTCGTTGGTTTCGGTACAGCGGTCAAGGGTGCGAAAGCGGCTGCAACCGGGCTTGGCACGCTGGCCAGGGTCGGGCATACCCTCAAGATCCTGGGGCGCGCCACAGTTGGCGCACTCAATCCGGTGAGTGGGGTGGATGATCTGGCGCGTGGTGTTTTGAATGGTGGACGGCGGATTACGGGGGCTGCGTACAACGGATTCAAACACTTACGCGGCTCATACAGCAGCGGCAACCTGTTGGACGTAGTTAAAAACCCAGACATTGCGCAGGGCACCTACAAATCCATCAATACGACGCAGGACGTTGGATCCTTGGCTAAATACGATCCGGCTACCGGTAATTGGCATGCCTACGATCCGCGCACAAGCCAAGTGTATGGAAAGCCACTGGAGCAGTTCAGGGGCACCGCATCTTCGCTTGCCAGCAAAGATTCAAGTTTGCTAAACACAGCGCTCGCTCGTGATAACGTCGTCCAACTTGGCGGCTCTATGCAAGAACTTAAAGCCATTGGTTCAGGCTTGCACACTTATGTCGATAACTACAAAGGCGTCAAACGTCTTAATATCATCGCGCACGGCGAAGCACCTGATACAGCCAATGATTTTTTAAGAAATGGCACTTTCTTGTACGCAGACAACAAACCTCACGACGCCGAGAGCCTCATCAGTTTGCTCAAGTCCAAAGGAATCAATCCGGCAGACTACGATAACGTGCGGCTCTGCGCGTGTTACGGAGCAAATGGTGGAGCTTCATCGTTCGCCCATCAGTTTCAGAAGGCAACCAACAAACCAGTAAAAGCCTTTGAAGGCACGGTGACAGTGAATATTGGTCCGCTTGCGCTGGACACGTTTCATGGCAGCTTCTCGGAAAACATTAAAAGGTTTCACCCGAATCTGCCGCCGGATCAAGCCCAACTGCTTGCAGATGTGAGATACAGCAAATTTCACGAGCGAAACACAAAGTTCCAGATTGATAAAAATGACGGAGGAAAAAACCAGATCCACTTTGTCCTTCCAGACGGATCACTCTCGACGAAAGAGGTCAACGTATCCTACAAACCGCGTCATTTTGGATCATAAAGGCTGCAGTAAAACCTAGACAGTAGCAACCCTACGTTGCCGACTGTGAGGTAAGCGCCAGCACAATAGAGCACCCGATTTAATTCTGGCACACTGTACTACAGGTGTTCTGCGCTTCATCTGATTCACGGAGAGGCACCTCTGCATCATCCATCAACGACCCCGGGTCTTCGTTGCCCGGGTCGTTGAGCTCCTCTTCAAATTCTTCTTCCCGTTCTTCTGACATGACCGTCTCCCTAACCCCCTTGGATATCGATATCGGCATCGGTTTCAGGCTTGGGCTCGCGCTCGGGCTTGAAGTCTGGACTGTAGTCGTTTTCCCGCGCCTTAGGGTCTTTGGCCTTGGGGTCTGCGTTCAGGGCCGGGTCTTTGGGGGCGTCTGCGCCCGTCGCGGGTTGTTTGTGTGTGCTCATGGTTCACCTCTGCAACGTTATGGCCTGTGTAAAGTTAAGGTCACGTGCCCGACAACGAAGTTCCATTTGTCTAGGACCCGGGGTTGTCCACCTGGATGTAGAACGCGTAGGCCCCCAGCAATAGCCAGAACACCATGAACAACCACGGCGCACGCATGGAAAACAGCAGCGACTTGCGATAGCCCTTGTGGGACGACTCGGTCTCGCAGAACAGCGGCGAATCATCGTAGGCCAGGCCCATCACCGGCTCGCTGCGAAGCAGTTCGCTTTGCTTGTAGTGCCAGTGGTCGATGATTTCGTACGCCGCGCGAATTCCCGGCCAGGCGTTCAATGAGCTGAGAATGCCGAGCATCACCAGGAACACCGGCACCACCAGCGTGAACAACTTGCCCCATTCCGGGTTGAGGTTGCCCATGCCGGACACGAATGCGATGACCAGGAACGATTGCGCCGTGAGGTAGGCGTCGGTGCGGTTGGCCAGGATGGTGGTTTCGTACTGGATCTCGCGGCGGTAGAAGTCCAGGCGGTCCTTGGGCGAGCCGAAGATCTTGGCGGTGTGTTCGCTGTGATCTGTCAATGCCGCTTCCGGCGTTTGGGGGGAAATGATTCTGGGCACGGCCGTGCTCCACACAGGTTCGAATCCCGTTAGAAGAAACGGGCCCGGGCGAAGTTCAAGTTAGTTGGTGCACTGGTGTGGTGCGTGCGATGCGCCGTTATGGATACCTGCAATGCACCCACTGTAGGAGCCGGCTTGGCGGCGATGGCGATCTCACGGCTGCCATCGCCCCCCCCCCCCCCCCCCCCCCCCCCCCCCCCCCGGGCTCCTGCACAACCGTTGTCGCCCGCCCACCGGTAAACGACGCCTGAAACGCCGTTTCGGCACAAGCATTGCTTTATCCATTCATCTGCCCGGAAACAGGAGCATTCGTTACCCCCCGACCCAGAGCCCACCCCATAAGAAAGTAAGGACCAGGCCCAGTGGCACCCTCAGCCACGGGCTCATAAAAAATGCGGTTTTTAAAGCGGCAGTGCCACCCAGGCTTCCCTCGGCACTGACAAGGTACTGGAATGGCTCGATCTTTCTTTGACGAAATGAATGACGCGCAAGGCGTATGCCGCGCGCATTATCAGGATTTCTCCCGCTGGCTGGCCAATACGCCGCCGGAACTGCTGGCCCAGAGGCGCCGCGAAGCCGATTTGCTGTTCCATCGGGCCGGGATCACCTTCACCTTGTATGGCGACGAACAAGACACCGAGCGCCTGATCCCCTTCGACATCATCCCCCGCAGCATCCCCGCCAGTGAATGGGCCGTGATCGAACGCGGCTGCATCCAGCGCGTGAACGCACTGAACATGTTCCTCGCCGACATCTACCACGACCAGCGCATCATCAAGGCCGGGATCATCCCTGCCGACCAGGTGCTGGGCAACGAGGGTTACCAGAAGGCCATGGTGGGCCTGGACCTGCACCGCGACATCTACTCGCACATCTCGGGCGTCGACCTGGTGCGTGACGGTGATGGCACCTACTACGTGCTCGAAGACAACCTGCGCACGCCCAGCGGCGTGAGCTACATGCTCGAAGACCGCAAGATGATGATGCGCCTGTTCCCCGAAGTGTTCGCCAAGCAGCGTATCGCGCCGGTGGACCACTACCCCAACCTGCTGCTCAAGACCCTGAAAAGCTCCAGCCGCCTGGATAACCCCAATGTGGTGGTGCTCACGCCGGGTCGTTTCAACAGTGCGTTCTTCGAACATGCGTTCCTGGCCCGGGAAATGGGCGTGGAACTGGTGGAAGGCGCCGACCTGTTCGTGCAGGACCTCAAAGTGTTCATGCGCACCACCGACGGCCCCAAGGCCGTGGACGTGATCTACCGGCGCATCGACGACGCCTTCCTCGACCCGCTGGCGTTCAACCCCGAGTCGATGCTCGGCGTGCCCGGCCTGGTCGCCGCCTATTGCGCGGGCAATGTGGTGCTGGCCAATGCCATTGGCACCGGGGTGGCCGACGACAAATCGATCTATCCATACGTGCCGGAAATGATCCGCTTCTACCTGGACGAAGAACCGGTGCTGCAAAACGTACCGACCTTCCAGTGTCGCAAACCCGATGAACTGTCCCATGTGCTGGCCCACCTGCCGGAACTGGTGGTCAAGGAAACCCAGGGCTCCGGTGGCTACGGCATGCTGGTAGGCCCGGCATCCACGGCGGCCGAGATCGAGGACTTCCGCCAACGCATCAAGGCGCGCCCACACGCGTACATCGCCCAGCCCACCCTGAGCCTGTCCACCTGCCCTACCTTTGTCGAAAACGGCATTGCGCCCCGGCATATCGACCTGCGGCCCTTCGTGCTGTCGGGCAAGGAGACCCGCCTGGTGCCGGGCGGCCTGACCCGTGTGGCGCTGAAGGAAGGCTCGTTGATCGTCAACTCGTCGCAGGGCGGCGGAACCAAGGACACCTGGGTGGTGGAGGGCTGAATCATGTTGAGTAGAACCGCCGCAGATCTGTACTGGATGTCCCGTTACCTGGAGCGCGCCGAGAACCTGGCGCGCATGCTTGAAGTCAGTTATTCGCTGTCGCTGATGCCCCAGGCCGGGCGCAGCGATGGCCTGGATGAACTGGCGATGTCGTTGCTCAGCAGCGGCACCCTGGACAGCTACCTGGAGCGCCACAAGCAGCTGGACGCCGAACGCATGCTGCATTTCTTCGCCCTCGACGAAGAAAACCCCGCCAGCATCTACAACTGCCTGCGCGCCGCCCGGGGCAACGCCCACGCGGTACGCGGGCGCATCACCGCCGACATGTGGGAAAACCTCAACGCCACCTGGCTGGAAATGCGCAGCATAGCCGCCGGCGGCCTGGCGCGGCATGGCATCAGCCACTTCTGTGACTGGGTCAAGCAGCGCTCGCACCTGTTTCGCGGCGCCACCTCCGGCACCATCATGCGCAATGACGCCTACCGCTTCATTCGCTTGGGCACATTCGTCGAACGGGCAGACAACACCCTGCGCCTGCTCGATGCGCGCTACGAGATGTTTGGTGAGGAGTCCGAAGAAGTCAGCGACCTGTCGGCACGCGGGTATTACCAGTGGAGCGCGCTGCTGCGGGCGTTATCGTCATTCGAGGCCTACACCGAGCTGTACCCGAATGCGTTGAATGCACGGTCGGTGTCTGAGTTGCTGTTGCTGCGCAGTGACGTGCCGCGCTCATTGCACGCCTGCATCGAGGAGTTGAGCCACATCCTCGCCGACTTGCCCGGCAGCTACGGGCGCACCGCCCAACGCCTGGCCGCCGAGTTTGAGGCGCGACTGCGCTACACCGGGATCGATGAAATCCTTGAAGACGGCCTGCACAGCCGCCTCACCGACTTCATCGACACCGTGCGCGAACTGGCGCGGGCCATTCACAGCTCTTACCTGGAAGTGGTGTGAGTGCAATTGGGTTACTTAACTGTCAATTCAGGTGATTGACCCCTCTTTGATACCGCTCTTATGTTGGGCTGGTGCAACGCCTTCCCACCATAAGAACAGGTACAGAGCATGTCCGAACTGACCCTCACCCCCGCTGCTGCCCAAACCCTGCAACGTTGGCACGCTATGCTGGCCGCCCGTGATCTCAAGTCCCTGCCCGAGCTGCTGGCCGCCGACGCGGTGTTTCGCTCGCCCATGGCCCACACGCCCTACCCTGGCGCGCCGGTGGTGTCGATGATCCTCAACACCGTGATCAAGGTGTTCGAAGACTTCACCTACCACCGTGAACTGGCAACCGGCGATGGCCTGAGCGTGGTGTTGGAGTTCAGCGCCCGGGTGGGCGACAAGCAGCTCAAGGGCATCGACCTGATTCGCTTCAACGAGCAAGGGCAGATCATTGAGTTTGAAGTGATGGTCCGCCCCTTGAGCGGGTTGCAGGCTTTGGGTGAGGAAATGGGCCGACGCCTGGCACCGTACCTGGCCAAGGCCAACTCCCAGGCCTAAAATCGCCCACCTGTAGGAGCCGGCTTGCCGGCGATGGCGGTTGATCAGTCAATGATTTATTGGCTGAAAGATTGCGATCGCCGGCAAGCCGGCTCCTACGGGTGGCGGTGGTGGTTATTGGTTTTTCACCAGGACCGGTTCTGCGCGGTATTGGTCGGGGAACAGTTTTTTCAGCTGCGCTACCTTCGGCAGGTCATTGATCACGATGTAGGGGTAAGACGGGTTCTCGGTGAGAAAGTCCTGATGGTAGGACTCCGCCGGGTAAAACGCCTTGCCGGTTTCCACTTTGGTCACGATCGGCTTGTCGAAGGCCTTGGCCGCGTCCAGCTGGGCGATATACGCCTGGGCGACTTTCTGCTGTTCGGCGTTCTGCGCAAAGATTTCCGAGCGGTATTGGGTGCCGCTATCCGGGCCCTGGCGGTTCAGCTCGGTGGGGTTGTGGGCCACCGAGAAGTAGATCTGCAGCAGCTTGCCATAGCTGACCTGGCTCGGGTCATAGGTCACCGACACCGATTCGGCATGCCCGGTATCGCCGCCGCTGACGGTCTCGTATTGCGCGGTACTCGCCGCACCACCGTCGTAGCCGGACACGGCGTTTTTCACACCCTGCACATGCTGGAACACCCCTTGCACGCCCCAGAAACAGCCACCGGCAAACACGGCGGTCTGCAGGTTGCCGGAGGTGGCGGGCAGGTCCAGGGCGGGGGGTGCGATCATCACCGCGTCTTCAGCACCACCGAAGGAGAACGCCGAGCTTTGGCCGACAAAAACCGCGAAAGCGAGCACCGGTAAAAACTTGAGTCGTTTCATCACTATCACTCCAGAACACGGTCGACTGTGGGAGCTGGCTTGCCTGCGATGGCGGTGCATCAGGGCCAGATGAAGCGGCTGGCCCGACGCTATCGCAGGCAAGCCAGCTCCCACAGTGATTGGGTTTTCAATTCAGCCGAAAGTGAAGGCGTAGGCCGATACGTTCGGGTCCAGAAACTCAATGCTGAAGGTACGGTCCTGCACCGCACCTGGCTGGCGCACCAGCTGGTACAGGCGCTGCTCGGTCACGGTGCCGCTGCCATCCGGCGCCACGTCGGTGCCATGGGCGTCGCCCGGGGCCTGGCCGTCGACCGTCACCTTGAACCGCACCGGCTTGCCATCGGCGCCCGGGCCCAGCACCAGGTGCAGGTCGCGGGCATGGAAGCGGTAGACGATGCGCCCACCCGCCTGATCAAGGGTGGCTTGCTGGCCGCCGACGTTCCACTGCCCTTCCAGCGTCCAGTTATTCAGCGCCAGGGTGCCAGCCGCCGGGTAGTTCACCACCTTGTCGGTGCCCAGGGTGCCGGTGGTGACGAAGTTCTCGGCGCGCTGGAAGCCCAGGTAGGTTTCCGGCGACTGCACTTCGTTCATGTCCGGCGCCTGTTGCACGCCCTTGGCGTCGGCCTCGATAAGGCCTCCGGCCACATTCTTGGCCCCGGCTTCACGCAGCAGTTGCTGGATCACACGCTCTGACTCGGCGTAGTCACCTTCACCAAAGTGGTGATAACGGATCTGGCCCTTGGCATCGGCAAAGTAATGCGCCGGCCAGTACTGGTTATTGAATGCGCGCCAGATCTTGTAGTTGTTGTCGATGGCCACCGGGTAGGTGATGCCCAGGTCCTTCATAGCCTTGGTGACGTTGTTCACGTCGCGCTCAAAGGCAAACTCCGGGGCGTGCACGCCAATCACCACCAGGCCCTGATCGTGGTACTTCTCGGCCCAGGCCTTCACGTACGGCAAGGTGCGCAGGCAGTTGATGCAGGAGTAGGTCCAGAAATCCACCAGCACCACCTTGCCCTTCAAGCCTTCGGCCGTCAGCGGCGGGCTGTTGAGCCATTGCACGGCACCGTCCAGCGGCGGCAGCGTACCCTCGATGGGCAGCGTGTCGCTGTGGTTGGCGGCCATCATCATGGCGCCACCGGCCATCATCGCCCCGCCCTTCGGTTCAGGCTTGGCACTCAGCTTATCTACTAGGCTTTGTTCCAGGCCACCGGTCGAAGCCGTCGACAAACGCGACAGCACGCCGGTGTCCAGGCCCAGGGCGATTGCCGCCACACCGGCCAGCATCAACGCCCCCAGGCCACGGCGCAGCCATTCACCGGCACCCAGGGACTTTTTCATGAAGCCAAAGACTTTACCGCCGACCAGCAGCGCCAAGGCCAGGGACGTGGCAGCCCCCGCGGCGTAGGCCAGCAAGAGCAAGGTAGTGCCGATGCTGGCGCCCTGCAGCGCCGCGCCGGTGAGTACCAGGCCGAGGATTGGCCCGGCGCACGGCGCCCACAGCAAACCGGTGGCCACGCCGATCAGGAACGAAGCGCCCGGACGCGGCTTGGCGTCGGCCCCGGCGGCTTCCGAGAGGCGACTGCCGGCCGCCACCAACGGGCGCGTCAGCCGCTCCGACAGTTGCGGCAACAGCAGCGTGAGTCCGAACAGGGCAACGCACAGCAACGCGAGCCAGCGCCCGTATTGATTGACTTGCACCACCCAGCCGCCGCCCACCGCCGCCAGCGAGGCCACCAGGGCAAACGTCACCGCCATCCCCGCTAACAGCGGCAAGCCACTGCGCATAAACGGCTGCCCGGTGCGAGCGAAGACAAAAGGCAGAACAGGCAGGATGCACGGACTGACAATCGTCAGCACGCCGCCCAGATACGCGAGAACCAGAAGCCACATGGGATCGTCCCTTATACGAATGAATAGACATCGGCTTACGCCGCCGTGAACGTCATGGCGGCGCCATTCATGCAATAGCGCAGGCCGGTGGGTTGTGGGCCGTCGTCGAACACGTGCCCTTGGTGACCGCCGCAGCGCCGGCAGTGGATTTCCTTGCGCACCACGCCGTAGGAGGTGTCGACGTGGCTGGCGACGGCGTTGTCCAGCGGTTGCCAGAAGCTCGGCCAGCCGGTGTGGCTGTCGAACTTGGTGGTCGAGGAAAACAGCGGCAGCGCACAACCGGCGCAGGCGAAGGTGCCGGTGCGGTGTTCATCGTTGAGCTTGCTGCTGTAAGGGCGTTCGGTGCCCTCCTCGCGCAGTACGTCGAATTGCTCGGCGGTGAGCAGGCTGCGCCACTCGGCCTCGGTATGGCTCACCTCAAAGGTTTCGGCGGCTTCAGCGTCGCTGACCACGTTGAGTTGCTTGAGCAGGCCACCGGCCAGGACGGCGACACCCAGGCCGCCACCGGCCAGCAGTATTTGTCGACGTGAATACATGGCATTCCCCTCTTCGATCCATTGCGATCCCCTGTAGGAGCCGGCTTGCCGGCGATGGCGGTCTATCAGGATGATCGCTATCGCCGGCAAGCCGGCTCCTACCATTGGGCAGTGGGGCCATGCTGCGGCTTTTACGGTCGCGGAATCCTCACGCAGAGTTAAACAATTCGTGATAACTACACTGTGGCAAAACCCGCACAATGCGCGAACTACACGTGAAGGTTTCTCTACATGGATCAGCCAAAACGAGTCCTGGTGGTCGAGGACGATGCCCATATTGCCGACCTGATCTGCCTGCACCTGCGGGACGAGCAGTTCGAGGTGGTGCACAGCGCCGATGGCACCGAAGGCCTGGGCCTGTTGGAGCAAGGCGGCTGGGATGCATTGATCCTCGACCTGATGCTGCCCGGCGTCGACGGCCTGGAGATCTGCCGCCGCGCCCGGGCCATGGCGCGCTACACGCCGATCATCATCACCAGCGCACGCTCCAGCGAATTGCACCGCATCCTCGGCCTGGAACTGGGCGCCGACGACTACCTGGCCAAACCGTTCTCGATGCCGGAACTGGTCGCGCGGGTTAAAGCCCTGCTGCGCCGGGTGGACGCCATGGCGCGCAACTTGAAGATGGACGCCGGCAGCCTCGACCTCGGCCAGTTGTTCATCAACCCGCTGACCCGCGATGCCACGCTGCAAGGCCAGCGCCTGGACCTGACCCCGCGTGAATTCGACCTGCTGTACTTTTTCGCCCGCCAACCGGGCAAGGTGTTCTCGCGCATGGACCTGCTCAATGCGGTGTGGGGCTACAGCCACGAAGGCTATGAACACACGGTCAATACCCACATCAACCGCCTGCGCGCCAAGGTCGAAGTCGACCCGGCCAACCCGGCGCGTATCCTCACGGTGTGGGGCCGTGGCTACAAATTTGCCGAGAGCGCGCCATGAAACTCACGCTGACCCAACGCCTGTCGGTGGTGTTCGCCGTGTTGCTGGTGATTTGCAGCGGCACGTCGGCGTGGTTGCAGGTGCGCTCCAACCACATGCATGAACTGGAAGTGGTGCAAGGCCTGTCCCGCGACCTGGCGGCGCACATTGCCCGTGACACCCAATTGATGGACGCCGACGGCCTCAAGCCTGACGCCGTGCGCAACCTGTTCAGCCAACTGATGCTGGTCAACCCGAGTGTCGAGGTGTACCTGCTCGACATCGACGGCCGTGTGGTCGGCAATGCCGCGCCCAGCGGGCATTTGCTGCGTGATCGTGTCGACCTGACGCCGGTGCGCCGCTTCCTCAGCGGCGCCATGCTGCCAATCCTCGGCGACGACCCGCGCAGCGTTGACGGGCGCAAAGTGTTCAGTGCCGCACCGCTCAAGGCCAACGGGCAACAAACCGGTTTCCTCTACGTGGTGCTGCTGGGCGAAGCCCATGACGTGTACGACGCCAAGGACGCCACCGGCATGGCGCTGAAGATCGCGCTGTGGTCCATCGGCCTGGTCGCGCTGCTGTGCCTGATGGCGGGCCTGATCGCGTTCGCCTGGATCACCCGGCCGCTGCGCCAGCTGACCGACAAGGTCGGCCAGTTCGACATCAACGGCGCACCGAAAGCCCCCGCGCCGCTGACGCCCGAACTCACCAGCGGCGATGAGATCGCCGTGCTCGACCACGCCTTCGTGCAGATGGAAAACCGCCTGGGCGAACAATGGCGCGCCATTACTCACCAGGACCAGGAACGCCGGGAAATGGTGGCCAACATCTCCCATGACCTGCGCACGCCCCTGGCCTCGTTGCACGGCTACCTGGAGACCCTGTCCCTCAAGGACGCCAGCCTCAGCCCCGAAGAGCGCCGCCGTTACCTCGGCATCGCCCTGGACCAAAGTCGCAAGGTCGGCGGCCTCGCCCAGTCACTGCTGGAACTGGTGCGCCTGGAACATGGCTTTGTACAGCCAGTGATCGAAGGCTTTTCGCTGCCCGATCTGGTGCAGGACATCTTCCAGAAATTCGAGCTCACCGCCGAAGCCCGGAGCATTACCCTGACGGCCACCCTGCCCCCACAGGTGCCCACGGTGCTGGCGGATTTGGGCCTGATCGAACGGGTGCTGACCAACCTGCTGGACAACGCCCTGCGCCACACGCCGGTGAATGGCGAAGTGGAAGTGCTGCTGGCGAGCGCGGCGGATGGCGTGGCGGTGACGGTCAGCGACAGCGGCCCGGGTATCGACGCCGAGCTGCGCGAAGGCTTGTTCCTGCGTGCTTTCACCATCGGCGGCGCACGCCGGGATGGCGGTCTGGGCTTGCGCATCGTGCACCGCATCCTGCAATTGCACGGGCGCAGCATCCAGTTGGTGGACCGCCCCGGCCGTGGCGCGACCTTTACGTTCTCCCTAGAAACCCGAGCATCAGCGCGTTGACCTGAGCGCCCTGCTCGTTCTGGATCCAGTGCCCGCAGTTGGGGAGTACGTGTTGCTCCAGCACGGGCACCGAATCGGGCATGCGCTTGATCGTATGGGCTTCAAACACGCCGACCGGGTCGCGGTCGCCGATCAGGAACAGCGTCGGTTGCAGCACCTGCCGGCCCGCCAGGGCTTCGGTGCGCTGCCAGTTGCGTTCGAAGTTGCGGTACCAGTTCAACGGGCCGCGAAAGCCGTGCTCGGTGAACGTCTGCACGTAGACGTCGAGGTCTTGCTGGCGGCACCAGTTTGGCAGCGTGGCGGGGGTTGAGACACCGTCGAGCAAGGTGGCATCGGGGGATTTCTTCTGCAGGAACACGTCCTGGTCCTGCATGAACAACCGCAGGGTGCGCTCGATGTCAGCATTCAATTCCCGTTCGGCCACGCCGAGCGCCTGGAAGTACAGGATGTAGTTGAATCGGTCGGCGTACAGCTCGCGCATGATCTCGATCACTGGCCGGCGGGCACGCCCGGCGAACGGCACCGACATCGTGATCAACCGCGTGACACGCTCGGGCTCCAGCAATGCCAGGTGCCAGGCCACCACGGCGCCCCAGTCGTGGCCGACCATCACCACCTCGCGGTGGCCGAAATGGTCCATGGCCTGCTGGATATCGCCGCACAGGGTCATCAGGTCGTAATCGGCAATCTCGGCAGGCGAACTCGACCGACCATAGCCGCGCATCTCCGGCGCGAACACCCGGTAGCCCGCCGACGCCAGCGCCGGTATCTGCTCGCGCCAGGAATGCCAGCATTCAGGAAAACCGTGCAGCAGCCACACCGGCTGGCCGTGTTCAGGGCCGGCGATGTGCACGCTCAGCTCGATACCGTTGACGCGAAGGGTGTGCTGGCTCATGGGTTTAGCCTGGCGAAGGGTTTGCCACAGCCTGCAGCATGGACATGATCAAGGCCAGCATCATTGATGCCGGGAATACGTCAACCGACTGCCCACCACTGCGGCAACAACTGGCGCACCCGTGGCTCGCCAAAGCGGTCATCGATCAACATCACCACGCCTTCGTCCTGCTGGCTGCGGATCACCCGGCCGGCGGCCTGCACCACCTTCTGCAGGCCCGGGTACAAATAGGTGTAGTCGTAGCCGGCGCCGAAGATGGCACCCATGCGCAGCTTCATTTGCTCATTGACCGGGTTCAGTTGCGGCAGCCCGAGGGTGGCGACAAAGGCACCAATCAAGCGCGCGCCTGGCAGGTCGATGCCTTCACCGAAGGCGCCACCGAGCACGGCAAAACCGATGCCCTGGCTGTGCTCGGTGAACTGGTCGAGGAACGCCTGACGCTCGGCCTCGGCCATGCCGCGTGATTGTTGCCACAAGGGGATTTGCGGGTGCGTTTCGGCCAATAACTGCGCCACCTGTTGCAGGTAATCAAAGCTGCTGAAAAACGCCAGATAGTTACCGGGCGTTTTTGCGAACTGGGCGGCGATCAACGCGACGATGGGCGCCAGCGACGCCTCGCGATGTGCAAAGCGCGTGGACACCTGATCGACAATGCGCACCGTCAGTTGCTCGGCCTTGAACGGCGACTCCACGTCGACCCACGCCGTGTCCGGCGGCAAGCCGAGCAGGTCGGCGTAGTAGTGCCGTGGGCTCAAGGTGGCGGAAAACAGCACGCTGCTGCGCGCCGCCGTCAGCCTGGGCCGCAGGAATTCAGCCGGCACCACGTTGCGCAGGCACAGGGTCGAGCTGCTGCGCTTGCCGCTGAACTGGCGCTTGCTGATATCAAAGATGAAGTGTTCGTTGAACAGCTCCGCGACCTTGGCAAATTGCAGGGCTTCGAAATAGAACGCCTGCAGATCACCGGTGAGGGATTCGGGGTGGTCGTTGAAGTAATCTCCCAGGGCGCTGGTGCACAGGTTCAAGGCTTGCAACAGTTTGTCGGGCCGGGTTGGGTAGGCCTGATACGGCGCCAGTTGTTCCTTGTGCAGCGCGTTCCACTCGCGGTTGAGGCGTTGCAGGGGCTTTTTCAGCGCTTCGGGGGCGGTGTCACGCAGGGTCTTGAGGCTGTATTGGTCAAGGCTGGCGCTGTACATCGAGCGCGCACGTTCCACCAGGTTATGGGCCTCGTCCACCAGCACGGCGACACGCCATTGGTTGAGCTGGGCCAGGCCGAAGAGCATGGCGCCGAAGTCGAAATAGTAGTTGTAGTCAGCGACCACCAGGTCGGTCCAGCGCGCCATTTCCTGGCTCAGGTAATAGGGGCAGACATCATGGGCCAGGGCCACCTCGCGCAGGTTGCGCTGATCGAGCAGGCGCACCTGGGAAGCCGCCTCACGGGCAGCCGGCAGACGATCGTAAAAGCCCTTGGCCAACGGGCAGGAATCGCCGTGACAGGCCTTGTCCAGGTGTTCGCAGGCTTTGTCCCGCGCCACCAGTTCCAGCACCCGCAGCGGCAAGTCAGGGCGACTGTCGTACAGCACCTGCGCCGCGTCCAGGGCCAACTTGCGCCCCGGGGTCTTGGCGGTGAGGAACAGCACCTTGTCCAGTTGCTGGGGCGCCAGGGCCTTGAGCAGCGGGAAGATCGTACCGATGGTCTTGCCGATACCCGTGGGCGCCTGGGCCATCAGGCAACGGCCAGTGCTCGCGGCTTTGTAGACCGATTCGGCCAGCACGCGCTGGCCGGGGCGGAACGCGGCATGGGGAAACGCCAAGGTGGTGGCTGCGCTGTTGCGTGCGTCGCGATGCTGCATTTCCCGGGTGGCCCAGCCGAGGAACAACGCGCATTGCTGATTGAAGAAGACCTCCAGTTCGGCGGCCGGGTAATGCTGGTTCAGCAGGGTTTCGCCCTCGCCGACGATGTCGAAGTACACCAGCGCCAGGTCGATGGCATCGAGCCCCAGCTTCTGGCACATCAACCAGCCGTACACCTTGACCTGGGCCCAGTGCAGTTGCCGGTGGTTGGCGGGTTGGGCCTCGAGGTCGCCGCGATAGGTCTTCACTTCTTCCAGGCGATTGGCGTCCGGGTCGTAGCCGTCTGCCCTGCCCCGTACCTTGAGTTGCAGGTACTCGCCTTCCAGCGCCACTTCGTTCTGGTAGTGCGCATTGCGCCGCGAGGCCACGGTGCGATGGCCGACAATGCCTTCCTGGGCACTGGGCGACGGAGTAAAGCGCAGGTCCAGGTCGCCCACCTTGGCCGTGAACTCACACAGCGCGCGCACCGCCACGCTGTAGCTCAAGCGGGTTCTGCCCAGCGCACATAACACACCGTCACGGGCATCTGGTATTCGCCGCAGAACTCCAGCCAGCGCAACTGGTTGTCCTGCAGACGGTCGCCCGGGCCCTTGACCTCGATCATGCGGTAGGTCTTTTGGGCCGGCCAGAACTGGATCAGGTCCGGCATGCCGGCGCGGTTGGCGCGAATGTCCAGCAACAGCCGCTCGAACCAATAACGCAGGTGCTCGGCGGGCAGGCAGGCCAGGGCTTGCTCCAGCAGTTCGTCGCTGAGCAGGTTCCAGAACACGAACGGCGACTGGATGCCCCACTTGTCGGTATAGCGCTGACGGATGGTGGCCTTGTAGCGTTCATCCTGCAGTTGCTCGAAACAGGCGGCGAACAGCGCGGCGCGGCGCAGGTGGAAGTCTTCGCTGTGCAGGTCTGCCGGGCCGCGTTGGAACGGGTGGAAAAACGAACCCGGCAAGGGTGCGAAAATCGCCTCCCAGCACAGCAGGCCGAACAGCGAGTTGATCAGGCCATTCTCGACGTAATGCACCGGCGCGTCCGGCTCGCTCAGGTGCGCCTGCACGCAATATTCCACTGACATCAGTTCATCGGGAGGCGCCAGCGCGAGATCCAGCCGGGTAACCGCCCGGGGTTTGGTCTTGGGTAACGGTGGCTCACCCAGCTTGCGTCGCAGCCGGGGCAACACGCGCAACAGGTGCTGCTGTTCAGCGGCGCTTTCCGGGGCCTGCTGTGCGGCACAGGCCAGGGCCATGGCCTGGGCATAGTCCTCGCGGCGCTCCAGCACGCGGATCAGCCGCGAACGCGCACCGGGATAGGCGCATTGCCGGTAAATCTGCTCGGCCAGGTCCAACTCGGCGCTGCGTTCGCAGTATTGGCCGATCTGGAACAACAGCTTGGCGCGGCGTTTTTCCAGCCAGGGGTTGTCGGTGTTCAGCGTGGCGATGTGAGCCAACACCTGGTCGAGTGCCAGCCCGGCTTCAAACGCCTGCTGACACCCGTGCAGGAACAGGTAGCCGTGCACGTCGTCACGGCTGCGCAAGCCACGGGACTCGGCGCAGAACTCGACTTTTTCGTAGGTGTAGATGCCCAGGTCGGCCAGCACGAACTCGGACCAGTCCTGATGCAGGTTGCCGAAGAACATCAGGCGCAGGCGGTCGCACAGGTCCATCACGGTGAGGCTGTACAGTGTATCGGTGGTCTGCGGACACCACTGGGTAAAGCTGCGAAGCTCGGTGAACTGTGCGGCCAAGGCCTCGAGCCAATCGGCCTTGTTGGCCTTGGGCTGCTCAATCCACGGCTTGAAGGCTGCCAAGACCTCGCCTTTTTGCAGCAAGGCGAACAGTGTTTCAAAGGTCAGCGGGCTGTGCTCATCCACCCAACCCAACTGCACCAGCGGTGCGGTTGCCGCGTGAGTGCAGCCGACTTCCACGTAATTGAGTTTGCTCGCCCGAAAATGCATGCCCTTGCGCATCACCATGCGCACCAATAACGCCTGGGACGCCTGGGGCAAGCTGTCAAAATGCTGAATGAAATGCTGTTCGTCAGGGGCGAGCAAATCGGCATAACGTTGCCCCAGCCAGAGCAGCACCTGGCGGAAGTTATGCAGGTAATAGAGCGGATCGTCGAGGGGATTGGCCATTTCACGGGGTATTCGGACACTGGTTATGCATACAGATTGCCGCCCCAAAGGCGTTGTTGCAATCGGTAATAGATAAGTGGCGCGCGCAACTTTTAGTTTTAAAGTGATCAGATACAAGCATTGATCGCGTAACATTTGTTGCCCGCGGCCCTCTGGTGCGGGTCTCTTCAAGGTTAAAGGTAGGGTTATGAGCATGAAGAATTTGGGTCTGCCGCTGGTTGCACTCACTTTTCTGGTTTTGGCCGGTTGCGCAACGCAAACCGTCGTGACGCTGCAAAACGGTACGCAGTACCTGACCAAGGATTTGCCCAAGACAAACACCGCTGACGGTTTCTATGAGTTCATCGACATCGCCGGCAAGCACGTGCGGGTCAAGGCGTCCGACGTCGCCACCGTCCGCAAGGAAAACTGAACATGAAAAAGCCCCGCATCTGCGGGGCTTTTTGTTGAAGCGCATCTCGATCAATACCGGTAGTACGGGTGGTAATACGGGTGATAGTAGGGATGGTAGTAGTAGGAGTGGTAGTACGGCCGGTAGCAGCATGGCCCCGGATAAGCCGGGTACACCGCACACCCGCCCACCCCCAACAACACCACGGCGCAGAGTAACAATCGAAGTCGGGACATGCTCAATTCCTCACACATGACGCGCGAAACCTCTCGCAGGTAGTCATTGAACGTGTGAGCCCCGGGTTATCCGTCGGTGCATTTACCACTGATCAGTGAAGATTTATTTACCGAAGGATTTGCCCCTCTCCCCACGTTTAACCGGTAAGCCCCTTCAACGTCGAAGGCGGCAAAACGGAGGAACGACGGCCATGGCACTCATGTCCCGAACGGTACGCGCTCTTTTACTCATTCCCCTGACCCTGGCGGCCCTGGCCAGCGCGCCGGCGTTTGCCGACACCATCATCATCCGCCAACCTCCCCGGGTAATCGTGGTGCAGCAACCGCCACCACCGGTCTACTACGGCCATTGGGGTTACGGCCCACGGCCCTATTACTACCCGCATCACTATTACGGCTACGGCTATGGCTATGGCTACCCCCACCGGCCCTATTGGGGTGGCGGCTGGCGGGGGCAGCACTGGCGTTGATCAGCCGATCACCACGCCGTCAGACCACAGGCCCCCGTGACCCACGCCTACCAGGGTGACCGAGTCGTTACCAAAGGTGAGCACCGTATCCGCGCCGACCACCTTGGCGTGGTCTCGCAGGTCGGTGCTGCCTTGCACGTCCTTGAACACCAGCTTGTCGGTGGGCTGGTAGCCGATGATGCGGTCGTTGCCAAAGTGCCCGCTGAACAGGAAGGTGTTGTGGCCGCTGTTGTCGCGGATCGTGTCGTTGCCCCTGCCGCCTTCGATGAAGTCAGCGCCCTTGCCGCCCTGGATCAGGTCATTGCCGTCGCTGCCGATGATGAAGGTATTGCCCTTATGGGGCTCGGCGTTGCGGTTGAGATCCTGCACCCAGGTGTTGGCCCGCGCCGGATCGGACAGGTTGGCGACGATCACCGTGGAATCGCGGGTCATCTGGTCGTAGAACCCGGACTCCACAATACGCGTCATGCCATCGCCGTAACCGGTGGGCAAATGGGAAATCCAGGTGGGCAGGTTGACGATGGAAAACGGCAGCACATTCCACAAGGTCGACGCGTAATGGTCGTTGAAGCTGACGATGTTGTCGGTGGTCGACTCGTGGGGTGTGTCGTGCACGCCCAGCGACGACAGGTTGAACGATGAGCCATCCAGCGCACGGAACACCGGGTCGTTTTCATAACCGATATTGAGCACCTTGTCCCCGGCACTCTGGGTCGGCGACGCATAGGCAACGTAGTTGGCGTCCTTGTAGAACCCCGACCACTTGTTGTTGCTCAAGTCGGCCATGCTGTTGACGGCCAAACCGCCCAGGCTGTGGCCGCTGACGACTACGTCCTTGCCGCTCAGGCCGTGGGCGCTGGCATAGTCAGCGACGTTCTTGAGCAAGTTGCCAAACGCCTCGCCGCTGTAGTTCTTGGCGTAATCCTTGGGCCCCAGCGCCGCCAGCAGGTCACTGACCAGGTCACCGATGGAATCGCTGATCAAGGTTTCCCGTGGGCCCGAGGTGCCACGAAAGCCGATGCCGATTTCCAGCAGCTTGCCGGCGTCATCGTACTTGCCCAGCACTTCGACTTGCGCGGTGGTGTAGCCAGCCTTTTCACCGAAGAACGTGCCTCGCGCATCCACCTTGCCGGTGTAACCCAGGGTGCTCGCACTGATCGGCGTCCAACCGGCTTTTTGCACGGCTTCCAACGCAGCTTTTTCCGAGTCCGGGTTCCAGGGAATGCCCGGGATCACCCCCTGGGAATCGGTACTGCCCAGCAGCGCACCGACCAAGGTGGCCGGCAAGCCGAGCCCCAGGCCGTTGTGCTGGTAGCCCACGGCAAATCCGTTATCCAGGTTGTGGTAGGAATACAGCGTGATCGCCATGGCATCGGCAAACAACGCTTTGGAGCCCTCGGAGCCGAGGTTTTTATAGTCGAAGATTCCCATCGCAGCGCCTCTTTTTGTTGTTGTACAAACCCCACTGTGGGCGCCGGCTTGCTGGCGATTACGGCGTGCGGGACACCCTATCGCCGGCAAGCCGGCTCCTACGGAACATCAATGGCCGAAGGCTTCGTCCACCTTGGCCAGGTCGGTGTCGCGCAAGTTGCCGGCGTAGTAATGCAATTTGGTCCAGGCCATCAGGTAGTCGTAACGGGCCTGGGCCAGGTCGCGACGGGTGCTGTAGAGCTGCTGTTCGGCGTTCAACGCATCGAGGTTGACTCGCTCGCCACCGAGGATGCTTTGTTTGGTCGACACCACCAGTGCTTCGGCGGAGGCCAGGGCCTTCTGATAGGCGCGCAACTTGCTCACACCCGACAAGCAGGCGCTGAACTGGCGGCGCAGTTCGATCAGGGTTTCGCGGGTCTTGCCTTCCAGCTCGTACTCGGCCTGCTCCATGGCACGGCTGGCCTGGCGCGTCGAAGCGGAAACGCCGCCACCGGCATACAACGGCATGCTGACTTCCACGCCGATGGTGTTGGTGTCGTAGCGTTGGTTGTAGGTGTTGCCGCTGTCGGATTCCTGCTGGCGTGAGCTGGCATACGCAGTGATCTTGGGCAAATGCCCAGCGCGGTTACGCTCCACCTCGTAATGTGCCACCTCCACCGCTTGGCGCTGGGAGGCCAGCGTCGGGTTATTGCTGAGCGCCAGCTCGTGCCAGCTGTCGTAGTTGGCCGGTGCCAGGGCGAACGCGGCGAAGCTCGGGTTGAGCGGCGCCAGGTCCTGGATATTCACGCTTTGCACACCGATCAACGCGCCCAGTTCTCGCAGCGACGCATCCTGTTCGTCCAGGGCCTGGATTTCTTCGGCGGTGGCCAGCTCATAGCGTGACTCTGCTTCCAGAATGTCGGTGCGGGTGCCCTCGCCCTGCTCGAACAGGTGACGGTTCTGCTGGAACTGCTGCTCGAAGGCCTTCTTCTTGGCGCGGGCGATGTCGATCTGGTCCTGGGCAAACAGCGCCTGGGTGTAATAGGTCAGCACTCGCACCAAGAGCGCCTGGCTCTTGTCGCGAAAGCTCTCGTCGGCAAACAGCGCCTGGGCCACGCCCTTGCGGTAGTTGGCATAGGCTTCGTAGTCGAACAACGGCTGCTGCAGGCTGAACGTGGACCCGTAGCTGCTGTAGTTGCGGTCATCGTGGTAATTGCCGCCGCGCCCGTCGGGCAAGGTGGCCTGGGAGTTGTTGCGACCTTTGTTGTAGTTGTAGGACAGCTTGGGCAGCAGGCCGGCCCGGCCGATGGTGCGGTTTTCCAGGCCGGCATCGCGCTCCTTGATGGCACCAAGGAACACCGGGTCGTTGCGCAAGGCTTGCTCGTATACATCGAACGGCCCCATGGCCGCCTCGGCGCTGGAGCACAGAAGCAGTAAGGCGAAGAACACAGGCTTCATGCTCATTCCTCGGTCAACGCAGAACCGGCGCGATCGAGCAGCGGCTTGAACAGGTAATTGAGCAGCGAACGTTCGCCGGTGCGCACAAACATCTCGGCGGGCATGCCCGGCTTGATCACCAGGCCGTGGAGTTTCTCCAGCGCCGCCTCGCTGACCGTGGTGCGCAGCACGTAGTACGGCGCGCCGGTTTTTTCATCGAGCATCTGGTCGGCAGAGATCAGGCTCACCTCCCCCGGCACGCGCGGTGTACGGCTCTGGTTGAAGGCGGTGAACAGAATGTCCACGGGCAAGTGGGTGCCCACCTTGTCCACCAGGTGCACCGGCAAATGCCCTTCCACTTCCAGGCGCGTGCCCTGGGGCACGATTTCCAGCAAGGTTTCGCCGGCGCGCACCACGGCGCCTTCGGTGTGCACACCCAGGTTGACCGTGATGCCGTCGGCCGGTGCATTGATCTCGCTGTATTGCAGGTCGAAGCCGGCCGAGGTCAGTTGCTGCTCCAGGGTCAGGCTGCGCAATTGCGCGTCGGCCAGTTGGCTGCGCACTTCCTTCTGGTACTCCTCGCTGTGTTGCTGCAGCTTGAGGCGCGACTCAAGAATGCCCTGCTCCACGCGGCCGCTTTCGCCGGTGTTCTGCGCCAGGTCCTGTTGCACCTGGGACAGCTGGCGCTGGTATTCCATCAAGCGGTTGCGCGGGATGTAGCCGTTGTCGGCCAAAGGTTGCAGGTTGCTCAGTTGATCGCGCAGGGATTGGGCCTGGGCGGTCAGGTCGCTGCGCGCACGGCGCATGCCGCCCAGTTGCGCAGTGGCACCGTCGATGTTTGCGCGAATGCCGGCCTGCTCGCGGGCAAACGCCTCGCGGCGACTGCTGAACAGTTGACGTTGGCCTTCCAGCACCAGCGCCAGCGCCGGGTCGGGGTCGCTGCTCAACTCAGGGGGAAAGGTAATGCTGGCACGGTTGTCGCGCTCGCTCTGCCAGCGGGCGACGCTGGC
Organism: Pseudomonas sp. GW821-FHT05H12; assembly: GCF_059419385.1. Classification (NCBI taxonomy): domain Bacteria; kingdom Pseudomonadati; phylum Pseudomonadota; class Gammaproteobacteria; order Pseudomonadales; family Pseudomonadaceae; genus Pseudomonas; species Pseudomonas sp. GW821-FHT05H12. The sequence continues at coordinate 8,013 of NZ_JBWKRS010000038.1, read as the reverse complement.
CCAGGCCATGCGGTACTGGGCCTGCAGCGATTGCACGTCGGCCTGGTTCTGGGTCTGGTCGAGCCGGAACAGCGGCTGGCCCTGCTTCACCGCTTCGCCTTCGCGCACCAGGATCCGGCTGACCACGCCAGGGCTGAGGGTTTGCACGGCCTTGCGCTTGCCCGATACCACCACCGTGCCCTGCACCGGAATGCCCTGGTCCAGCGGCGCCAGGCTGGCCCACAAGAAGAAGCCACCAGCGCCGACCACGGTCAGCAGCCAGCCCATGCGGACAAAAAAGCGTGCGTCGCGTTGTTCAAAACGCGGTTCAACAGTAAGGCTGCTCATGCGCCTGGGTTCCTTGCGGCTTGATACTGACGGCTGAGGCTCACACCGGCCTTTTCCCGTGGCTGTTCCTGCTGGCCGGACAAGGCGCGCAGCACCTCCTGGCTTGGCCCGAACACCTGCAGGCGCCCTTCGTTAAGCACCAGCAACTTGTCGGCCTGGGCCAACGCCGAAGAACGGTGGGTGACCAGCACCACGCTGCTGCCCTGGGCTTTCATCTGCACGATTGCGCTGGCCAGGGCGGCTTCACCGACGGTGTCGAGGTTGGAATTGGGCTCGTCCAGCACGATCAGGCGCGGCGCGCCGTACAACGCGCGGGCGAGTGCCACCCGTTGTTTCTGGCCGCCCGACAGGCCGCCACCGTTGTCCCCCAACACGGTGTCGTAGCCCTGGGGCAAGCGCAGGATCAGCTCATGTACCCCGGCTTGTTGAGCCGCCTTGACCACCTGCTCGGGGTCGGCGTCGCGAAAGCGCGCAATGTTGTCGGCGATGCTGCCGCTGAACAGTTCGATGTCCTGGGGCAAGTAACCAATGTGCGGGCCGAGGTCGTCACGGTCCCAACGGTGGATGTCGGCACCGTCCAGGCGCACGATGCCCGCCAGGGTCGGCCACACACCTACCAACACGCGGGCCAGGGTGGACTTGCCCGAACCCGAGGCGCCGAGCACACCCAGCACTTCACCGGCCCCCAAGTTGAAGCTGACTTGCTGCAAGGTCGCCACGCGCCGCCCGGGCGGCCCGGCACTGACCTGCTCGAAACTCACCTGCCCCTTGGGCGCCGGCAACGCCATCTGTTCACCTTCCGGGGGAAACTCGCGCAACAGGTCATCCAGGCGCTGGTAGGCCAGCTTTGCCGAACTCCATTGCTTCCACACCGCGATCAACTGGTCGATGGGGCTGAGCACGCGCCCCATCAGGATCGAACCGGCGATCATCATCCCGGCGGTCATGTCGCCCTTGATTACCAGCAGCGCGCCCAGGCCAAGCACCAACGATTGCAGGCACAGGCGCAAGGATTTGCTCAGCGAGGTGATCACCGAGCCGGTATCGCTGGCCCGGTTCTGCAAGCCGAGGAATTGCGAATGCACGGCAAACCAGCGTTTGCGCAACGCACCGAGCATGCCCATGGCCTGGATCGTCTCGGCGTTGTGCAAATGGCTGGTGGCCAGTTGCGTGGACTGCTGGGAGAAGCCACTGGCCTCCCCCAACGGTTTCTTGGTCATGTATTCATTGAGGCACGCCAGGCCGATCAGCAGCACGGCGCCCGCCGTGGCCAATACGCCCAGCCACACGTTGAACAGGAAAATCACGAACAGGTAGATGGGAAACCACGGCGCGTCGAAGAACGCGAACAGCGCAGGCCCGGTGATGAACTGGCGCAAGTGGGTCAGGTCGCCCAGGGATTGCCCGGCATGCCCCTGGCCGCGTTGCAGGTTGCGCTCGAACGCGGCTTTGTAGACGCGCAAGTTGAAACGCCGCTCCAACTGGCTGCCGATACGGATCACGATAAAACTGCGGATGACTTCCAGGGTGCCAATAAAGGCAAAGAAGCCCACGACCATCAACGTCAACATCACCAGGGTGGTTTCATTCTGGGAGGACAGTACGCGGTCATACACTTGCAGCATGTAAATCGACGGTACCAGCATCAACAGGTTAATCAATGCGGTGAAACAGCCAATGCTGATCAAAATGCTCTTGTATTCACCCAGCGCCTTGAACAAGGGCGCAACGGCATGGGGCTTGGCCATATGTTTTGATCTTCCTTGAACCTAATTGCGCGCAATAGTTGCCCACCCCCGAAACAGGGGACAGCCAACTAATAAAATCAAGTTATATGTTTATAACGAACAACTAAGGCGTGCGCTGCAATATCAGGAGGGTGCCCGACGGAGTGCGCCCTTGGTATTCGCCTTCTTTCTGGCGGTTCAAATGGGTAATGCCGGTGCCTTCGGCATTCATCAGCCAGATCCCATCCGGCGTCGGTGACCAGCTCAGGGGCTTGTCGCCCAGCCATTGGGTTGCACAGGCCACATCGCCGCCCAGGGCGTTGGCCTGCTCCAAGAGGTCAAGGGCACAGACCTGGTCCTGCTGCTTCAACGCCCAGTGCCCGGCCAATTGCGCGGTGGTGGGTAAAACGAGACTGCTCGCCATTGCGTGGGCTCCTGCCGACACGAACAACACCTGTGAAACACAGGCGATCAAATGAGAAAAACGTGGCATTTCCAGCTCCTTCCCAGTGCGCGGCGCCGAGGCGCCGCGCGCTTTACATCACGCCACGATATCGCTGACGGCTGCCTGGCCGACGGTGGTGACGAGGAAATCCGCCACACCGTGACCCGAGAAGTCGACTGCCAATGTACCCAGGTTGGTACCTGCCGCGTAGGTCAGTACAGCATCCCCTGCGTGCCCGGTAAACGCATTGACGAAGGTCAGGCCTGCACCTTTGGTAATGCCGGACAGGTCGATCTTGTCCGAACCCGAGGTGAAGTCAAAGATCTTGTCCGACGCCCCAGGCTTGGAGTCCGAGCTGGCCCCGTAGACGAAGGTGTCGTTGCCGGCACCGCCCCACAGTTGGTCCGCACCGCCACCGCCATAGATGATGTCGTTGCCGGCGCCGCCCTTGATGACGTTCGCCGCATTGTTGCCGATGATCAGGTCATTGCCCGAACCGCCGAAGGCGTTCTCGATGGTGACGCCCTTGGCGATGGACACGTTGCCCACCAGGCCGCCAACGTCGGAGAACGAGGCCTCATTGAGGTTGATCTTCTGGTTCTGGGTGAAACCGGAGAAGTCCAGGGTGTCGTTGCCACCGCCGTCCCAAACCGAGAACACCAGCTTGTCGGCGTTGGACGTAGCGCTGTAGAAATCACGCCCGGTGTTGGAGTTGAACCCGTAGGTGGTGTCACCGGCGCGGGTGCTGTAGTTGGCGCCGTAGAGCTTCTGGATCGCGGCGATGTCGTCGATCAGCGGGCCCGAAGCGTAAGCCTCTACGCCGCCTTTGCTGAAGTTCTGGTTGGTGTTGCTCTCGCTCCAGTAACTCATGACGCTGTAGCCGCGCGTGTCCTGTCCATAGGTCGCGTCGTTGTAGGTCGGGTTGCCGTTCCCGGCGTTGTAGTCGCCAGGGTGGGCCAGGCCCAGGGTGTGGCCGATTTCGTGGGTCAGGGTCTGCCGGCCGTAGTTGTTGAGGTCCGGCGTCTTGTTCGGCGTGTAGCTGCTGTTGGTCAGGTACCACGAAGTGCCGTCATAGCCTGCGCCGGTGCCGGGCAGGTAAGCGAAGGCGGCTGCGCCGTCCTGGCCACCGCTGTAGTTGCCGAAAGTCATATGTGCGTCGCCGCCGGTGGCCTTCTCGGTGAAAGTCACGTTGGCCACGTCCGACCAGGATTGCATGGCCAGTGCGGCCTGTGCTTTCTGCTGAGCGTTGAACTGGCTGAACCCGGAGATGCCATGTTTGTTCATGGTGCTCGAGGAGGCCGAGGTGAGGAAGGTATAGGTCAGATCGATCTTGCCGTTGCCATCAACGTCACGGTACGCGGCGCCGTCCCGCAGCAGCTGGGTGGCTGCCTGGTCCACGGAGTAGGACGGTTTGCCATTGACCGTGAGGTTACCGCCACGGTCATACAGATGGCTGAAGCTATCGATTTGCGAGTACGCGGTGCTGGCTTGCGCGGCAGATACAATAGCTTTGTCTTTTACTTTTGACATAAACGTACTTCCTTGTTTGCAAGTGCATCAGTCTTTGTTCGATAGGAACCCCGCGGGCGAGATCGTCCTATCACTCGCCTCTTTTGAAGGCGTAAGAAAACTGACACAACTTGAAATCATTCGTCTACATCTATTTCCGGCTTAAAAAACTGGCCAACTAATACCTCTCGCAATTCAAATCCAGTATTTGCTGGGCGCACTTGATTTTGTCCGACAAAAAACATCCACCCCTTATTTAAATATTAAATACCGCTAAAGCCGCGCCACTCTAATAGCGGCGTTAATTAATGGATCCAATATATTGTCACGGTGTCATTGGCAACATTAAAGAGCCACTAGTTATCATAATAATGAGAGTTGCCCCCTATTACCGGGACACACTCCAGCCCGTTGTGCGCAATGCCTCTAATAAAGTCTCGGCTTTCAAGCCCGGCACTGTCGCACCGTCGTCAGTGAGCATGTCTTCCCCGGCCAGGACGGCATTGATGATCGCCTCCTCCACAGCCTCGGCGGCGGCGCTGAACAGCGGGGAGATATGGTCGTTGTTGACCATCTGCAGTTCGGTACTCAGGGGCAAATCCTTGCGCCCGTAATCGGCAGGCGGCAATGCCGTGTTGCCGGTGGCAAACGCCAGGAACAGGTCGCCACTGGAATCCTCGGTGCCGCCACCCGTGCGCGCAATGCCGATGGACGCGCGCTGGGCCAGGCGCTTGCATTGGTGAGGCAGCAACGGTGCGTCAGTGGCGATGATCACCACAATCGAGCCCATGCCCGGCGTGCCACGCTCCGCGAACGGTGACGGGATGTCCATCAACCTGCGCCCCACCGGGTAGCCGTCCACCCGCAGCTCCTGGCGCTTGCCATGGTTGGCCTGCACCAGCACGCCGACGGTCCAGCCGCCCTGCTCGGTCGTCAGGCGCCGCGATGCCGTGCCGATGCCGCCCTTGAATTCGTGGCAGATCATGCCGGTGCCACCGCCCACCGCGCCTTCTTGCACCGGGCCGCCTTCGGCGCTTTCCAGGGCTTGGCGCACATGCTCGGGTTTGACGTGCTGGCCCCAGATGTCATTGAGCAGGCCGTCGTAGGTTTCCATCACCACCGGCATGCACCAGTACACCGCCGGGTCCGCCAGGCGCTCACGCTCTAGGGCGATCAGGGTGTCGCGCACGATGCCGATGCTGTGGGTGTTGGTGATAGCCAGCGGCGTGGTCAACAGGCCGGCTTCGCTGATCCACTCCAGGCCCGTGGCATCGCCGTTGCCATTGAGCACGTGGTACCCGGCAAAACAGGGTTGCAGCCGCGCCTCTCCGGCACGCGGCTGCACCACTGTCACCCCGGTGCGCACCTGTTTGCCGTCGACACGGGTCTTGAGCGTGGTGTGACCGACTCGCACCCCCGGAACATCGGTGATGGCATTCAATTCGCCAGGCATGCCCAGCCCCAAGGTGATGCCCAATTGACGTGCACGCATAACCACTCCTTACAATTTCTGGAACGCCGGACTCAACCGGCCACTGATGCAATACAGAATCACCGACAGGGCCAGCAAGCCGATGATAATCATGATGTCGCGTACCGACGCCGCCGCGACCAGGGTCACCAGCAGGTAGCCTGCGCCCAGCACCGCCAGCAACGCGGGAACCGGCCACAGCGGCATGCGATAGGGATGCTCGCGATCGCGCAGCAATACCCGGCTCATCAAGGCGCTCAACGCCACCACCAGGTACACCAGCATGATCAGCAATACGCTGAACGAGGTGAGGTCCGCCAGGTTGGAGCTGAAACTCAACAGTGCCGACGGGATCGCCAGGAACAGCGTAGCCAACCACGGCGAATCCCAGCGCGGGTGAATACGGGTAAACAGCTTGTTGATGCCTGGCGTCCACAGCGCATCGCGGCCACTGCTGAACACCACGCGGCCGATCTGGATGACGATGGCGACAATCGCGTTGAACACCGACAGGAAGATCCCGGCGCTGACCAGGCGTGACAGGGTTTCATTGCCGTGACTGGTCAGCAGGTAGCCGATGGGGTCGGGGCTGCTGATCATCGCACTCAGGGACGGCGCGCCGATCAGCAGCGCGGTGATCGGCACCAGTTCGATCACCACCACCAGCCCCAACGACCACAACACGGCTTTGTGCACGCCTTTGCCGCCACATTTCATGTCTTCGGCCAGCAGCACGGCCGGGCCGTAGCCATTGAACGAGAACAGGCCGATGCCCACGGCGCCGATGACCAAGGCCCAGGGCGCGAGGTGCAGCACGCCGTTTTCGACGATCTGTGGCTGGAACAACACGCTGGCCGGCTGCACCGGGTTGCCGAAACCGAGAAACACGATCACCAGCAGCGCAGCGACTTCGAGCAACAGGCAGGTGCCGGTGATCCAGGCGTTGAGCTTGATATTGAGGATGCCCAGGGCGTAACTGCACACCACGATGACCAGGGCGACGGTTTGTGAATCGAATTTTGTGCCCAGGGCGTTGTTCAAGTAAGTCGCCGCCCCGGTGGCCAACACCGGCGGGATAAACAACAGCATCACCAGCACCGTCAAAAACGTCGCATACCCGGCCATGCCGCCAAACACCCGCTTGGCGTATACGTATTCACCGCCCGCGCTGTTATGGGCGCGGCCCAGCTCCGCGTAGCAAAAGGCAAACATCAGCGCGAGCACGGCGGCCATCACAAAGGCCAGGAACACACCGCTGCCGGCCTGCTGGATGGCAAAGGGCGCGATCACGAATACGGAACTGGCCGGGGTCACCGCCGAAACGGTAATGGCGACCACGTCGAAAACACTCAAGGTGGGTTTCAGCACGCCGTCTGGCGTGGGGGAAGTGCTCATATCGTTATCCTCTGTCGTTGTTTTTGGTGTGAGGCAGAAACGAAACGTCTGAATGTCGCGGGATATGTTTCCCGCTGAATGATGGCAACCTTAAACAGGGTGTTCATGCCAGCCAATTCCCCTATTGGCGTACTCCCCTTGACGCCACCCGGCAAAAGCCGAACCCTTGGCCGATCTTTGGGTTGGCGGGAGCCTGTTACATGAGCCTGTTTCAAGAAGTCGGCCTGCATGCCGGTTTGGGGCGCACCGTCGCGCACATCGGCAGCGAGCGGTTCTGGAAACAGCTGGTGCTGTTGTTGCACCACTGCCTGCCGTTCGATAACGCCCTGGCGATTTTCTACCCGGTCGACGGCCCGCCCCAGGCCCTGGAAGAGTACGACGCCCAGCCGAGCAGCAAACCGGCGTCGATGCTGGTGTACCTCAATGGCCTGTATTTGCTCGACCCGTTTTTCCAGGCCTGTCGCGAGGGCTATGCCAGCGGCGTGTACCGCCTGGAGGAAGTCGCACCGGACCACTTCCGCCAGAGCGAGTACTTCCTCAATTATTTCCACGACAACGTGCTGGAAGACGAGGTGCAGTTCATCCTGCAACTGCCGGGTGCGGGTACCTTGTCATTGTCATTGGGCATGCAGCGGCGCTTCAGCGCGGAAGAGACCGGGCTGATGACCACGGTGGCGAATTGGGTATTGCCGTTGATGCAGCAGCATTGGCAGCAAAGCACCCAACGCCCTGCGGCGATGGACAGCCAGATCCGCGATGCATTGAGTCATTTCGGCTGTGGCGTGTTGTCGGAGCGCGAACTGGAAGTGGCGCGGCTGGTGCTGCGCGGGTTTTCGTCCAAGGCCATGGCCGAACGCCTGAATATCTCGCCGGATACGGTGAAAGTGCACCGTCGGCATTTGTACGCGAAGCTGGATATTTCGTCACAGCCGGAGCTGTTTTCGTTGTTTATCCAGTCGTTGGGGCATGACCTGGAAAACCCGTAGGCGACCACATCTCGTTACCACGCGGACCGTGGGAACGATTGGTCCACCACCTGTAGGAGCCCGGGGGGGGGGGGGGGGGGGGGGGGGGGGGGGGGGGGAGGGGAGGGGGGGGGGGGGGGGGGGGGGGGGGGGGGGGGGGGGGGGGGGGGGTGG
>NZ_JBWKRS010000037.1:0-59641 GCF_059419385.1 Pseudomonas sp. GW821-FHT05H12 | reverse complement strand
CCCCCCCCCCCCCCCCCCCCCCCCCCCCCCCCCCCCCCCCCCCCCCCCCCCCCCCCCCACCCCAGCTCCCACAGTTTGATTCGGTTTCTACAGTGGACTGGGGGTGACGCCGCGCAGGACGAGGTCGGTGATGAAGGCCAGCCAATCCTGCTGCTGCCCCTTGTCCGTCAGGTCTTCGCCGAGAAATGAGCTGAGGGTATGGCGGTTGGAGTTATAGAAGTAGCAGAGCGAGGCAATCATCAAATACACGTGCTTGAGGTCCACGTCCTGGCGAAATACACCTTGCGCCTGCCCAGCCTCGATGATCGGCCGTAATACGCCAACCGCTTCGCCCGACAACCGGCGCATCTCGCCGGACTGCTGCGCATGCTTGCCCTGGTGCAGGTTCTCGATGCTCAGGATCGCCACGAATTCCGGGTGCTTGACGTAGTAGTTCCAGATGAACCCCACCAGATCACGCAAGGCCTGCACCGGCGCATTGAGGTCGAGCTTGAGCTTGCTTTCGGCTTTGTTGAACTGCTCGTAGATGTGTTCCAGCACGCAGACGAACAGGTGTTCCTTGCTGCCGAAATAGTAATAGAGCATGCGGTCGTTGGAGTCGGCTGCCTTGGAAATGCTGTCGACCCGGCCACCGGAATAACCGTCGCAGGCGAACACCTTGACCGCCGCCTGCAGGATGCGTGCACGTGTCTGGTCCGCCTGTTGGGCACGAATGCCGGTCTTCTTGATCACCATGGGGAGCGCCTTGCGCGACAGTCAGGGCGCGAAATATAGCATGGGCATTTTTTCGGCCGTTCTGTGACCGACAAGTTCTGTAATAAAAACGCCATTGCACTGGGGATTGGATCCTGAACGGGCTATTTTGGTGCACCTCAATAAATAGAGTAGCCATGGATGAAATACCAACCCTTCAGCCGTACCTTGATTGCCACTGCCCTGGTGTTGACGGTCAGCGGTGTACAGGCCGCTTCCCAGGCCCCGGTGGCCGGTGAAAATGGCATGGTGGTGACCGCCCAGCATTTGGCCACTCATGTGGGTGTGGATGTGCTCAAGGCCGGCGGCAACGCGGTGGATGCGGCCGTCGCCGTGGGCTATGCGCTGGCCGTGGTGTATCCGGCGGCGGGTAACCTGGGCGGTGGCGGGTTCATGACCGTGCAACTGGCCGACGGGCGCAAGACCTTCCTCGACTTCCGCGAAAAAGCCCCGCTGGCGGCGACTGCCGACATGTACCTGGACAAGGACGGCAAGGTCATCGACGGCCTGAGCGCCAAGGGCCATTTGGCCGTGGGCGTGCCTGGCACCGTCTCCGGCATGGAACTGGCCCTGAGCAAATACGGCACCCTCAAGCGCGCCCAGGTGATTGCCCCGGCGATCAAGCTGGCGGAAAACGGCTTCGCCCTGGAGCAGGGTGATATCGACCTGCTGCACACCGCCACCGGCGAGTTCGAAAAAGACAAGGACATGCGCGCCATCTTCCTGCACAACGGCCAACCGATGCAGGTGGGCCAGAAACTGGTGCAGAAAGACCTGGCCAAGACCCTCAAGGAAATCTCCGCCAAGGGCACCGATGGTTTCTATAAAGGCTGGGTAGCGAAGGCGCTGGTGGATTCCAGCCAGGCTGGCAAAGGCATCATCACCCAGGCTGACCTGGACAAGTACAAGACCCGTGAGTTGGCGCCTATCGAGTGCGATTACCGGGGCTACCACGTGGTTTCGGCGCCGCCTCCGAGCTCCGGTGGCGTGGTGATCTGCCAGATCATGAACATCCTCGAAGGCTACCCGATGGCCGACCTGGGCTACCACTCGGCCCAGGGCCTGCACTACCAGATCGAAGCGATGCGCCACGCCTACGTGGACCGTAACAGCTACCTCGGCGACCCGGACTTCGTGAAGAACCCAATCGCCCACCTGCTGGACAAGGACTACGCCGCCAAGCTGCGCGCCGCTATCGAACCGCAGAAGGCCGGTGACTCCCAAGCCATCAAGCCCGGCGTGTCGCCCCATGAAGGCAACAACACCACCCACTATTCCATCGTCGACAAGTGGGGCAACGCGGTCTCGGTCACCTACACCCTCAACGACTGGTTCGGTGCGGGCGTGATGGCAAGCAAGACCGGCGTGATCCTCAACGATGAAATGGACGACTTCACCGTCAAGGTCGGCGTACCGAACATGTACGGCCTGGTCCAGGGCGAAGCCAACGCCATTGCGCCGGGCAAGGCGCCATTGTCGTCGATGAGCCCGACCATCGTGACCAAGGACGGCAAGGCTGTGATGGTGGTGGGTACGCCGGGTGGCAGCCGCATTATCACCGCGACCTTGCTGACCATCCTCAATGTCATCGACTACAAGATGAACATCCAGGAAGCCGTGGACGCGCCGCGATTCCACCAGCAGTGGATGCCTGAAACCACCAACCTGGAAACCTTTGCGGTCAGCCCGGACACCCAGAAGATCCTCGAAAGCTGGGGCCACAAGTTCGCCGGCCCGCAGGACGCCAACCACTTGGCTGCAATCCTGGTGGGCGCACCGTCCCTGGGTGGCAAGCCGGTGGGCAACAACCGTTTCTACGGCGCGAATGACCCGCGCCGTAACACCGGTTTGTCCCTGGGTTACTGAGGCGTGAGGTGGTGATGCAGGTGGGCCAGGGACAGCGCCACGCTGTCATGGGATAGCTGCAGGGCGGCGCCCTCGGCGCTGCCTTGGGCTGACGGCATCACCCGTTCGAACATGTGGTTTTCATACGCCTGCACGGCTTTCGAGCCGTCAGGTGTCTCCAGCAGGTGCTGTGCCAGTTCGGCAGCATCGAGCATCGCCGCATTCACCCCTTCGCCACCAAACGGCGACATCAAGTGCGCCGCATCCCCGATCAACGTCAACCCGGGCCGATGGGCCCAGCGATGGCCGACGGGCAGGGCGTGGATGTGACGGACGAGCAGGGTGGGGCTGGCGGCGTCAAACAGCGCCAGCACGTCTGGGTGCCAACCTCGGAATTGGCTTTTCAACGAGGGCGCGTGGGACAAATCTATTGTGTTTGCCGCCCAATCCGTAGGCACGCGGAAGATCGCATAGCCGCGCAGGTGCGCGTTGGCGTTGCGTTGCACGATGATCGAGCGGGCTTCGCCGGCCACCTGCAGCGTGCCGCGACCGACCAGGCGGGCGGCGAGTGGGTGCCTCAGGTCGGCGTCATCGATGTTGAATTCAATAAAGGTCAACCCGCTGTACTGCGGCTGATAAGGCGACAACAACGGGCGGATTTTCGACCAGGCCCCGTCGGCACCCACCACCAAGTCAAAAGGCCCGTGATGGCGGTCGCCTTGATGCAGTGTCCAGCGTTGGTCATCGCCCTGGCTGGCATGGTTGATGCTCACGCCCCACTTCACGCAACCCTCGGGCAGGGAGTCCAGCAGGATCTGGCGCAGCTGCGTGCGGTCGACTTCCGGGCGGTCTCCCGCCTCGGGATTCGGGTCTTCAAACAGCAGCTGGCCGTGATGGTCCATCAGCCGTGATCCCTGGTCTTCATAGCGGGCGATGCGTTTGAAGGCGTCTTCCAGGCCGGCTTGTTGCAACGCGAACTGGCCGGACTCCACGTGCAGATCCAGTGTGCCACCTTGCGGGCGCTCCAGCGGCCCGCTTTCACGTTCGAATACGCAGACGGCTACACCGTGACGGCTGAGGATACGCGCCAGGGTCAGGCCGCCAGGGCCGCCGCCGACGATGGCGATACGCAGGGGGTGAGTCATGCAGGCACCTCGGCAAGGAGTTGTTCAACGGCTTGGAATGCGATGGCGCGGCGTTCTTCCCAGCTGCCACGAATGACCAGCGCTGGCTGCTGGTGCCGCTCGATCCAGTCCAGGCTGTCCTGGAAAAACGCCTGGCGGTCCGCCAGTTCCGGTTGGCAGCGCTGGCCGTCGGCGGTCCACTCCACGTCCTCCGGTGACAGCACCAGGTGCAGGTCGTAGTGCCGTGCCAGCAGTTCGCTGTCGAGCCAGGCGGGGTAGTCGCCGAACAGGGTCTGGCTCCACAGCTTGTTGGTCAGCAAGTGCGTGTCGAGGATCAGCAGGTCGGGCTGTTTGGCGCGGGCGGCATCTTCCCAGGCCAGTTGGCCGTGGGCGATAGCGGGGATGTCGGCCAGGGTGGTGTCGCGCTGATGTTGGTCTATGAAGTGGCGCACGTATTCGCCGACCATCACACCGCCAAAATGCGCTTGCAGTTCCGCCGCCAGCCAGCTTTTACCGCTGGACTCGGGGCCGGCCAGTACCACCACCTTCATGCGCGCAGCGCCGGGTCGGCACGCCATTCACGCCAGCCCTGCACGGCGATCACGGTGAACAGCGCATAGAGCGCGGCCGTGAGGTACAGGCCTTTGTAGAGGAACAGGCCAACGAAAATCACATCCACCGCGATCCACAACGGCCAGCATTGCACGCGCTTCTGCGCCATCCACATCTGCGCGACCAGGCTGAAGCCGGTGAGGGCGGCGTCGAGCCAGGGCTGGGCGGCGTCGGTCCAGTGGGCCATGGCCGCGCCCAACAACAGGCTGCCGGCCGCACCCACGGCCAGGCTGGTCATGATCGCCGGCCAGCCGAGGCTGGTGACCTGGCGACCCTGTTTGACCTCGCCGGCGCGGGTCCACTGCCACCAGCCGTACACTTGCAGCGCGGCGTAGACCACTTGCAGCAGCATGTCGGAATAGAGTTTTACGTCGAAGAATATCCAGGTGTAGAGCAGCACCATCACCAGGCCGATGGGCCAGCACCAAGGGTTCTGTTTGACCGTCAGCCAGACAGCGATCACCCCCAGGGCGGCGGCGAACAGTTCAAGCCCGGACATGGCGGTTCCTTAGGGGAGACGAAGAGGGCGCTGATTGTAACCAAAGATGGTCCATTGTAGGAGCCGGCTTGCCGGCGATTCGCCCTTGGGTCTTGTGGCCATTTCAAGAGCGCTATCGCCGGCAAGCCGGCTCCTACAGGGGGCGGGGTTAGATTTTGAATGGGCGCAACAGGCCATCGAGTTGTTCGCTGAGACCGCGCAGGTGGGCGCTGGCGACGCTCGATTGCTCTGCCGCCAACGCGGTGCTGTGGGACAGGCCTGCCGCCTGGGTGACGTTCTGGTTGATGTCTTCAACCACATGGGCCTGCTGCAAGGTGGCGCTGGCGATCGAGGCATTCAGGCCGTTGAGGTTGCGCAGCGCCTGGCCGATGGCATTGAGGCTGGCACCGGCCTGGCCGGCTTGTTCGATGGTCAGTTGCGACGCGCTGTGGCTGTCGCTGATCACCTTGACCGCCGCTTCCGAGTGGCCCTGCAGGCGCTCGATCATCACCTGGATCTCGGCGGTGGACTTTTGCGTGCGCTGGGCCAGCAGGCGCACTTCATCGGCCACCACGGCAAACCCCCGGCCTTGCTCGCCGGCGCGTGCCGCTTCGATGGCGGCGTTGAGGGCCAGCAGGTTGGTCTGGTCGGCAATCGAGCGGATCACTTCCAGCACGCCGCCAATCTGTGTGCTTTCGCTGGACAGGGTGCGGATCACCTCCACGGCCTGGCTGATGGTGCCCGAGAGCTGGTCGATCTGCTGCAGGCTGCCGTCGATGTTCACCTGGCCTTGCTGCGCCTGGGCCTGGGCGTCACGCATTTCGCTGGCGGCGTGCTCGGCGTTTTTCGCCACGTCCTGCACACCGTAGGTCACTTCATTGATGGCGGTGGCCACCAGTTCCATCTGCTGCGACTGCTGCTGGCTGCGGTCATGGGCCTGGCTGGCATTGGTGCCCAGCTCGGTGGAGGACTGCCCGAGGGCGTTGGCGCACACCTGCAACTGGCCCACCACCTGGCGCAGCTTGGCGGTGAAGCTGTTGAAGTGCCGGGACAGCTGGGTCACCTCATCATTGCCGTGGGTGTCCAGGCTGCGGGTCAGGTCGCTTTCGCCGCTGGCGATATTGCCCATGGCATTCACCGCCGCCTGCAACGGGTTGACGATGCTGCGGGCGATCACTGTCACCAGCAAGGCCATGACCAGCGCAATGCCCAGGCCAATCAGCGAGGCTTTCCACACCTGGCCCTTGAACTCGGCCTGCACGTCGTCCACGTACACACCGGAACCGATGATCCAGCCCCAGGGTTCGAACAGCTGGATGTACGAGGTTTTCTCCACCGGCGCTTCGGCACCCGGCTTCGGCCAACGATAGTTGACGATGCCGGCGCCCTTGGCCTTGGCCAGGATCACGAACTCGTTGAACACCGCAAACCCGTCCGGGTCGCGGATGGCCGAGAGGTTCTGGCCGTCCAGCTTGGGGTTGGCGGCGTGCATGATCATCACGGGGGTGAGGTCGTTGATCCAGAAGTAGTCGTCGTGGTCGTAGCGCAGGCCGCGCACGGCGCTCAACGCCTGTTTCTGCGCGGCTTCGCGGGTGAGCGCGCCGGTTTTTTCAAGGTTCTGGTAATAGGCGAGGACGCCGCTGGCCGTCTGCACCACGTGCTGGGTCTGCTGGCGCTTGGCCTGGTAGAGGTCGCCGTGGATCTGCTTGAGCATCAGCAGGCCCAGGGTCAACAGCATCAACACGGCGACGATCAGGATCAGCCAGAGACGACGGCTGATCGACATGCTGCGCAAACTGTTCATGGTCCTGTCACTCCGTGCTTTTTATAATTGTGGGTGCTGCATCGACATTTCCGGCTTGTCTGATAGGCTTTCGGCCTGCAATCGGAAAACCTGAGTACTGCCTGATTTTTCACGCAATTTTTGCACGCCGGGGTTGACTATCAACACCGGGCCTTCGGTGCGCTCGCCTCTTTGAATCATTAGAAACACGCACGACCTTTGGGAGAAACATGGACATTTGGACCGCCATACAGGCATTGATTTTGGGCGTTGTGGAAGGGCTGACCGAGTTCCTGCCGATCTCCAGCACCGGCCACCAGATCATCGTCGCCGACCTGATCGGCTTCGGCGGCGAACGCTTCGAAGCGTTCAATATCATCATCCAGCTGGGCGCGATCCTCGCCGTGGTCTGGGAATTCCGGCGCAAGATCTTCGACGTGGTCACCGGCTTGCCGACCCAGCGCAATGCCCAGCGCTTCACGGTCAACCTGATCATCGCGGTACTGCCGGCGGTGGTACTGGGGGTGATTTTTGCCGACCTGATCAAGCACTACCTGTTCAACCCGATCACCGTGGCGGCAGCCCTGGTCGTCGGCGGCGTGATCATGCTGTGGGCCGAGCGCCGCCAGCACGCGGTGCACGCCGAAACCGTGGACGACATCACCTGGAAAGACGCGATCAAGGTGGGCTTTGCCCAGTGCCTGGCGATGATCCCGGGCACCTCGCGTTCCGGCGCGACCATCATTGGCGGCCTGCTGTTCGGCCTGTCGCGCAAGACCGCCACCGAGTTCTCGTTCTTCCTGGCCATGCCGACCATGGTCGGTGCCGCCGTGTATTCGGGCTACAAGTACCGTCACCTGTTCCAGCCCGATGACCTGCCGGTGTTCGCCATCGGTTTTGTCACCTCGTTCATCTTCGCGATGATCGCGGTCAAGGCCTTGCTCAAGTTCATCGCCAGTCACAGCTACGCGGCCTTTGCCTGGTACCGCATCGCCTTCGGCCTGGTGATCCTGGCGACCTGGCAATTCGGCTGGATCGACTGGACCGCGGTCAAGCCATGAACATCCAGCACCCACGCCTCAAGGCGCTGATCTTCGTGCTGCTGTGCGCCGTGCCGCTGCTGGGCTCGGCCTTGCTCTGGTATCGCGGCGAAACGCTGATCCCGCTCGCGGCCTACGGCGTGGTCAGCGTGGTGGCGTTCCTGATGTACTGGAACGACAAACGCAAGGCCCAGACCGAAGGCCGCCGCACCCCGGAAAATATCCTGCACGCCGTCGAACTGGCAGGCGGCTGGCCGGGCGCGTTACTCGCCCAGCAAGTCTTCCGGCACAAGACCCGCAAAGTGTCTTACCAAGTCCTGTTCTGGGTGATCGTGCTGTTGCACCAAGTGTTCTGGCTGGACCAACTGTTCCTGGGCGGCACGCTGCTGTCAGTCCTTTAGGCAAAACACCCAACGCTAACCACGATGCGAAGCGAGCCGCTCTTGTAGGAGCTGGCTTGCCGGCGATGCAGGCACCTTGGTGAATCAGGCATACCCGGTTGATGCCATCGCCGGCAAGCCGGCTCCTACAGTGGACCGTGTTTGCTTTTGCTCTACACCACTCAAGCCGGCTGTCAGGCCGCTGTGCTCTTGCTTTTGACTTTGATCTTAGGCGGCCCCCCAAATCACTGTCGGATTACGGGCACACCGAGCCTAGGCGAGGTGCCGAGTGTTGGGGCAAGAACCCTTTGCTTACTTTGGGCTGGGCCGGCATTCCGGCTTTTCCAAAGTGAGCCGCTGTAAGAGCGGAACCATAAGCCGCCGTTACCCAAGAAATGGATATGTACCCCGTGAGGCCGCCATCGCAGGCAAGCCAGCTCCCACATTTTTGATCGCAGGGCAACAGTTGGAAAGCTGTCAGACCCCTTACTCCAGACGCAACCCCACCTGCGCCCGCTTGGGCAACTTACCCACCACCAACTGGTGAGACCGCTGCAACAGCCCCCGCAACTCCTCAGCCCCCAGCGGATACGGCGTATTCATGATCACCCACTGCGCCCGCGCCAAATAAGGCGCCGGATGAATCCCCGGCCGGTCGATATGCCCAAGAAACAACGCCTTGTCGACCTTGAACGCCAACGACTCCCCCCGCAGATTCTGCAAGGCAAACATCTTGTTGCCCGCAATCGAAAACACCCGCACACCGCCCCATTTATAGTCCTCCCGCGCACCGGGCAAACTCAGGCAGAACGCCGCGACCTGGGCTTCAGTCATCTTCATAACAAGCGATCTCCACAGCCCTTGAAGGCCTCTTCCAGGTAATCGATCCACGCGCGAATGGCCGGCAGCACCCCACGGCGATGCGGGTACACCGCCTGCAACCAGCCGCCCGGCGACGACCATTCGGGCAGCAGTTGCACCAACGCGCCGCTGGCCAATTCTTCCTCGCAGTACATCATCGGCAGCACGGTAAACCCCAGGCCCTTGAGGGCGCAGGCCTTGCGCACGATAAAGTCGTCGATGCCCAGGCGCGCCTCCATCGACAAGTCCTCGGCATTGCCTTGGGGGTCGATCAGGCGCAGGTGGACCAGGCGATCGGCCTCCAGTGCACCGAGCACCGGCAGTTGCTTGAGGTCTTCCAACGTGTTGATCTGTCGCCCCTGTAGAAACGCGGGGCTGGCGACCAGCAGGGTCTGAGCCTGGCGCAGGCGCTTGGTCACCAACAGCGGATCTTCATCGCCCAGCTCGCGCACGCGCAGGGCCACGTCGATGCCTTCGGCAACCAGGTCGACACGGCGGTTGACCAGGGTCATTTCCAGCTGCACCAGCGGATGGGCGGCGAGAAAGCCCGCGACCATCTCCGGCAACATGTGCTGGGCCATGCCCACCGGGCAGCTGACACGCAACCGTCCCCGAGGCTCGCTGGACATGCTGGCCACGGCCTCGTCGGCCATCTCCGCTTCCAGCAACATCGCCTGGCAGTGACGCAAATAACGTTCGCCGACGGCGGTGAGGGTGAGTTGACGGGTGGTACGTTGCAGCAGGCGGGCGCCCAGGCGTTCTTCCAGCTCGGCAATGCGCCGCGACAGCCGCGACTTGGGAATGCCCAGCAGCCGGCCGGCAGCGGCGAAGCCACCGGCTTCCACGACTTTGGCGAAATAGTAGAGGTCGTTGAGGTCTTGCATGGTCAACCTATTGTCCTGTCAATGGGACGAACTATCCGCGTATGGCGTGGGCAAATCCAGCCCCTACATGCCGGCCATCAACACATACTTCACATGCACGTACTCTTCGATCCCGTAATAGCTGCCTTCGCGGCCATACCCGGATTGCTTGATGCCGCCAAACGGAATCGAGGCGGTGCCCACGGAGCCTGAGTTCAGAATCACCATGCCCGCTTCAAGCCGGCGAGACAGGCGCAACGAACGGCCCAGGGCGCTGGTGTAGGCGTAGGCCACCAGGCCGAATTCGGTGCTGTTGGCGCGTTCTATCACTTCTTCTTCATCGTTGAAGACATAGAGGGCGAACACCGGGCCGAAGATCTCCTGGGTGGCCAGCGGCGAGTCATCCCCCAGGCCGGTGAGGATAGTCGGCGCGTAGAACAGGCCACCCTTGGCGTGAGGCTTGCCGCCCATGAGTACGGTTGCGCCGGCAGCCCTGGCGTCTTCCACCAGGCGCACCACCTTGTCAAAACCCAGCTGATTGACCAGAGGCCCGACCACAAAACCTTCGCGCAGGCCCTGATCCACTTCAATTGCGGCAACCGCCTGCTTCAGGCGCTCGGTGAACGCCTCAAGGATGCTCTGCTGCACAAAGATGCGGTTGGGTGAGATGCACACCTGGCCAGAGTTACGCAGCTTGGCGCTCACCAAGCCTTGTACGGCGGCGTCCAGGTTGGCGTCCTCGAACACGATAAACGGCGCGTTACCGCCCAGTTCCAGGGTCATCTTCTTCACGGTGGCGGCGCATTGCGCGGCGAGCAATTTGCCCACGGCGGTGGAGCCGGTGAAGGTGATCTTGCGGATACGCGGGTCGCCGGTGAGGATCGGGCCGATTTCCTTGGGGTCGCCCACTACCACTTCCAATACGCCTTCGCCGATGCCGGCGTTGCGCGCGTATTCCAGCAGCTTGAGGGCGGTCAGCGGCGTGTCTTCAGCCGGCTTGATCACCATGGTGCAACCGGCGGCCAAGGCGGTGGCGACCTTGCGGGTGATCATCATGAACGGGAAGTTCCATGGGGTGATGGCCGCCACCGGGCCGACCGCTTCCTTGGTGACCATCACCTGGGCGTTACGGTCGTGGGTGGGGATAGTGTCGCCGTAGACGCGCTTGGCTTCTTCGGCGTACCACTCGATGAAACCCAGGCCGTAGTCGATCTCGCCACGGGCTTCGGTCAGGCATTTGCCATTTTCACGGCACAGCAGTTCGGCGAAGGCTTCCTTGTCGGCCTTCACGCTGTCGTGCCAGCGGCGCAGGATGTCACTGCGCTCCTTGGCGAGTTTGCCGGACCAGTCGGGGAAGGCGGCGCAGGTGCGGTCGACGGCGGCCTTGACCTCGGTCGCAGAGTGTTTGGCTACGCGGCCGATTTCTTCACCGTTTGCAGGGTTGTAGACGATAAGCATGGGGGAATCTCCGTGGGCTGAAAGTGCTGTTTCAGGCTACGGAAAAGCGCTGTTTGGGCGAATATCCATTCCAATGTGCTGATTGCCTATTCCTATGAGTGCGTAGCGCCAGCCACCTCTGGCGCAGTACTGTGTGGCTTTGCAGAGGAGCCGATGCCGTGGGCCGTACACAGAGAATTGTCGAGCTGATTAGCGCCCTGGCGCCTGTTGAAGGCTATAACCTGAGCGTATTGGATGACGTGCGTTTCCTGCGTTCCAACCGGCCGCTGCACCGCGTGCCGGTGCTGTACGACCCGGGCATCGTGATCGTGTGCCAGGGCCGCAAGAGCGGCTACCTGGGCGAAGAGATCTACCGCTACGACGCCCAGCATTACCTGGTGGTGTCGGTGCCGGTGCCGTTCACCATGGAAACCGAGGCCAGCGAAGCGGAACCGATGCTGGCGGTGTACCTGCGGCTGGACTTCAGCCTGGCGGCCGAGTTGATGCTGGCGCTGGATAACTTCCCCGAACTCCCGCAGGCCAAGCCCCGGGGCATGTATTCCTCGCCCATGGATGAGCGGCTCAGCGAGTCATTGCTGCGCTTTCTGGAGGCGATGAGCGTGCCGATGGAGGCGCAGATATTGGGGCCGACCTTAATGCGCGAAATCTACTACCGGATTTTTACCGGGGAGCAGGGCGGCTCAATGCGAGCCGCGCTCAATCGCCAGGGGCAGTTCGGCAAGGTGGCGCGGGCGATTCGCAAGATCCATGCGTGCTACCACCAACATCTGGACGTGGAGGCGCTGGCGGGCGAGGCGATGATGAGTGTGCCGAGTTTTCACGCGCATTTTCGCACGGTCACCGACACGTCGCCGATGCAGTACCTCAAGTCCACGCGCCTGCATCAGGCGCGTTTGTTAATGCTGCGCAACGACATCACCGCCGCCACTGCGTGTGCCAAGGTCGGTTATGAAAGCGCCTCGCAGTTCAGTCGCGAGTTCAAGCGCTTCTTCGGGCGCACGCCCCAGGACGAGATCCAGTGGATGAAGCGCACCTATGCGCTGCCGGCGCCTACGACGTCGTCGATTTACGTGTCATCCCACTGAGCAGGGTGATCAGCAGGGCGAGCCCGGCAAACCCGGCGCCGGTGAGCGCCTGACCCTGCCAGCCGTAATGCTGTGACGCAAAGGCGCCGGCCGCAGAGCCCAGGGCGCCGCCGATGAAGTAGACCACCATGAACACAGTGTTCAGGCGGCTGGTGGCCGAAGGTTCCAGCGCCAGCACGCGGGTCTGGTTGGCCAGTTGGTTGATCCGGTTGCCGAGGTCGAGGAAGGTCGCCGCGATGAGGATCGGCCACCACCAGCCGCTCGGGCCGAAGGCGTAGATCAGGGCAAAGGCCACCAGCACGGTGCCGATGCCGACCCATTCCAGCAGTTGGCTGTGGCGGCGGGTCTGTTGGCCGATGGTGGTGGCAAGGAGGATGCCGACGATCGCCGACAGCCCCAACAATCCCGCCTGCGCACTGGAGAAACCATAGGGCGGCAAGGCCAGCAACGCCGCCATCGAGCCCCAGAACACGTTCAATGCGCCAAACACCAGGCCGGCCTTGAGGGCCGACAGGCGCAGGGTAGGGTGCTGCCGGGCCAGGCCCCACAGCGATTTGAGCAAGGCGCCGTAGGCCAGCTTGCTGGTAGAGATGGACACCGGCATGCGCGTCAGGATCGCAATAAACAGCAGCACATCCAAGGCTGCCGCCAGGGCGAACATGCCGCGCCAGCCCAGCCAGCCACTGACCACGCCGCTGACGGTCCGGGCCAGCAGGCCACCGGCAGACAGGCCGCTGACCATCAAGCCGAGGACCGCGCCTTTTTGCGCTGGCTCGCTGAGGTCGGACGCGGCAGGGATGATCACTTGGGCGCTGATCCCCGACAGGCCCAGCAGCCCGCTCGCCACCAGCAGCCAGGTAAACGAGGGCGCCGAGGCCGAGGCCAGCAGGCTGATGAAGTTCAGGCACAGCACGGCCAGGATCAAGGTGCGCCGGCTGATGCGGTCGCCCAGCGGCACAAACAGCAAAAGGCCGCAGGCGTAGCCGAGCTGGGTGAGCATTGCGATCTGGCCGACATGGGCGGTGGTCACGTCGAAGCTGGTGGCGATCAGCGGCAGCATCGCCTGGTTGTAGTAGATGGTCGCGACCGAAAACCCGCAGCAGATGGCGAGCAGCAGGGTCAGGCCCTTGGTCAGGACGGGGGAGTTCGCGTGCATGGCAGGCCCGGTGGCTGGCGGATTTGCGGCGAGAATGCCGCGTGGCGCGGGTGAAATCCAGCACCACAGAGGATTGGGCAATAAACCTGGGGGATTGGATCAGGGCGGAAATGGGATTGTCCTGCTGGCAGGACAAACAGTCGCATTTGAGCTGTCTAATCGTTTATTGGGTTCATGTGTAGGATCAACCTCAATTGATCGCCCAGTGGCGATCCTCACTTGGAGATCACCCATGAAACTGTTGCACATCGATTCCAGCATCCTCGGCGACAACTCGGCTTCCCGCCAGCTCAGCGCAGGCGTGGTCAAGGCCTGGCAAGCCGCAGAGCCAGGTGTGAGCGTGACTTACCGTGACCTGGCAAACGAAGGTATCAGCCACTTTTCCGGCCTGACCTTGGGCGCCCTGGGCACTGCTGCCGAACTGCGCGATGCCGTGCAAAAGCACGAGGCTGAACTGAGCGCTTCGTCCCTGGCCGAATTCATCGGCGCTGACGCCGTGGTGATCGGCGCACCGATGTACAATTTCTCGGTGCCTTCGCAACTCAAGGCCTGGATCGACCGCATCGCGGTGGCCGGCCAGACCTTCCGCTACACCGAAGCTGGCCCTGAAGGCTTGTGCGGTGGCAAGAAGCTGATCATCGTGTCCACCGCCGGTGGTCTGCACGCTGGCCAGCCGAGCAACGTCGGCCATGAAGAGTACTTGAAGCTGGTGTTTGGTTTCCTGGGCATCACCGACATCGAATTCGTCCGCGCCCAAGGCCTGGCCTACGGTGATGAAGTGCGCAGCAAAGCCCTGAGCGACGCCAACGTACTCATCAGCGAACAATTGTTCGCCGCCGCGTAAGGCTTGTGTAAATTTCGCCTTTCCTCGGTTTCAATCTGAAGCCGGGCGCCTAAACTCTGTATTCTGGTCACCTGAACACGACCGGAGTACGGAGTTTTTTCGTTTACCCGCTGTCTCTACTTTGGCCCAGGTTATGCAGTCATGGGTTTACCACCCGGTACGAGCACCTTGAACCATGGACTTTTCAAACAGACATGCCGGTTTTAATGCAGCAAAGGTGGACATCCTCATGATGCGTCTTTGTGCTGTTTTGGTACTTTCCCTGCTCGGTGGCCTGATTTCAGTGCACGCCGCCCCCGCGCCGCACCCGCATTGGAGTGTGGGCTTCCATCGCATGACGTTCCTCGATCCGCTGGACTTGCAGCCGATGAAGGCCATCGCGTTCTACCCGTCCACCGACGATCAACACTCCACCCAACTGGGTCCTTATCACGTCGCGGCTACCGAAGACTCCAAGGTCGCCATCGGGCGCTTCCCGATGCTGATGCTGTCCCATGGCAATACCGGTACACCGCTGGCCCTGCATGACCTGGCCACATCCCTGGCGCGAAAAGGGTTTGTGGTGGTGGCGGTACTGCATCCCGGCGACAACTACAAGGACCACAGCCGCCTGGGTACGGTAAGCAACCTGTACGGGCGGCCGATCCAGATTTCCGAAGCCATCACCGCCACCTTGGGCGACCCGATGCTGTCGCCGTTCGTCAACGTGGATCAGGTGGGGGTGATCGGCTATTCGGCCGGTGGCGAAACCGCGCTGATCCTGGCGGGGGCCAAGCCCGATTTCGATCGCCTGCGCCGCTATTGCCAGGAGCGCCCGGAAGACCGCGACGCCTGCACCACCAAAGGCGAGTTGGTGGTCGACCGTGACGATCTGCAACCGCAAGCCGACCCGCGCATTCATGCCTTGATGTTGATGGCGCCGCTGAGCCTGATGTTCGGCCGTCACACCCTGGCCGATGTGCACGTGCCGGTGCTGCTCTACAGCGGCGACGGCGACAAGCTGGTGGCCGTGGACAAAAACGCCGCTGCCCTGGCGCGCAAACTGCCGGAACCTCCGGATTTCAAACTGCTGGCCGGGGCAGGGCATTTCGTGTTCATGGCGCCGTGTGACAGCGACCAACTGGCCGCCATGCCGGCGATCTGCACCGATGCCGACGGGGTGGACCGCGAGGGCATTCACCGCGACCTGGTGTCAGAGGCCGGGCGCTTCTTCATTCACACCCTGGGTCAATCGACCCGCGCCGGGTTGCAGACCGCAGATCAGTAAGCGCGGCGCTTGAGCAGCACAGTCACGGCCAATGCCGTGACCGACAGCAGCGCAGCGCAGAAGAAGATCCAGCCGTAACCCAGGTTCAACGCCACAAACCCCATCAACGGCCCGGCAATCGCCAGGGCCAGGTCAAAGAACACTGCATACGCGCTCAACCCCGCGCCCCGGCTGCTGTTGGGCACTTGCTTGATGGCTTCTACGCCCAGCGCCGGGTACACCAGCGACAAACCAAAGCCTGTCAGCCCGGCGCCGATCAGCGCGACGCCGGTGGACGGCGCCAGCCACAGCAAGGTCAAGCCCAGGGTTTCGATGGTCATGCAGGCAATCGCCGCCCTGAACCCGCCAAAGCGGCTGATGGCCGAGATAAACACCAGGCGCGACAGGATAAAACACACGCCAAACACCGTGAGGCAGTACGCCGCTCCGGCCCAGCCACGGTTGAGGTAATACAACGTGATAAACGTGGTGAGGGTGCCGTAGCCGATAGAGGCCAGGCACAGGCTGGCCCCGAAGGGCGCAATACGCCCGAACACGGCCCAGAACGGCAAGCGCTCGCCACGCACCACTGGCACTGACGGTTTGTTGCGAATCAGCAAAAGGCCCAATGCGGCCAACACCGACAGCGCGATGCCAAGGCTGGTGTAGCCGTACTCGGCCACCATCACCACGCCCAGCGGCGCACCAATGGCGATGGCGCCGTAGGAGGCGATGCCATTCCAAGAGATCGAGCGCGCGGTGTGTTCGGCGCCGACCGCGCCCATGCACCAGCTGATAGTGCCCACGCCGATCAGGCCTTGGGCCACGCCGAGCAACAAGCGGGCAACAATCAAAATACCCAGGCTCAATGACGGCGTGCTTTGCACCAGCGTTGCCAGGAACGTCAGCACGCCGCTGACCAGAATGCCGGCCAGGCCCAGCACGATGGCGCGCTTGGTGCCGACGTTGTCGGACATGCGTCCGGCCATCGGGCGGCTGAGCAGGGTGGCCAGGTATTGCGAGCCGATGGTGATCCCGGCGACTACGGCGCTGAAACCCAGTTGCTCATGGACATAGCCCGGGATCACCGCAATCGGCAGGCCGATGCAGATAAAGGCGATGAAGGTGTAGAAGACGATGGAGACGATCTGCAGGGTGATCGACAGGGAGCTGGGGGCGGCGGCAGGCATGGGGACTCGTTCGCGGGCGGGCGGTGAGGGCATGATGGCAAGGGCATGACGGAAAAGGAAGCAGGCTAACTACTTTGTTGAGCGTACGGGCCGACCGATCCCCTCTAGCCCGCGTCGCTCAAGCTTTGCATCACACGTGGCATGGTTGCCACGAACCCTAGGCGCTCCGATTCGCGCTGCAATACCTTCAAGTCTTCGGTGCTTGAACTGTCGCGATGCTGCAAACATTGGCCCGCCACTTCGATCAAGCGCACATGATGGCTGACCCAGGCACAAGGTGCAGTCTGGGCAAGGGCCTCCAGGCCTTGGGCATGCCGGCCGGCCTGCTCGAAATCGCCACTGAGCAGGCACGTTTCGGCCGCCGCCACCCTGAAACGAAGGGCGTTATGCGCCAGGCAATCCTGCGTAAGCAGGGCTTCGCCCAGCACCAGCATCTGGCGGCTGAGTCGCGCGTCGTCGAGAATCAAGGCAAGGCTGCCGTAGACCCAGGGGCCGATGTAACGCTGCAACGCATAGCGCTCCACCAAACTCACGGCCTCGTAGATCAGTGTTTGCGCCCGATCGCGTTGATTCTGGCGCAAGGCTAAACGGGCCTGGCCTTCCAGCAGAATTGCCTCGAAGCGACTGGCGCCTATCTCACGGGCCAGTGCCAGGGCATTCGTCAGTTCCTGCTCGGCTTGCTCGTCCTGCCCCGTCGCCACCAGCACCCAGGCGGCGGTCAATCGGGAAAAGACTTCCGCGCGGCGGTTACCGACCTGACGGCTGGACACGGCAGCATCCATGGCGTCACGCAGGGCCAGCACCGGCCGCCCCAAGTAAATTAGCGCCGAGCCGCGAGCACTGCGATTGCCCGCTTCGACATGGGGCAGCCCGTGCTGTTCGCACAACCGCACGCACTGGTCGAAGACCTCATACGCGGTCTGCATCCGTCCTTGGGCGTAGTAGGAATCACCGATTCCGCCCAGAGCCTTGGCCTCGGTTTCCAAGTTCGCCGCGATACGCGAGAACGACAGTGATTCCTCATGCAGGCGACGGCACTCGGCGTAGTCGCCTCGCGGAAAGTAAATATCCCCGCGCAGTTGATACAAGCGGGCCAGTGCCGTGTTCGCCTGCAACGCTCGGGCGCTGGGGAGTATGGCTTCGATCAGCTGTTCCTCGTCCTCCAGGCAATCGAGCGTATTGAGCACCGGCGCCAGCCCCAAGGCCGCCTCAATCCGCTCTTGCGGCTGAGCGGCGAGGGCCAGGGCGCTCTGGAAACAGTCCCGCGCGCGAGCTATTTGCCCCAGGCCCCAATGAGCCTGGCCACAGCGCAGTGCGAGGGTAAAACTGCCGGCGGCGCGTTCGACGAAATCTGTTCCCTGTAGCCCCAGCGCAAGCACGCTGTCGTACTGGCAGGCCTGGAGTTTCTCGTCCATGGCGACCAGCAACGCATCGAAAGCCGTGGGGTCCCTGGCCAGCAACAAGTGCTGTGCATACAGGCTGCGATCACGCTCGCGATATAACTTCGCCACTTCGCCATGCAACTGTTCGCGCAGGGCGTTGGGTATCGCATCGTAGAGGCAGTGCATGACCAGGTCATGGACGAACAAGTAGCGACCCGGTTCAATTTCCCGTAGCAAACCCTCGCGCATATCTGTGCTCGGCAGATAATCCGGCTGCCCCAGCGCCTCGCGCCAAAGGTTCAACTCGCAACGGTTGCCGAAAATCGCGGCGTAACGCAAGGCATGTCGCTGCTCGGGCTGCAGGCGGTCGGAACGGGTCTGGATCAGGTGGCGCAAACTGTCTGGGAATACACCTTCGCGACTCGACAGCAGTTGCGTCAGGTACAGCGGGCTGCCTTGGGCACGCTTGACGCAGTCGGCCCGGTAGGCCGGGTCGACCTCGCTGAACTGATCGGCCAGCAGGCTGGCCTCGCGCGCTCGGATCGGAGCGATATCCAGCAGGCTCATGGGGGTACTGAAATACGGGCGCAGGGCGCTTTCCAGCGGATCGCCTTCATGGCGCGAGGTCAACAGCCAAACCAAGGGCGCCTCGTTCGTCGCTTCGAGCAGCTTGCCCAGCAGGCTGCACAATGCGACCTCGGCCCAGTGAAGGTCTTCGATGCAGATCAACAATGGCTTGTGCACCGCCAGCCGCAGCAGCAACTGTAAAAGCGCCGAAAGCAAGCCCTGGCTGCGCACTTCACTGCTCATCGCCGCGTACTGCGTGAGGGAATGCCCGGGAGGCTCGTCAACCCGGTGTAAGCCCGTCAGCACTCGCAGGAACAGTTGGTGTTCGTCTTTCAGCTTCAAGCGCAGCATCGCGCTTTCCAGTTCTGGAGCGCCGTCTTGTCGGTGCATGTCGAGGTCAAGCAGGCTGCGTACCAGTTGGCCCAATGGCCATAGGGCGTTGTCCATGCCGAAATCCAGCACGTCACTGCGATGGCAGGCAAAACCGCCTTGGCGGGCCATCTCGAAGAACTCGGTGATCAGCCGTGTCTTGCCGATACCGGCCATGCCACGCACATACACCACATGCCCGTCCTGATAGGCCTGAGTGGCTTCGATGACACCCTTGAACTGCAGCACTTCGACGGTACGCCCCACCAAGGGGCGCGAGGCATTCTCGTCAAGATTGCGCAAGCGCAGGCATAAGCGATAAGCGGGGAACGGCTCATCGGCCGGGGAAAACTCGAAACGCGTGCGAAGCTGTTCCACCAGGCCTTGGGCGACATTCACCGGTGCATTGCCATGCGGTTCGCGCGGGGTGTGGCCGCGCAACTGGCGCAGTACTTCACCCATCGTGGCGTCCTCGACGTCCTGGCGAACCAGTTGCAGCACAATCCCGAAACCAGGTTTGGCTAACTGTTCGCGGCTCAACGCTAGCGCACACAGCAGCGCTCGCTCGCTGTCGCTGCGGTACGCTTGCGGCGCGCCGAACCGGGCGACCACGATGTCGTCCGCACGCACCATCGGCACACCGCCGAACTGGCGGATCAGCCGCTCGATCTCTGCCACTCGCGAGGCTTGTTGTTCCGGGCGGGAGAGTTCACCCGACACCGGCGTTTCAAAGCTCAGTTGCAACACATAGCGGATCACATCGTCATCGATCTGGCGCAATGACTGCGTTGCCAGGACCGATTTGTGCAACTCGGTCACTGACTGTTCGATTTCCGCCAGGGCGCGTGTGACGGAGTGACCGAGTAACGCTTCGACGTCGATCTGGAACGCTGTCGCCAGGTGGCGGGCCGTCCGATAGAGCACTGGCTTGCCGGTCTCGGCACGCTTGATGGAGGCAATGGACACACACAAGTGAAGGTTCAAGCAGGCCTCGGCCAGGGTTTCCTGGCTCAGGCCGCGCTGTTTGCGCAACCCTTTCAACAACCCGGCGTCCAGCAGCACGCGCCCGTCGGAAATCGCCGGGGCCTGCAGGGGGGGAACAGCCAACGTGCTCTGTTTGAAATCCATGTCGATTGTCTCGGCGGCGCCTGGGCAGCCGATGGAGTGTACTCCACATCTGATACCAAACTGATACCAGACTGACACTGCTCTGAACTGTCTCGATGGCGCCACGCTTCGGATACTAGCGCACGACGCCTGACCTACACTGGTTGCGCGAGCAGCATGTACCGTACCGCTCAGATGACAGTGCGGCGAAGTCAAGGAAACGCATCGCCGATTCGGTCTGAACGCTGGGTCGGCGACATTCAACGGGCGGCAGGCCATCGCCGTCTCTGCTGTCTCACCCGAACCCTGGTGGTGCAATCACGATGCAAACCTTCAACTGTGTGCCTTTTATCGGCGATGGCGACGAGGTCGATCTCGACACCCGTAGCTTCCCGTTCCTGTACAACGACCACGGCTTGGCTCGCCTCAAGCCCGCTGCAGAAGGCCGGCTGATCCAGCCGGCGCCGCAGAATCCCGAACTTGCACTCGGCGCTCTTTACACAGGTGTCACTTGGGAACCGAGGGAAATCCCCACTGCCAGCGGCTCCTACACCATCAAGTCATTCGACTTCCACGCCCGGGAAGTCCGTTATGAACCGATGTGGGCCACTGAAGAAACAGCGCAGGCTTTCGGCATGACCTTGCTGCGCAGTGGTGAGTGCATCCACTTCGACCATGCGCAACTGATCCTTGGCCAATACACCTATGGCAAATGGGCCGGGCACCAATCGCCCTACCTGGGGCCGGCTCGCCAGCGCGAACTGCTGACCTACAACCCGACAGACTTGGAGTACCACGCTTTTCCCCACGCCTTCTTTTCCCGCCATGGCCGGCTGCCGCTGGTGATCAGCGTGGCGCGCTGGCGGCCCTTCGTCGAAGAAATCCGCCTGGCCGACCTCTGGGTTCGACCCGGAGACGCGCTGGTGCTGCCACCCCAGTACTTTCCCGAGGCCCCATTGCTCGGCGCGCCCGCTGAGCAAAAGCGCTTGAAGGTCGTTGATATGCACGGTAATCGAAACTCGGCGCTCGCTTGTTGGTTCAAGGGGGGCGACGACGCGCTGTTGACGGAAACCATCCTGGCCAATGCTGACTTGATGAAGTCAGAAGCCGGCAGGCCGCACTATCACGAGGAACGAGCCCCGACCCGGCATGAAACACCAGAGGGTTTTCTCTAAAACTGCCTGAGCGATGGATTGGCCAATAAAAAAGCGCCAACGTTGCCGTTGGCGCTTTGCAAATGCGTTGCCTTGAAACGGGCGGTATTTAGAACACCACGCCTTGGCTGCGCAGGTAGTCGTCGTAGGTGCCGCTGAAGTCGATCACGCCGGTGGCGCTCAACTCGATGATGCGGGTGGCCAGGGACGATACGAACTCACGGTCGTGGCTGACGAAGATCAGCGTGCCCGGGTAGTTCTCCAGCGCCAGGTTCAGCGCTTCGATGGATTCCATGTCCAAGTGGTTGGTCGGTTCGTCCATGATCAGCACGTTCGGCTTTTGCAGGATCAGCTTGCCGAACAGCATGCGGCCTTGCTCACCACCGGAAATCACCTTCACCGACTTCTGGATCTCGTCGTTGGAGAACAGCATGCGACCCAGGGTGCCACGGATCATCTGCTCGCCTTGAGTCCACTGGCCCATCCAGTCGAACAGCGTCACGTCGTCTTCGAAGTCATGGGCATGGTCCTGGGCGTAGTAGCCCAGTTCCGCGGCGTCGGTCCACTTGACGCTACCGGCATCCGGGGTCAGTTCGTTGACCAGGGTGCGCAGCAGGGTGGTCTTGCCGATACCGTTCGGGCCGATGATTGCCACGCGTTCGCCGGCTTCAACCTGGAAGCTGAAGTCCTTGAACAGTGGCTTGCCGTCGAAGCCCTTGGCCATTTTTTCGACCATGACGGCCTGGCGGTGCAGCTTTTTGTTCTGCTCGAAACGGATGAACGGGCTCACACGGCTCGAAGGCTTGACCTCAGCCAGCTGGATCTTGTCGATCGCCTTGGCGCGGGAGGTGGCCTGCTTGGCTTTCGAGGCGTTGGCCGAGAAGCGGCTGACGAAGGATTGCAGCTCGGAGATCTGCGCCTTCTTCTTGGCGTTGTCCGACAGCAGTTGCTCGCGGGACTGGGTCGCCACGGTCATGTACTCGTCGTAGTTGCCCGGGAACAGGCGCAGCTCGCCGTAGTCCAGGTCAGCCATGTGGGTGCACACGCTGTTCAGGAAGTGACGGTCGTGAGAGATGATGATCATCAGGCTGGAGCGCTGGGTCAGGATGTTTTCCAGCCAGCGGATGGTGTTGATGTCCAGGTGGTTGGTCGGTTCGTCGAGCAACAGCACTTCCGGGTCGGAGAACAGCGCCTGGGCCAGCAAGACGCGCAGTTTCCAGCCTGGGGACACTTCGCTCATCGGGCCAAAGTGCTGTTCCAGCGGGATACCCAGGCCCAGCAGCAGCTCACCGGCACGGGATTCGGCGGTGTAGCCGTCCATTTCGGCGAATTCGGTTTCCAGCTCGGCCACGGCCATGCCGTCTTCTTCGCTCATTTCTGGCAGCGAGTAGATGCGGTCGCGCTCAGCCTTGACCTTCCACAGCTCTTCGTGACCCATGATCACGGTGTCGAGTACGGTGAATTCTTCGTAGGCGAACTGGTCCTGGCGCAGTTTACCCAGGCGTACATTGGGCTCCAGCATGACCTGGCCGCCGGACGGGTCGAGGTCGCCGCCGAGGATTTTCATGAAGGTCGACTTGCCGCAACCGTTGGCACCGATCAAACCATAACGGTTGCCGGCGCCGAACTTGACCGAGACGTTCTCGAAGAGCGGCTTGGCGCCGAACTGCATGGTGATGTTAGCTGTGGAGATCAATTACTTTACCTATCAATGGGTTGCGAGCGTGGCGGCAGGAGCCTTCAGGCATGCGTCAACAGCGACATCAAGGCGCGAAACCCGGTCGCTGAGCAGAAAATTTTGGATGTGTGTTGGAATTTGGCGCGCATTGTCGCATATGTCAGGCGACAGTTGTATGGCAGGCGAACGATGGTTTCGCCAAGGTCTCCGGCATGGCCAGCCATAACAGTGCCAGGGCGACGGCCGCCACGCCCGCCAGGGTCAGGAAAGCCGCGTTGTAGCCTGCCAATTGCACGACAAAACCCGCCAGGCTGCTGCTCAAGGCCGCGCCGAGGCCAAACACAGTCGAGAGCGCACCCAGGCTGACATTGAAGCGCCCGGTGCCTTGGGTCAGGTCCTTGACGATCACCGGGAACAGCGCGCCGAAGATCCCGGCACCAATGCCATCGAGCATCTGCACCGCCACCAGCCAGTAGGGGTCGCTGGACAGCGTATACAGCACGCCGCGCAACGGCAGGATCAGGAAACCGGCGATCAATAACGGCTTGCGCCCCCACACATCGGCCCGGGCGCCCACCAGCCAAGCCATCGGCACCATCACCAGTTGCGCGGCGACGATGCACGCCGAGGTCAGTGGCGTGGCCATTTGCAGGTTGATCTGTGCGAGTTTCTGGCTGACCAGCGGCAGCATCGCCGCATTGGCCAGGTGGAAGAGGGCGCAGCACACGGCGAAGAGCAGCAGGGGGCGGTTGCCCAGCAATACCTTCATACCGGAGGGCTGTTCGTGATCTTGGGCATGGGCCGGGTCAAAGCCCCGGGCGACTTCATGGTCGATGGCCGCTGCCGACACGCAACTGACCGCCACGACACTGGCCACTGCCATGAACGCCATCAGGTAAAACACCACCACCGGACCGTATAGGTACGCCAGGCCGCCGGCCAGCAAGGCGGCCACGGCATTGCCGGCATGGTTGAAGGTTTCGTTGCGCCCGGTGCGGCGCGTGAAAGCACGAGGCCCGGTGATCCCCAGGGAAATCGCAGAAATCGCCGGAGCAAAGACCGACGCGGCCACCGCACTGGCGGCCTGCGTTAACGCTACCCAGCTGAACGTGCTGACAAACGGCAGCACCAGGCAACTGAGGGTCACCAGAATCGCAGCAATCGCGATCACTGCGCGCTTGCTGCGGGTGCGGTCGATCAGCGCGCCGGCAGGCCCCTGGGTGATCAATGCGGCAATGCCGGCCAGGGTCATGACCACGCCGATGCTGGCCGGGTCCCACTTGTGTACTGCCAACAGGTAGATCGCCAGATAAGGCCCGAGGCCGTCACGTACATCCGCCAGGAAAAAATTCAGGCTGTCGAGGGACAAGGTGGTACGCAGGTCGGAGTGATGGGCCACGGCGAGGTCTTCAAGGGCAGCGCTCAGGGGCTGAACGCTCATTGGCTTAGTGACCTGTAGGCTCGGGGATTAGTTTCGCCATGCATAAGGGTTTTATCTGGCAGGCAATTGGCTTACTTTCCGAACCCCGCTTTATTCAAATCCTGGAGTCGCAATGGACATGCCCTCAGCCCAGCAGGCTATCACCCGCAACAAGGACGCCTGGGACGCTTCGGCCGAGCTGCACAAAGGCACCGCCACCTGGAACGCGCTGGTGGCGTCGGTCGCCCAGCCGGGGTTTTCGTGCCTGGACCCGACCATTACCGCACTGCTGCAAGACGTCGGCGTTGCCGGCAAGGACGTGGTGCAACTGTGCTGCAACAACGGCCGTGAGAGCCTGTCGCTGTTCGGGCTTGGCGCTCGTTCTGTGGTGGGCGTGGATCAGTCCCGAGCCTTTCTTCAGCAGGCGCAGGAACTCGCGGGCGTTTCGCCCCATGCCCCGGAGTTCATCGAGACCGATATTCACCATTTGCCGGAGCGCCTGCTTGGCCGTTTTGATGTCGCCCTGGTGACCATTGGCGTACTGGGCTGGATGCCGGACGTGGCACTGTTCATGCGCCATGCGGCCAGCACCTTAAAACCGGGCGGCACATTGGTGATCTACGAGACCCATCCGTTTTTGGAAGTGTTCGACCCTCGAGCCGACAACCCGCTGTTGCCTGCCAGTTCGTACTTCCAGCGCGATCCTTTTGTGCTGCAGGAGTCGATTGTCTACGAAGGCACCGCCGAGAAGGCCGGGCCGACGTCCTATTGGTATGTGCATACGCTGGGGAGCATCGTCAGCGGCGCGGTTGCGGCGCAGCTGCAGATCAGCCACTTGCAGGAGTACCCGCACTCCAATCGTGAAGAACTCTACGATCAGTACGAGCACCAGAGCGCGCAACTGCCACTGTGCTTCACCCCGACCGCCACTAAACGGTCCGTGTAATTCACTGGCGTGCAGGCAAAAAAAGGCCCGCGAGAGTGGCGGGCCAAGGGATTCACTGGAGTAGGTAGGTTTCACCCTATAGGTGGGAAAGTGAAGGCCTTGTGAAAAGGGTGTCGCAAATTCGGATGTGTATGGGTCACCGGCGACGTACGAAGGTTCGCATGGTCTGACCCGGCCCGGTGCTGAATTCGGCCGGCCTGGGCATGCCTTCATCGGCGGCAATGAATACGAAGTCATCGCCTTCAAGGCGGTAACTGGCGGGCAGTTGTTTGCCGGCGTCTTCGCCGATGGCGTCCACCCAGGTAATGCTTTTAGGGGTGGTGCTGCTGTCCAGGGAAAAGTGGCCGGCCAACAACACTTCGCCTGCGGTGGTCCGCACTTCGAAGCTGTCACCGCAGATGATCGTCACGGCACCAGGCGCGCTATGGGCGTCGACCGGGTTCAGCACACCACTGTCTTCAAGAGCGGTCTGTTCCCAAGTGCCCTGCAGGGCTTGAAAATCCAGGTCGGTGCGGGACGACATACAAATTCCTTTTTGCAGTAAGGGGTTGCGGACAGTGCCGTATCGCGGCATTGCAAGGCAAGCGTTGGCATTGATCCAGCACATTGAATGGACAGGTTTTCACAATTCTTAGTTAACCTTTGGTTACAAACTGTGGCTAAATAACTGCCAATGGTGATGAACCGGTGCTCAATTAGCCGGTCGTGCCGCATAAATGTGAATTGTGATTTCAGGTGCTGCTTATTCAATCCTCGGCCGTCGTGGGCACGCAGGAGCAGCCTGTTCTCTCTACTGACGTGTGACGAATCCCTTGAAACTCATCATTGTTGCTCTCTACGTTGCCTCCATTGCGTATGTACACCTGCGTGGCCGGGTGCGACACAAGCTGGGTCGCCAGCTGAGCGATCACTCGACGTTCCTGGCGCCGATCAACTGCTTTCTCTACCTCTTCTCCAAGCAACCCAGCCGACCGTACCTGTCGCCCAGCGACTTTCCCGACCTGGCACCGTTGCAGGAACACTGGGAAGAGATTCGCCAGGAAGGCCAGAACCTGATGCAGGCGGGGGCGATCAAGCGCTCCGACCAGTACAACGACGTGGGTTTCAATTCCTTCTTCAAGTCGGGCTGGAAGCGCTTCTACCTCAAGTGGTACGGCGACAGCCACCCGTCGGCGATGAAGCTGTGCCCGCGCACCACCGAACTGGTGCAGAGCATCGGCTCGATCAAGGCCGCGATGTTTGCCGAGTTGCCACCGGGCTCCAAGCTGGTACGCCACCGCGACCCGTATGCCGGTTCCTACCGTTACCACCTGGGCCTGGACACGCCGAACGATCCGGGCTGCTACATCAATGTGGATGGCGAAAGCTACTACTGGCGCGACGGCGAGCCGGTGATGTTTGACGAGACCTACATCCACTACGCCGAAAACACCACTGAGCAAAACCGCATCATCCTGTTCTGCGATATCGAACGGCCGATGAAGTACCGCTGGGCGGCCGCGTTCAACCGCTGGTTCAGCCGAAATGTGATGGCTGCGGCCGGTTCGCCGAACGATGATGGCGACAAGACCGGTGGTTTGAACCGGGCGTTTACCCGCCTGTACAAGATTCGTCTGCGCGGCAAGGAACTGAAGAAACGCAACCGTACGCGCTACTACCTGGAAAAATGGGCGATTTTCGCCGGCTTGGCGCTGATCTTCATCCTGATCTGAAGCGTGTTTGAGGCGCGACTCACTAAGGTGGTGTCGCGCCCAACTTGTCCCACATCTTCTTGCTCAGCTTCTGCCGATTGGCATACCCGGCCCACGGGTCGCCTTTCAAACCCTTCAAGCGTTCCTGCAGGTTGGCGACCGTCCACTGCTGGGCACCGCGCAACGTTTTCAATTCCTCACGACTCACCGGCACTGACACGGGAAGGCCCGGCCGCGCCCGCACTGAATACGCTGCCACCGTGCTCGCGCCACGGGCGTTGCGCAGGTAGTCGATAAAGATCTTGCCGATGCGGTTTTTCGGCCCGGACGTGGCAGTGAAGCGCTCGGGCAACTGCTGCGCCATGAACTGTGCGATGGCCTTGGCGAAGGCCTTCACCGTGTCCCAGCCATCCCGGCGGGCCAGCGGTACAATCAGGTGCAAGCCCTTGCCGCCGCTGGTCTTGACGAACGCGTCCAACCCCAACTCATCGAGTACCGACAGCGTGAGTTGCGCCGCCTCCAGCATGGTCTTCCACGGCAGGGCAGGGTCGGGGTCCAGGTCGAGTACTAACAGGTCTGGCGTTTCGATCTTGTCCGAGGTGGCGCCCCAGGTATGCAGCTCTATGGCGCCCATCTGCACGGCGCCGACCAGGGCGTTCGCGCTGTCGATTTCCATCAGGCGTGCATGGCCAGGGTCCAGCGCCGGGTCCAACTGCTTGATGTGAGGAATGGCGAGTCGCTCGGCATGTTTTTGGAAGAACTGCTCACCGTCGATGCCTTCCGGAGCACGCAGCAGTGACACGGGCCGATGGCGCAGAAAGGGCAGCAGCCACTCACTGATCCCCTCGTAAAAGGCTGCCAATTGCTGTTTTTGCGTACCGCTATGTGGATCGATGACGCGATCGGGGTGGGTGATTTTCACACCCGCGTCAGTTTTTTTGGCGTTGGAGGCTTTCAGCGACTTCGCTGCGCGCGGTTGCTCATGAATGATCTGTGACGCCGGCTTATCGGTGCGCAAGGCCACAAATGCGGCCTGGCGCACAATGCCTTCGCGCGTCCATTCGGTGAAGTGCACCTCGCCGACCAGGGCAGGTTCCACCCAATGCACGCCGCGTGCTTGAGTGCTGTTCAGCGGCGTTGCCAGCGGCGAGGCTTTGCATTCTAAAGGTGTGAGCTGCGCGTAGATGGCTTTCAGCGAGGCCTGATCAAACCCGGTGCCGACGCGCCCGGCATACACCAGGCCCGTCGCGTCGTTCACCGCCAGCAGCAGGGCGCCGAACCCGGTGCGCGAGCCTTTGGGGCGCGTGTAGCCGACGATGACGAACTCCTGGCGCAAGCGGCATTTGAGCTTGATCCAGTCCGTGTTGCGGCTGGACACATACGGGCTGCCCAGGCGCTTGCCGATGACGCCTTCCAGGGCCAGGTCGCAGGCGCTTTCTATGATGTCGCGCTGGTTGGCGACAAAGGCTTCGGAAAACCGCAGCAGCTTGCTGCGACTTGTGCTGAGTGCAGATTTCAGCGCGGCCCGACGCTCCTCGACGGGCGCCTTGCGCTGGTCCACTCCGCCCAGAAAGGGCGCATCGAACAGGTAATACACGATGTCCAGGCTGCGGCCGATATCAAAGGCGTTTTGCAACGCCTGGAAATCCGGCAGGCCATCACCATTGAGGCTGACGACTTCACCATCGAGCCAACTGTCCTTGAGCTTGAGGGCTTGCAACGCCTTGACCTGGCGCGGCAGGCGCTCGGTCCAGTCGTGGCCGTTGCGGGTGAACAGGCGTACTTCGCCGTCCAGGATGCGGGTGAGCATGCGATAACCATCGAATTTGATTTCGTACTGCCAGTCACCGTCCGGCGCGCGATCGACCAGGGTGGCCAATTGCGGCGTGAATTGTTCGGGGAGGGTGATTGGCTTTTTTTCGCGCTTGGCCCGGGTTTTGGGTTTGCCGACTGTGGCGTCGCTGAGCACGCTTTTGGGCATGGCTTGGACGATGTCGTAATCAGCGGCAGGGCGTGCCTGCGGGTCTTTTTCCTTGATCAACAGCCATTGGTCTTTGTCGCCACTGCCTTTGAGACGGGTGCGCACCAAGGCCCAATCGCCGGAGAGTTTCTCGCCGATCAGGGTGAATTTGAGCTTGCCCGCCGCGTAAGCCTTGTGCGGATCTTCATGGGGTTGCCACACGCCACGGTCCCAGACGATGACGTCCCCCGCGCCGTATTGGCCGGGGGCAATGGTGCCTTCGAAGCCACCATAACTGAGCGGGTGGTCTTCAACGTGTACCGCCAGGCGTTTCTGGCTCGGGTCCAGGCTCGGCCCTTTGGGCACCGCCCAGCTTTTGAGCACGCCATCGAGTTCCAGGCGAAAGTCGTAGTGCAGGTTGCGTGCGTCGTGTTTCTGGATCACGAATGACAGGGCCGACGTTTTGCGCTGGCGAGTGGGCGCGTTGCCCGCCGGTTCTGCCGTGATCTTGAAGTCGCGCTTGCGGTTGTACTCGCTCAAGGGCTTTGGCATGGGAGGTTCCGTGGCTCAGGAGGCTTTGGTGGCTTTCTTCGCGGCAGGCTTCTTGGCAGGTTTGCCGGCCAGGCTGCGCTTGAGCAGCTCGGTCAGGTCGATCACATCCGCCGATTTGCGCTCGTCGCTGCCTTGAGTGGTTTCCACGTCTTCGATCTTGCCGGCTTTGGCCTTCTTCGCCACCAACGCCAGGATCTTCTCCTGGAAGCTGTCGCGGTAGTCGTCGGGTTGCCAGTCGGCGCTCATGTCCTCTACCAGGCGCTTGGCCATGTCCAATTCGCCTTTTGCCAGCTTCGGCTGGGTGACGTCGCTGCCCAATTCCAATTCATCCAGGCTGCGCACTTCGGCGGGCCAGCGCAACATCACCAGCACCAGGGCTGAATCCAGCGGCATCAGGGCGGCCAGGTGCTGCTTGGTGTGCAGCACCACATTGGCCAGCGCGACTTTGCGGGTTTTCTTCAGGGTCTCGCGCAGCAGGGCGTAGACCTTGCCGCCACGCTTGTCCGGGGCGAGGAAGTAGGGGGTGTCGATGTTTTGCAACGGGATCTGGTCACTGGCGACAAAGGCGATGATCTCGATGGTCTGGGTCGACTTGGGGTGCGCCGAGCGAATTTCCTCTTCGCTGAGCACCACATAGCGGCCTTTTTCGAAAGCCACGCCCTTGACGATGTTGTCTTTGGTGACCTCTTTGCCGGTGGCCTTGTTGATGCGCTTGTAGCCCACCGGGTCCATGCTGCGCTTGTCGAGCCAGTCAAAATCAACGCCCTGGGCGGACGTTGCCGACACCAGCGACACCGGTATATGGACCAAGCCGAAACTGATGGCGCCTTTCCAGATTGCCCGTGGCATGGCTGCGGTTCCTTGAACAGAGTGAGTGTTCAGGTGACCGGCAGGCGCTGGCAAAAGTTTCGGCGGGCAGATATGCGGACAGATCGTGTAACACCTAATGAGAAACTATTTAGTTACGAAAGCCGAACCCAAGGCGTAGCGTGTTATCGAAAGCACGTACTACTCGCCCCAGAGAGGCTTTGTCATGAACAGCTGTGTGCGTCATCTCGCAGTGCTGGCGTTGGGTATGGCACTCACGTCACTGGCCCAGGCGCAAAGCCTGCCCGGCAGCACCGATTCCAACAACAGCCCGATTCACCGGGCCAACCCCAACAGCATGCAGGGCACCCAGCCCAATGCGCCGGCCACGCGGGGCGTTCAGATCGGCCCGACCAGCCCCAGGCCCACGGTCGAGAACGGCGGTATCGGCAACCGTTATCCCAAGCGTGACGCCGCCCCCAGTCGCCCCGCGACCGAAACCAAAGCTCCCACTTTTGATGCCAACGGCAATCGCCGGCCTTGAGTGCCGGTAAGGACTTCGCCTTATGTTTCTACGCAAAACCCTTCTCGCCGCCGTGTGCGCAACGGCACTGCTGCCTTTGACGACGGTGCTTGCCGCCGATGCCCAGCAATTCCCCAGTGAGCAAGGCAGCCTTTCTGTCACGCCGATCGCCAAGGGCCTGGACCATCCGTGGGCCGTCGCGTTTCTGCCTGACAAACAAGGTTTCCTGGTGACCGAACGCCCGGGCCATCTGCGTTTTGTCAGCCCGGACGGCAAGCTGTCTGCGCCCTTGAGCGGCGTGCCGCAGGTGTGGGCCAAAGGGCAGGGCGGTTTGCTGGATGTGGTGCTGTCGCCCGACTTCAAGGAAGACCGCATGGTCTACCTCTCGTACGCCGAAGGCGGTGGCAAGGGCGGCACGGCGGGCACCGCTGTCGGGCGCGGTCGTTTGGCCGATGACCTGAGCGGCTTGAAGGATTTCAAAGTGATCCTGCGCCAGGAGCCCAAGCTGTCGACCGGCAACCACTTCGGCTCACGGTTGGCGTTTGACCGCGATGGCTACTTGTTCGTGACCCTGGGTGAGAACAACGACCGCCCCACGGCGCAGGACCTGGACAAGCTGCAAGGCAAGGTCGCGCGAATCTTCCCGGACGGTCGCGTGCCAGAGGACAACCCGTTTGTTGGCCAGCAGGGCGTGCGCCCGGAAATCTGGTCTTACGGCCAACGCAACCCGCAGGGCCTGGCGCTGAACCCCTGGAGTGGCACGATCTGGGAAAACGAACACGGGCCTCGTGGCGGTGATGAAATCAACATCATCGAGCGTGGCAAGAACTACGGTTGGCCGCTGGCGACCCATGGCATCAACTATTCGCTGACACCGATTCCTGAAGCCCAAGGCAAGGAAGTGGAGGGCACCGTGCCGCCCCATCATGTCTGGGAAAAATCCCCGGGCATCAGCGGCATGGCGTTTTATGATGCCGACCGCTTCAAGCCGTGGCAGCACAACGTGTTTATCGGGGCGTTGGCCAGCCAGGAACTGATTCGGTTGCAGTTCGACGGTGACAAGGTGATTCATGAGGAGCGCTTGCTCGGTGGCTTGAAAGCGCGGATTCGCGACGTGCGGCAGGGGCCGGACGGCTACCTGTATGTGTTGACTGACGAAGACAACGGCGTGCTGTATCGCGTCGGTCTTAATCAGGACTGAAAGAAGGGGCCGCAATGCGGCCCCTTCTTTTTACAACCCCAGCTCGGACAGGCCCGGATGATCATCCGGGCGCCGGCCCAGCGGCCAGTGGAACTTGCGCTCGCTTTCCTTGATCGGCAGGTCGTTGATGCAGGCAAAGCGGTTGGCCATCAGGCCGTTCTCATCGAACTCCCAGTTCTCGTTGCCGTAAGAGCGGAACCAGTTGCCGGAGTCGTCGTGCCATTCGTAGGCATAACGCACGGCGATACGGTTGTCGGTGAACGCCCACAACTCCTTGATCAGCCGGTAATCCAGTTCCTTGGCCCATTTGCGGGTCAGAAAGCCTTTGGCTTCTTCGCGGTTGGTGACGAATTCGGCGCGGTTGCGCCAGTGGGTGTCCAGCGTGTAGGCCAGGGACACGCGCTGCGGGTCACGGGAGTTCCAGCCGTCTTCGGCCAGGCGCACTTTTTCGATGGCCGAGGCGTGGGTGA
Source organism: Pseudomonas sp. GW821-FHT05H12 (assembly GCF_059419385.1). Lineage (NCBI taxonomy): Bacteria > Pseudomonadati > Pseudomonadota > Gammaproteobacteria > Pseudomonadales > Pseudomonadaceae > Pseudomonas > Pseudomonas sp. GW821-FHT05H12. Next base: position 27,096 of record NZ_JBWKRS010000037.1, on the reverse strand, counting down.
ACGGCGGCAGCGGCGGGCGTGTTTCAGCGGTAGAGGACATCGGGCAGCTCCTGAAAACAATAACGGATTATCGAAAGTTGCTTGGCGTGCGGTTTCAAAGTCCCAATAACGTTCGCGCCATGCATTGCGCATCATCGGCAGCTGTTGAATCACCCATCACCAGGGCAACGGTAATGGCACCATCGATCAGGATCAGCAGTTGCGCGGCCTGCCGTTTCGGGTCGGGGGTGCCATGTGCTTGGCACAGTTCGCGTGCGTACTCGAACAGTTTCTGTTTGTGGGCCTTGGCCAACAGACGCACCGGGTTGTGCGGGTCGCCGGTTTCGCCGCTGGTGTTGATAAAGGCGCAGCCGCGAAAATCCGCCGAGCCGAACCAGGCCTTAAGGGCGCTGAACAGCGCCAACAGGCGCTCGCCAGTGCCTTCGCTGTGTTCCACCTCGCCACGCAACCACTGCATCCAGCGCTCGTCGCGACGTTGCAGGGCGGCAATCACCAACTCGTCTTTATTGGCGAAGTAACGGTAAATACTTTTGCGCGAGACACCGGCGGTTTTCACCAGAAAGTCCATGCCGGTGGCGGCGATGCCATGGCGATAGATCAACTTTTCGGTGACGTCGAGGATGATGTCGCGGGTTTCGTTGCCTGTCATATCGTTCATATGGCGTACAGTAGAACGATCGTTCTTCTTGGTCAATTAACTTTTTTCCATGCGCTGCTGCGAGACCTGAGCACCCCCATGGTGTAAGCTCGGGGCCTCTTCGGATTCGACCCATTGCGAGCCTTATGCCGTCGTTCTTCAAACGCTCCCTGTTGCCCAAATTGCGCGGTTTCCCACTTTCCAGCGATGCCATCGAGGTGCTGTCCGGCGCCGATGCGTTCCGCCGTTGCCTGTTGGAGAAGATCCCTCAGGCCACCCGGCGCATCTACATCGTGGCGTTGTACTTGCAGCAGGACGAAGCGGGGCAGGAGATCTACGACGCCCTGCACGCAGCCAAGGCGGCACGGCCAGAGTTGGACATCGTGGTGGTGGTCGACTGGTTGCGTGCCCAGCGCGGGCTCATCGGCGCCGGCAAGCAGCCCGGCAACAGCGCCTGGTACCAGGCGATGACCGCGTCCCACGCAAGCCAGGTGCCGGTGTACGGCGTGCCGGTGCAAACCCGCGAGCTGTTCGGCGTGCTGCACCTCAAGGGCTTCGTGATCGACGACAGCGTGCTGTACAGCGGCGCCAGCCTGAACAACGTGTACCTGCACAAATTCGAAAAATACCGCTTCGACCGTTACCACCTGATCCACAGCCAACCGCTGGCAGACTCCATGCAGCATTTGGTGGAGCACGGCCTGGTGGCCTCCAAGGCGGTCAATCGCCTGGATTTGCCCAACCCGCCCACCACCCGCAGTTTGCGCAACGATATCGGCGACTTGCGCAGCCGCCTCAAGCACGCGGCTTACGACACCACGGCGGGGCAATTGCCCTATGGTCACCTGTCGGTCAGCCCGTTGCTGGGGGTGGGCAAGAACAACCCACTGAACCGCGTGGTGCTGGAGCTGATCGCCAGCGCCCAGCACCAGCTCACCATTTGCACGCCGTACTTCAACCTGCCGTTGCCGGTGACGCGAGAGATCAACCGGGCGTTGGCGCGCGGCGTGAAGATCGACATCATCGTCGGCGACAAGACCGCCAACGACTTCTACATCCCGCCGAGCGAGCCGTTCAAGGTGATCGCGGCGCTGCCGTACCTCTACGAAATCAGCCTGCGTCGCTTCGCCAAGCGTCACCAGCCGATGATCGACAGCGGCCAGTTGAACCTGCACCTGTGGCGCGACGGTGACAACACCTATCACCTCAAGGGCATGTGGGTTGACCAGCGCTACACCTTGCTCACCGGCAACAACCTCAACCCCCGCGCGTTCCGCCTCGACCTGGAAAACGCCTTGCTCATCGATGACCCGCAGGGTGAGTGGCTGGCACCTCGACGCATGGAGCTGACGCAGATTTACCAGCACACCACGCGCATCGAAGGCTACCAGCAGCTGCAAACCCTGCTGGACTACCCGGAAGCGGTGGGCAAGTTCCTGCGCCGGGTCAGCCGCGTACGCATTGAGCGCTTGCTGTACCGGATTCTCTGATTAGCGGGCAAAAAAAGACCCGGGCCCTGTCGAAGGGCCCGGGTCTTTTTTTTGCGCTGCGGCTTAGTTCAAGCCCAGCTTGCCACGCAGGGTGGACAGGTCTTCAGCCAGGGTGTTGACCGGGCCAACCAGGGCTTTACGGTCGTTTTCCTTGACCTTGTCATAGGTCTCGAAACCACCGTCCTTGGTCTTGTACTTGGCCAGGATCTTGTCCACGGTGGCGAAGTTCTTGTCGACCTTGGCCAGGAAGGCTTTGTCTTGCTTCTCGATCTGGCCACGGAACAGGTCGACGATTTTCTTCGCGCCGTCGATGTTGCCCTGGAAGTCATACAGGTCAGTGTGGCTGTAGCGGTCTTCTTCGCCGGAGATCTTGGTCGCGGCGACTTCTTCGAGCAGGGCTGCGGCGCCGCCCACGACTTTCTCAGGTGGGAAGGTCAGGCCATCAACACGGGTCTTGAGGTCGTTGACGTCGGTGTTGAGCTTGGCGGTCAGCGTTTCCAGGCCTTTGGTGGTGTTCTGCGAGAACAGCACGTATTCGATGCGGTGGAAGCCGGTGAAGTCTTCAGCGGTCACGCCTTTTTCGTGGTCATCAACACGGGAGTCGATGGACGCGTCGAGGTCGCTGAACAGCTCGGCGATCGGCTCGATGGACTCGTAGTGCACGCGGGTCGGTGCGTAGAGCTTCTTGGCGGTGGCCAGGTCGCCCTTGTTGATGGCGTCGGTGAAGGCTTTGGTCTGGGTGACCAGCTCGCCGATTTCTTCGGTCACGTAGATCTTGTAGTCCGAAACCGGGCCTACCAGGTCCAGCGGCGCGGTGGCGGCGAAGGCTGCCAGCGGCGAAAGGGACAGCAACAACGACAACGCAATAGTCGACTTCTTCATGGGACAGTTTCCGCTCTGGGTTTATTTTAGGTGTTGGCAGTGGTTTGAGGGTGCGTTGCAGCGAGCAGCGTGCGCCCAAGGAAATCCTTGGGCCCCGTGACGCCCGGCAAGGTGAAGAAGTACCCGCCGCCCACCGGCTTGAGGTATTCCTCCAGAGGCTCGCCGTTGAGCCGGGTTTGTACGCTGATGAAGCCTTTCTCCAGGTCAGCCTGGTAGCAGATGAACAGCAGCCCCATGTCCAGCTGACCGTTTTTATTGACGCCGTTGGAGTAGTTGAACGGCCGACGCAGGATCAGGTTGGCCTGGGTCTGCGGGGTGCGCGGGTTGGCCAGGCGGATGTGGGCATCGAGCTTGGTCAACTTGCCTTCCGGGTCCTTGCTGTAATCCGGCACCTGGGTTTCCTTGTCGCCATCCATGGGCGCGCCGGTTGGTTTGACGCGGCCGATGATGCTTTCCTGTTCTTGCAGGGGCGTGCGGTCCCAGCGCTCGACGAAGTTACGGATGATCCGCACCGCCTGGTAGCTGCCATGGGCAGCCCAGGCCGGTTCGTCGCTGGTCGGTTGAACCCAGACGATCTGGTCCATGGCCTTGTCGTCGGTGGAGTTCGGGTTGGCCGAACCGTCACGGAAACCGAGGAAGTTACGTGCGCTTTGCGCAGGCTCGCCCGGTTTTGCGGGGGCCTGGGGCGGCACGCTGCCTTCCTGTTTCCAGCGCACCAGCAGCAGGTCTGGCAGGTTCTTCACGATGTCACGCAGGGCGTGGATGTTGGTGTCTGGCGTGTTGGAGCTGAACTGCAGGCTCAGGTCGCCGTGGCACTGCGCAGGCTCCAGCGCGTCGTTGGGGAAACCGACCATGCGGCTCAGGCGCTTGGGTTTGACGGCGGTGAGGCCGAAGCGCTCATCGAACAGCGATTCGCCGACGGACACGGTGATGGTCAGGTTGTCCGGGGTGACCACCGGACCGAGGATGCCCGAATCGGTCGGCGGCAGTTTCGGGTCGACCTGGGGCACGGTGCCGCCGGTCATCAGGAAACTGATGCGCTCGTTCAGGGTGCGGAACAGGCGCTCCAGGTCTTCCCGGTCGCTGGCCAGCACGTCAAACGCCACGACCATGCCGCAGGCCGGGCGCGGCGTGACGATGCCGCTCTGGTGTTTGCCGAAGAAGTCGTGGTGGTCCTGGGTCTTGTCACTGCGCGGTGCGGTGGTGACTTGCTCGGCAGCAGCGGCCATGGCCGGGCAGGTCAGGGTGCTGCCGGCAATCGCCGCGCCGGTGGCGGCCATGCCCAGCAGGACACGGCGGCGCTGAAGGTTAAGCTGTTCTGAATCACTCATCTGTGCGGTCGTCTTCACTGCAGGCCGGAAAGGCCAAGGGCGGGGTCGATTCCATCGAGTGCAACGGCCAGAGCCTTGGCCTTGTCGGCGATCTGCTTGCGCTGATCGGCGGTAACGCTGTCGTACGCGCTGTAACGGTTATTGACTTTGAAACCCGCGAGTTCGCCATCGAACGCGCTGAGAGCGCTGTCGATTTTCGGCAACAGGTCGGCGGCGGATTTGGTCAACAACGGACGCATCAGCTCGACCACTTTATGGGCGGCCTCAAGATTGGCGGCAAAGCCGTTCAGGTCGATATGGCTGTAGCGTTCTTCTTCACCGCTGACGGCGCGCACATCGGCAAGGCTATTGAGGTTGCGCACCACAATGCTCACCAGCTGCTCGGGCGGCAGGGACTGGGCCAGCAGCTGTTGCTTGAGGCTGGTCACGTCGGCGACCAGGCGCTGCGCAACCGGCGCCAGGCCGTCGAGGCTGCGTTGCTGGAACAGGCTGTATTCGAGGCGGTGGAAGCCGCTGAACGCTGGGTCCTGCTCGCGTTTTTCAAAGTAGTCGGCGCGGGCGTTGATCGCGTTGTCCAGCTCTGCCAGGCGTTGGGACGCCGGGGCCAGGCGCTGGTAGGCCTCGCGGGCCGGCACGTACAAGGCTTGCGCCTGGGCCAGGTCGCCGGCGTCGATGGCTTGCTGCAGGGCCGTGGCGGCCTTGATCAATGCGCTGCCTTGGCCGCTCAGGTACACGCGGAATTCCGACAGCGGGCCAATGAACGCCACCATCGACGGTTTCGCTTTGGCCTGGGCGTCGGACTCTGCCGTTGGCGTGACGTGCAACGTGCCCCGTGGGTTGCTCAACAAGCCACAGGTGATGGCGTAGTCGCCAGGCAACAGGTTGGCGTTGATCACCTGGCTGAGGCCCGGGGCGATGTTTTCGCGTTCTTCGATCACCAGCACGCCGTCGAGGATTTCCCATTCCACCGCCCGGTCGGAGCGGTTGATGATGCGAAAGCTCGCACGCCCGGCGGGCACGGTCAGCTCGTTGGGCTCGCACGCGTGGCCGTGGATGGTCACGGCGATTTCGTTGTGGTTGGTCTGGCGTTTGGCGGCGGCCAGCTGTGAGGCGTAGTAGAACAGGCCACCGGCGGCGATCATCACGACCACCGAGCCGGCCACCGCCCAGCGCAGGGCGCGAGGAGGTGAAGCCGGTTGAGGGGTTGGGTTGGACAAGAGACGGTCCTTACTGGCTGGAAACGGAAGTCGGTTTGGCGACAGGTTTGGCAGGGGCCGAGGGCAGGAAAAACATCACCAGGGCCACCACCAGGTAAATCAGATAAGCACCCAGGGTGCTGACGGTCGGTGCCTCTTGATAGCCGAACATGCCGGCCAGCACCGAGCCCAGCGGGCTGTCCATCGGCAGCGCAGCGCTGAAGTCAAACAGCACGGTTTGCAGGTGGTTCCACACCCCGGCTTCGTGCAGGGCCTGGACCGAATTGGCCAGGATGCCGGCGGCGACCACGAGGATGAACAGGCCGGTCCAGCGGAAGAACGCGCCGAGGTTCAAGCGCATGCTGCCGGAATAGATCAGGAAACCGACCACAATCGCCAGGATCAGGCCGAGCAGGGCGCCGATGGGCGCGCCGGGGCCTTCGCTCTGCTGGAACACGGCCAGCAGGAAGAACACCGTCTCCAGCCCTTCACGGGCCACGGCGAAAAACACCATGGCAATCAGCGCGATCACCTGGTGCTTGGAACCGGCCAATGCGTGGTCAAGGGATTCGTGCAGGGCATGCTTGATGGAGCGCGCCACCTTGCGCATCCAGAACACCATTGAACTCAGAATGCCCACGGCGACCAGGCCGACCACGCCTTCGAACAGTTCCTGTTGTTTCTGCGGGAACTCGGCGCTGACCAGCTCCAGGCCCCCACCTACCAGCAAGGCCAGCGCGGCGGCGAGGAACACGCCGATCCACACGGCAGGCATCCACTGGCCGCGGCCGGTCTGCTGCAGGTAACTGGCGATGATGCCGACGATCAATGCGGCTTCAATGCCTTCGCGCAACATGATTAAAAAGGGAACAAGCATTCGGCACCGCATCGAGACTGGATAGGATGCTAATTTGTAACATAATGATACTCATTACTAAACAAGCAATCTTGACCTTTACTGAACGTTGACTGAACGGCCCGCCAAACGGCCGTCGCGCGGCATTGGGTCACCGGGTGACGGGGTTACGCCTACTTTTTTGTAAGCCGAGTCCCTAAGATGGCGGCACTCCACGCTACACAGGGCCCGGAACGCGCCAATGTCCGAAAAAGACACCATCTCCATTCACCTTGTCCGCGAGGCGTTGCTGCAAAGCTGTGCGCCCGGCTTGGCGACCACCGAAGTGCTGAACAAGGTGGGTATCGACCCCGCCTGGCTTGACCTGCCCCACGCCCGCGTACCGGCAACGGCGTATGCGCGCCTGTGGCGTTTGCTGGCCCGGCGCCTGGACGATGAATTCTTCGGCATGGACCCGCGCAAGCTCAAATCCGGCAGCCTGGAGTTCCTATGCCGTGCCGCCATGGCTCAACCGACCCTGGCGCAGGGGCTTGAGGCGGGCCTGGGGTTTTTGTCGTTGATGCTGGATCACCTGCCGGCCCAGTTGGTGCGCCAGCAGAGCCTGGCCGAGATTGTCTTGCTTGAACCCGAACCACAGCCCAAGCGCGCGTTTACCTACTTTGCCTATTGGATGATTGTCCACGGCGTGGCGTGCTGGCTGGCGGGGCGGCGCATTCCGATCCTGGCCATCGAGCTGCGCAGCCCTCAGCCGGATTTTTGTGATGATTACCAGGTGATGTTTTCTGACAACCTGCGGTTTGATCGGCCACGCACGCGGATGATTTTTTCTGCGGATTGCCTCGACGTGCCCATCAAGCGCACACCGGAAGAACTCAAGCGTTTCCTCGCCCATGCGCCGGCCAATATTCTGGTGAAGTACCGCGACCCCGACAGCCTGGCTGCTCGGATCAAACACGACCTTCGGCAGTTGCCCCCGGACACTTGGCCGGAAACTGAAGGCTTGGCCGCCAACCTGTGTATTTCTGCCTCTACCTTGCGTCGTCGTTTGGCGGAAGAAGGGCAGACCTACCAAGGCCTCAAGGACAGCGTGCGCAAAGAGCTCGCCATCGTCTGGCTGGCCGAACCGCAGGTCAGCTTTGCCGAGATCGCCACGAGGCTTGGGTTTGCCGATGCCAGTTCGTTCTACAAGGCCTTTCGTAAATGGTCCGGGTCCAACCCGGGGCACTACCGCAGCTTGATTCTGAACGAGCCGACGCGCCCTGTTCTCGGAAGCTGAACGCGGTCACCTGTAGGAGCCGGCTTGCCGGCGATGCGGGCGCCTCGCATTAACAGGTAACCCGCCGATGCTATCGCCGGCAAGCCGGCTCCTACAGGTGACCGAGCGTGGCCTTGGTCTACAGGCAAAAAAAAGCCCCACGACCGAAGGGGGCATGGGGCTAAAAATTGGCTGGATGCGACCAACCAAAGGAGCTCTTTACATCACTTGGCGCTGGCGACCACCGTGTCCGGCTGCCAGCCACCCCCCAAGGCCTTGTAGATCGCGACGATGCCGCGATACAGGTCCACTTCGGCCTGGGCCTGTGAGTCTTCGGCGGCCAGGCGTTCGCGCTGGGCGTCGAGCAGTACCAGGAAGTCCACGGTGCCTTCGCGATAACGAATCGCGGCGAGGTCAGCGGCGGCGCGGCTCGACTCACTCTGACGAATCAGCGAAACCAGACGCTGCTGGCGCTTGCCGTAATCACTGAAGGCATTTTCCGACTCTTCCAATGCCAGCAACACTTGCTGCTCATACGTCGCCAGTGCGCCATCGGCCTCGGCATTCGCGCCGCGCAAACGTGCACGCACGCTGCCCAGGTCAAACGCTGCCCAGGTAATGCTTGGGCCCAGGGACCAGGCATTCGCGGCAGCCGAACCGATCTGCGAACCACGCCCTGCGGTAAAGCCGAGGAACCCGCTGAGGCTGACCCGTGGGAACAAGTCGGCCTTGGCCACGCCGATACGCGCGGTGGCGGCGGCCAGTTTGCGCTCGGCACTGAGAATGTCCGGCCGACGTTGCAGCAGTTGCCCCGGGTCGCCAATCGGCAACGCCTTGGCAATCGCCGGCAGGTCTTTGGGGCTCAGGTCCACGGTCAGCTTGTCCGGGCGCTGGCCGAGGAGGGTGGCGATGCGGTTACGCTCGCGCACTTGCTCGGCTTGCAGTTGCGGCACGCTGGCCTCAACGGCGGCCAGGCGGGCATCGGCGCGTTCCACGTCGAGCTGATCACCCACGCCTGCGTCACGCAGGCTGACGGTGATGGTGCGCGATTCCTGCTGGTTCTTCAGGTTGTCCAGGGCGATGCGTTCGCGCAGTTGAGCGCCGCGCAGTTGACCGTAAGCGTCCACCAGTTCGGCAATCATGGTGACTTGCAGTTGGTACAGGTCGGCTTCGGCGACCTGTTGGTCAGCGTCGCTGGCCTCCAGGTTGCGGCGGATACGGCCGAACAAGTCGACTTCCCAGGCCATGTCCAGGCCCAGGTCATAACGCTCGCTGTTCACACGCTTGGTGGTCTGGCCTGGAATCTGCCCCTTGCCCACATCGCTGCTGGCGCGGGTGGTGACCACCGGCATGATGTCGGTAGCCACGTCATCACGGATGGCCCGTGCCGCTCGCAGGCGGGCAAAGGCCACGCGCAGGTCGCGGTTACCGCTCAACGACTGGGTGACCAGTTGGTTGAGGGTCGGGTCGTCGAACTGCTGCCACCAAATGCCTTCGTACTTGGCGTGGTCGTAGCTCTTGGTGTCGGCGGCGGCCGTGATGTTGGCCGCCTCCAGCTTCTCGGTCTTGTAGTCCGGGCCCACGGCACAGGCGCTCAGCGCCAGTACCAACAAGCTCGGCAGGAATACTTTTACGCTCATTGCTGTGTCTCCAGCTTCAAGGCCTTGGCCGCTTTGCGTGCTTCGCTGCGCTCGACATAGCGACGAATCAATACGTAGAACACTGGCGTCAGCAACAGACCGAAGAAGGTCACCCCGATCATCCCGGAGAACACCGCCACGCCCATGGCATGACGCATCTCGGCACCGGCACCGCTGGACAACACCAGAGGCACCACACCCATGATGAACGCGAACGAGGTCATCAGGATCGGCCGCAGACGCAGACGGCAGGCTTCCAGTACCGCTGCGAGCGGGTCGAGGCCTTCCTGCTGTTTGTCCTTGGCAAACTCGACGATCAGAATCGCGTTCTTGCACGCCAGGCCCACCAGTACGATCAAGCCGATCTGGGTGAAGATGTTGTTGTCGCCGCCCGAGATGATCACCCCGGTGATGGCCGACAGCAGCGTCATCGGTACGATCAGGATCACCGCCAGTGGCAAGCTCCAGCTTTCGTATTGGGCGGCCAGTACCAGGAACGCCAGCAGTACGCAGAGCGGGAACACGAACAGCGCGGTGTTGCCCGAGAGGATTTGCTGATAGGTCAGGTCGGTCCACTCGTAAGTCATGCCGTTGGGCAGTTCTTCTTTGAGCAGCTTTTCAATCGCGGCCTGGGCCTGGCCGGAGCTGTAGCCCGGTGCGGCGTTGCCGTTGATTTCAGCGGTGATAAAGCCGTTGTAGTGCATCACGCGGTCCGGGCCCGAGGTGTCGCTGACCTTGATAAAGGTCGCCAACGGGATCATCTCGCCTTTGTTGTTGCGTACTTTCAGCTGGCCGATCTGGTCTTCATCCAGGCGGAACTGCTGCTCAGCCTGCACGTTGACCTGGTAAGTACGGCCAAAGCGGTTGAAGTCGTTGGCATACAGCGAACCCAGGTAGATCTGCAGGGTGTCGAAGATGTCGCTGATCGCCACGCCGTGGGTCTTGGCCTTTTCGCGGTCGATGGCAGCATCGACCTGAGGCACGTTGACCGTGTAGCTGGTGAACAGGCCGAACAGCTCCGGCGTGGTACGGCTCTTGGTGATGATGTTCTGGGTTTCTTTGTACAGCTCGTCGTAACCCAGGTTGCCACGGTCCTCAATCTGCAAGCGGAAACCACCAATCGTACCCAGGCCCTGTACCGGCGGCGGTGGGAAGATCGCCATGTAGGCTTCCTGGATGCTGCTGTACTTGCCGTTGAGCGCGCCGGCAATTGCACCGGCGGACATGCTCGGGTCTTTACGCTCGTCGAACGGCTTCAAGGTCACGAACACGATGCCGCTGTTCGGGCTGTTGGTGAAACCGTTGATCGACAGGCCCGGGAATGCGACGGCGCTTTCCACGCCAGGTTGCTTCAGCGCGATGTCGGACATGCGTTTGATCACGTCTTCGGTGCGGTCCAGGCTCGCGGCGTCCGGCAGTTGGGCGAAGGCCACCAGGTATTGCTTGTCCTGGGCCGGTACGAAACCGGTTGGCGTGTGGGCAAAGCCCAGCCAGGTCAGGACCATCAGGCCGGCGTACAGGAACAGCGCGATACCACTGCCGCGAATCACTCGGCGAACAGTGCCGACGTAACCGTGGCTGGCTTTCTCGAAGAAGCGGTTGAATGGACGGAACAACCAGCCACCCAGCAACTTGTCGAGGAACTTGGAGAACGCGTCTTTCGGTGCATCGTGACCCTTGAGCAACACGGCCGCGAGGGCAGGGGACAAGGTCAGCGAGTTGAAGGCCGAAATCACCGTCGAGATCGCAATGGTCAAGGCGAACTGTTTGTAGAACTGCCCGGTCAAGCCGCTGATGAACGCAGCCGGGATGAACACCGCACACAGCACCAGGGCCGTGGCAATGATCGGGCCGGTCACTTCGCTCATGGCTTTTTCAGTGGCCGGGAACGGCTCCAGGCCCAGTTCGATGTTCCGCTCGACGTTCTCCACCACCACGATGGCGTCGTCCACCACGATACCGATCGCCAGTACCAGGCCGAACAGCGACAGCGCGTTGAGCGAGAAGCCAAACAGGTGCATCACCGCAAACGTACCGATCAACGATACCGGCACCGCCACCAATGGGATGATCGAGGCGCGCCAGGTTTGCAGGAACAGGATCACGACCAACACAACGAGGATCAGCGCTTCGAACAGGGTGTGAACCACCGCCTCGATAGAACCACGCACGAAGATGGTCGGGTCATAGACGATGCTGAAGTCCATGCCTTCCGGGAAGCTCTTCTTCAGCTCCGCCATCTTGTCGCGCACTTCGTTGGAGATCTCGATCGCGTTGGAACCCGGGCGTTGGAAGATCGGGATCGCCACGGCCGGCTGGTTGTTGAGCAACGAACGCAAGGCGTACTGGCTGGAGCCCAGCTCCACCCGTGCGATGTCTTTGAGGCGCGTGATTTCACCATTGTCGCCTGAGCGAATGATGATGTTCTCGAACTCTTCCTCAGTCACCAGACGGCCCTGAGTGTTGATCGACAACTGGAAGCTGGTGGCATTCGGCGCAGGTTGTGCACCCAGGGCACCGGCGGCCACCTGACGGTTCTGCTCGCGGATCGCGGTCACCACATCCGTGGCGGTCAGGTTGCGCGAAGCGGTCTTGTTCGGGTCCAGCCATACACGCAGGGAGTAGTCGCCCATGCCGAACAGTTGCACGTCACCCACACCACCCAAACGGGCCAGCTCGTCTTTGACGTTGAGCAAGGCATAGTTGGACAGGTAGAGCATGTCGTAACGCTTGTCCGGGGAGGTCAAGTGCACAACCATGGTCAGGTCGGGGGAGGCCTTGTCCACGGTGATACCGATGCGCGTCACTTCCTCAGGCAGCTTTGGCTGAGTCCGGGTCACACGGTTTTGCACCTGCACCTGCGCGTTGTCCAGGTCAGTGCCCAGGGCGAAGGTGATGGTCAGGGTCAGCTTGCCATCCGCGGTCGACTGCGACGACATGTACAACATGTTTTCGACGCCGGTGATGGCTTGCTCCAAAGGGGCGGCCACGGTTTCACCGATGACTTTCGGGTTGGCGCCCGGGAAGTTGGCACGTACCACCACGGTCGGCGGTACCACTTCCGGGTATTCGCTGATCGGCAGCTTGAACAGCGAGATCGCACCGGCGATCAGGATCAACAGCGAGAGCACCGCTGCGAAGATCGGCCGCGAAATGAAGAACTTGGAAAAATTCATCTTGAGTTGTGTCCCTTAACCGCGTGGAGTCGCGACGGCTGCGAGCTTGGGCGCGGCTTTATCCGGCGCCACTTGCTCCAGGTTGCTGGCTTCAAGCGCTTGTCGTTGTTGTGCCAAGGCGGCGAGGGTTTCCTTGCTGGCCATCGGGATGGTTTCCGGAGCAACCGGCGACCCCGGGCGAATGCGCTGCAAGCCCTTCACGACGATGGTGTCGTCCTTGTTCAAACCGCTGCGCACGATGCGCAGGCCTTCGATCTTCGGCCCCAGTTCCACGGCGCGGTAGGCCGGCTTGTCGCCGTCCATTACCAGTACGAACTTCTTGCCAAGGTCAGTGCCCACCGCTTCGTCATTGATCAGCACGGCGGAGTAGGTGCCGCTGCCAACCAATTTGAGACGGGCGTACAGGCCAGGGGTGTATTCGCCCTTGCTGTTATCAAACACAGCGCGACCGCGGATAGTGCCGGTGGCCGGGTTGACCTGGTTGTCGACGAAGTTCATCTGGCCCAGGTGCGGGTTGCCGGTTTCGTTGGACAAGCCCAGGTACACCGGGGTGGTTGCGCCACGGCGGCCTTCACGGGCCAGTTCGGTGTACTTGAGGTACACGCGCTCATCGGCGTCGAAGTAGGCGTAGACCTTGTCGGTGGAGACCACGCTGGTCAGCGCCGTGACGTCGGCGGTCACCAGGTTACCGGCGGTGATCTCGGCACGGCTGACGCGGCCGCTGATCGGCGACGTCACGCGGGTGAAGCTCAGGTTCAGCTTGGCCAGGTCCAATTGCGCCTGGATACCGGCTACGGCTGCGCGGGCTTCCTGGGCTGCGGTGGTACGCGAATCGGCCAGCTCGGCGGAGATCGCGTTGCTCTGACGCAGGCGTTCGCCACGTTGCGCTTCGTTATCACTGCGGGTAGCAGCAGCTTTCGTTTGGGCAAGCTGGGCTTCGAGGCGGCGCACTTCAGACTGGAACGGACGCGGATCGATCTGGAACAGCAGGTCGCCTTTTTTCACCAGGGCGCCTTCGGTGAAGGCCACCTGGTCGATCTGGCCCGACACGCGCGGACGGATCTGCACGGTTTCCGGGGCTTCCAGACGGCCGGTGAATTCGTCCCACTCGTTGACCGGTTGTTCCAGCACCTTGGCCACGCTGACTTTTGCAGGGGGCATGGCGGCCGCTTGTTCCGGGGCTTTACCGCATGCGCTCATCACCACCACGGCCAAAATCGCCAAGGGGAAGCGCATATGTTTGAGTGACTGTTCCATGAGGTGCATCCGCCAATGTATTTGAGATGGGCGGATCATGCGCGGCGATGTGCTATGTCACGAATCGAATGAAACAAAGGTAACTATCATTCGGAATGATATAAGCGCGAGGTCAGCCCTCTAGCATGGGGGTTTCGTTAGGGGGCTATCAATGAGCGTGATGACAAAAGAGTGTTGCCCGGGGTGCAAGGAACCTCGGGCAAGGTACAAGGTCCCGGCTGCCTGAGCTATTCAAAGCTTCACGCCCGTTCTTGATTTCCATCGAGCGCGTGAGCCCGAACGTAGGTACGAAACACGTGATCCCATAACGGCGAGGACACTCCGAAGTTCTTCTCCACGCCCTTGCGGTGATGCAGGTCATGATTGGCCACCAATCGGGGAATCAGCGGGTACGCCCAATGCTCGGGACGATGCATCACGTAATGCACCGAGATATAAAAGAAGTACCCCGCAACCGTTCCGGCAAACATCGACGTCAATCCGACGTACCCCGCACACAGCAACAGCACGGCAAAGGTGGAGCTGGTCTTCCAGCTGGATACGCCGATGTAAGCCAGCACATCTATATGATGGGTCCAATGCTCGCGGCGGTACAGCGAGTGAAACAGGAAGCGGTGCGCCGAATATTCCACCAGCGTCCAGGCCAGCAGGCCTGCGACGATTTGCACGGGGTCAATGGGGGCGAGGTACAGCGCCAAGACGATAAACAGGGGGACGGTGAAGAAGTCGAGGTAATACGCGACAGATGACATCAGCCATTTGTTTGAAGCAGCCATGGGCAGAAAATCCTTGTAGTGCTCAAGGGTTGAATGAAGTGCCCGGCTCTCCAGGCAGGAAGACTATCCCGTGGGGATGATGCTACAGGCTGTAGGAAATTTCCCAGCGCAATGGGTGTCCGGGATCACACTCTGGTGTTTACGTCGCTGAAGCGTTCGTGCCAGTCTCTCGGCAGGCGGCAAGGGGCCGCCTCGTACATCAGGAGATTGACGTGGCTAAGTACTTCGATAATTCAGGGCTGTTCAAGATGACTTCGTATCGCGGCATCCGCTCCACACGCAGCGCCATCACGGGCTGGGAGCTGAAAAACCTGTCCCTGAATACGAAGGAATTTTTGACATGTCCAAAGAACTACTCGGAGTTTCTGCTCTAGGCCTGATGGTATTGGGTGAGTTTTGTGCGATCTACAGCGAGGTAGCCACCGCCCGGCTTGCGCAAGTGGATAACGGCGCGTGGTCGGCCTTTGTCGTGCCGGTCCTGCTGATGTGCTTTGCAGGGTTGTGCCTGCTGGGGGCGTATTGGCTTGGTTATGTGGCGGTAGGTGACATTTGGGTGGTCACCGTGGTTTCCGTCACGTCGTTGTTGCTGCTTGAGCCGCTGGTGGTGTGGTGTCTCTTCCAGGAGATGCCGGGGCGCGGCGCGCTGATCGGGTTTGTCCTGGGGGCGTTGGGGATGCTGGCTACGGTAGTGCTGTAGGTGTGGAAGCTGGCTCGACTCTCAACGGTTGAGCCAGCTGTTACGGGTTGTCGGGCTCCCCGAAATCACTTTTGAAAGGCCGACGGGCTCGGTATCGATTCGATGAACAATGATGTTTGATTGGGACAGCCTTCGCTTTTTCTCTGCCTTTGCTCGAGAAGGCTCTCTCGCTGCTGCTGCGCGCTCATTGGGCGTAGAGCACGCGACCGTCGTTCGACGGATAGCCGCCCTTGAGGCGTCGTTGAACATGAAGTTAGTCGACCGCAGGGGCCGTGTTTACCAACTGACCGAAGATGGGGTGAGGGTCAGTGAATATGCTGCAGAGATGGAGTCCGCGTCATTTGCGCTCAAGCGGTTCGTGGAGGGCGAGGAGACACGTATCGAAGGTGAGGTGATTTTGTCTGCCCCTCCGGCGTATCTGGGCACCCTGGTTGCTCGACGTCTGGGCGTGTTGCGCGAGCGGTATCCCAAGTTGCAATTGAGGTTGGTGGGTGCCAAGTCCACCAGCTCCCTGGCCAGGAAAGAAACGGACATCGCCATCACGTTCAGTCGGCCGGAGGAGCAAAGCGTGGTCGCAAAAAGACTCGGCTTTTTGCAATTCTTCCCTCATGCAAGCCCGGATTACGTGAACCGGCGCGAACCTGATGCCTACGAATTCATCGGGTATGACCGAAGTATGGGGGATTCGGTACAGCAGCAATGGCTCCTGAATCACCTGGAAGGTCGATCGATTTCGGTCACCAGTAACGATTTGCGTATTCAAGCAATCGCCGCTGCGGGTGGGGCCGGCATCGTGTTCGTACCGGATTTTCTCGGGGCGGAGTATGGGCTGGCCAGGGTCGAAATGGGGCTGGCGCCACTGGAACTGCCGGTGTGGCTTGCTTTCCATGAGGATCTGCGCAGTGCTCAAAAGATTCGGGTCGTGCTTGATTTCATCCTGGAAGGCTTGGCGCAAGCGTTGTGAATTTTTGCACATCCCGTTTGTGACATTGATGAATAGGGCGCCATGAAACATTTCTCTAGTCTGGGCCGCAACACGATTTCGCGCCCGCTAGAGAGGCCTTTCACGAATGAGCAGTCCCCACCTTAAACACGGTTCACTGGCGGTCTACCGCACTGCATGGGTCGTCACCGCTGTCTTCATGCTGTCGAACGCAGCAACGCCACTTTATAGCGTCTGGCAGCAATCCCTCGGCTTCGCCTCCGGCGTACTGACCGTGATTTTCGCTTGTTACATCATTGGCCTGCTGCTAACCCTCACGGTGGCAGGGCAATTGTCCGATCACTTTGGGCGCAAAGCCCTGCTTGTGCCCTGTGTGGGCCTGGCCATCGCTGCGGCGGCCTTGTTTAACCAGGCGGACAGTGTTGGCGTGTTGATGCTCGCGCGCTTCCTCACAGGTGTATCTGTCGGTCTTGTGGTGTCTGGCGGCATGGCGAATGTGGTTGAGCACGCCCAGCCGCATCGCAAGCACTTTGCTTCGCTCATGGCGTCTGTCGCAATGGTCGCGGGTGCCGGTACGGGACCTTTGCTGGCTGGGGTCGTGGCGCAATACTTCCCGCACCCGATACAGACTGTTTTTCGAATTGAAATGGCGGTGTTGTGCCTGGCACTTTTCGCGTTGCTGAGCCAGAAAAACCTCAGGCTAGGCAAGGGCTCTTTCAAACCGCGCTTACCCACCGTTGCCAAAGAAAACGTAAGGATTATTTTGCTTGGCATCGCATTCTTCGGCCCAGGGATAACGTCCACTTCGTTCATCCTGTCCCTTGGCCCCAAGTTGATAGCCGCCTTTATGGGGGCAAACAGTCCCTTGATTGCCGGCTGTATGGCGTTCGCGATGTTCTTCGTTGCGGCAGGTGTCCAGTTCGCGGCAAAACGGTTTGATAACCCTGGCGTTTTCCTGTGCAGCGGGCTGGCGACTGTTTTTTCGATGATCTGCGTTTGGGTTGCACTGCAAACCAGCTCAGCGCCGTGGCTGATTTTATCGGCTCTTCTGGCGGGGGCAGGCCAGGGGTTGGGGCAGCTCGGTGGGCTGAGGCTGATAGCAGACAATGTCCCGCCTCAACGAAGAGCCGAGGCGAACGCAGTGTTCAATATGGGCGGTTACATTCCCGCAGGGGCAATTCCGGTCATCACTGGGTATTTGATTGACAGCCTGGGGCTGGGTGTTGGCATTTGTTCGCTGGCCCTTATCATTGCGAGCCTGGCGCTATTGGGGTTGATCCAACTGAAGCGATATCCGGCCACGCGTTGACTGACGTGATTGTGAAGCGATAGGAAGCTCTGAGTGTGGCGCCGTAAACAGACGCTTAAAAGCGGTTAATGTGTATCGTGTGAGGGAGCACGGAGAATACTCAGGATGTGGTACGTGTCTTTTCATGAACGATCCGCCCTCCCTCGAACAATAAATTTCCACGGGGTATCAGAGACTTCATGACGATAATTAAGGTCACAGACGCTGTCAGTTCGCAAAAATACGAGCGCTGGAAAAACCAGTGGAAGGACCCGTCCGAGCTGGATGAGTATTCTTATATCAGCGATGTTGTACACCCTGAAGACGCCTTGATGTTTTCCAAAGTTTTATTTCCGGATTTTGTAATTCACGAATCAGGTGTGTTTTTGGAAAGCAGATTTACCGTCGAGGCGTTCATCGGTTGGATGGAAGCGTGTAATGACGATGTGGTGGCGGTTGAGAAGGTTTTGAATCATGTACATCTATATGATGTTTTTGGCGGCTGCAGAGATAGGGTGGATGAGGTGGTTTATGAGCAGCTGTGCAGGATTGTTGCCCAGTCATGGAAGATGGTGTTGCTGAATAAATTCCCGGAAAAGAAGTTTTGTGTACAAGCGATAATATCCGATCAGGAGTACGGTCCGGTGGTTACGTTCTCTCAGGTCAAAGAGTGATGAAGAGTCTGCCCGACGACGCCTAGAGACTGTCAGGATCCCCAAAAAACATTTTGACTAGGCTCTAGGACAGTACTTTCAGCTTGAAAAAATCGATTTATGCCCCCAGTCATGCCCCCAGCTGCGCTGAGTGTACAAGCGATCGCGATTTGCGATTTCTGACGCGGACCTCGGTAGCCATGGCAGGCATTCAGTGCACCCCCGTATACCGGATGACCAATCCGAATCCGGCAAATCCTTGGTGGTTCGATGAGTCGATATCCTTATTGAAGTTGCCCGGGCTATCTTTCAGCACCTGTCCTGAAATAAGTTGGCTGGCAGAGTGGGGGGGGCTAGAGGGAGCGTCTCACCTTCTTTGTTCTTGGCCAGTCATGTCTGTGTCTTGGATCGCTGATCAGTCATCAGGCAAGTGCAACTGCACGTCCATGGCGTCATGAAGGAGTCGGACGACCTCGATCACCTCGCTATTTGCTACACGATAAAACACGATATGGCGTGGGCTTTTGACCGCCCCATGGGGCTGTTTGGCTTGCTGGCGTGAATAAATGAGGTGATAGCTGCGAAGGCCCGGTGCCAGCTCATCGCGTTCGTAGCTGCCAATGCGATAAGGCGTGTCGGCGATCGCTTGCAGCGCCGCGAGGATTAGCGCCTGATACCGCTGGCGTGCTTGATCGCCGAATTGCGTCTGGGAGAGCCTGAGGATGTCGACAATGTCGGCGCGCGCCGCGTTGGAAATCCGATACTGCGGCATGCTCAGTGTTTCTCGCGCGCGGGGAGGGTTGCCTCCAGGCTCAAACCCTCGAGGTAGTGCTCCAGATCCCCTTCGTTCAACTGAGTAAAGCGCCCTTGCTCAAGGTCCATGATGCCGATAGAGGTCGCCTGACGCAGGGCCTCAATTTTGGCGGTGTCTTCGGCGACGCGCTGTTCCAATAGCCGCAAACCTTCTCGCATCACTTCGCTGGCATTCTGATAACGACCGGACTGCACCAGGTCATGGATAACCTGTTCCTGGTGAGGGGTGAGCACAACGTTTCTAGTTGCCATAATGAGCTCCAGCTTTCGGTAAACAGCTTCTTCCTGCCGTTGGCATATTATGCCATTTTGCTTGCGAGCACATTCGTTGGGATTTTAATCTGACGTACTGCGTCATACGGGGCATTCTTTGCGTCGAACCGCGTGCTGATCCGACGGCACGCACTTAAAGTAGAGAAAAAAACAGTCCCTCGGATGTCGTCGGCAACTTGATTAGTGTGGACCTTGGGCCTTCAGTTTGGCCAGGCCTTGCTTAATGTGTCCGGCGTTCTCCCCGATCATTTGTAGCGCGCCGCGGACATTTTCGCCGATGTCTGTCGCACCCTGGCATTCAGCTCTCAAGGTCAGCTCCATTATGGCCGCCTCTAAGGTGAGTTGGTTTTGGTAAAGGCGCTCAAGGACATCAGCTAGTGAGTATTCTGTGGCCATTGTTTCGACTCCAATAAAGGAATCGAAAGCGTAGCAGTGGGGGGAGGCGGGTGTCCTGAGCCGCCCGTGAGTTAAGGGCATGAAACGGTTTAGAGTGAGGGGCAGCAATGGCCATAAGGTGCTGTGGCGACAGGCAGCAGACGGCCAATAGGGGACGTTCGAAAACGGCTGCTTTCTGCCACCTACGGACTGGTGGCGGCGAATGGTAGATACTTCTCGAGCAAGCCATCAGTCCACCGCATCCGGTTCGCCTAATTCTCCTCAATCACGCCATCAATAACACTGCTATGCCGCTGGGTGTTTTCGGGTAAAAATGCGATGCCGCCAGGAGGGCACCATGACCATTGATACAGGTTTTCATCTAAAAAACTACAAAAGCTTCGGCCCAACCGGCGTCGAACTTAAAACTATCAAATCGATTAACGTTATAGTCGGCCGAAACAATATCGGAAAATCAGCGTTGTTACATGCGCTGGATTTTCTGTGCAAAGATGGAGAAGACCATTCCAATATTGCCCAGTCGATAGAAGTGACGCAGTTTCTAGACGAAAGATCATTAATGCAAGTATTCCAACCAAACACTAGCAGAGGTGAACTGGGAGGCAATCATTGGGAGGATCATGGTATAAAATTTGTGGGTGCTTCTTTCACCTGGAAACAAATATCCGATAGGAAAATTGAATTTCTCAATACAAACGCAGATGCGTCACAGACTGAGCTAAAACACATATCTGGAATACACCCAACATCAGCACTGCGCTCTCTAAAGCACATAAAGCTCGACGCAGACAGAGATATTGCTCCTGAAAATATTGATGAGGGGATGACATTGTCAAGCGCCGGAATAGGTGCAACACGGATAATTCATAAATATCTACAGCACGTAGGATTTGATAGATCTTTAATCCAAGAAACCCTTCTAACAGCTCTCAATAAAATCTTCTCGCCCGACATTATATTCAATGAAATAACCACCCGCTTCCATTCTTCCAGCAACCAATGGGAGATCTTTCTAGGTGAAGAAAATAAAGGCCCTATCGCTTTATCTGCATCAGGCAGCGGACTAAAAACTGTAATACTTACACTGCTTAACTTGTTAATACGTCCTGATTTTGAAAAAACACCAGTTGAGCTATATGTATTCTCATTGGAAGAGCTTGAAAACAATTTGCATCCCGCACTACAGAGAAATCTATTCGTTTATCTCGAGGATTTTGCACTGAATAATAAGTGTCATATTTTCCTAACGACTCATTCAAATGTTGCAATCGACATTTTTGGAAGCTCAGAACATTCACAGATTCTACATATTGTTCGAGGTGAAGACGGAGTAGTAGGTAACGCTTACACCGGAGATGCTGTCGGCCACGGAGTTTTGGATGACCTCGGGGTACGCGCAAGTGATCTACTTCAAGCTAACGGACTGATTTGGGTAGAAGGTCCTTCAGACCGTGTATATCTGAAAAAATGGATTGACTTATGGAGTGACAATAAACTCAGCGAAGGACGGCACTATCAGTTCGTATTTTACGGCGGCAGCGTGCTTGCAAATATTGATGCCAGTCTACCAGGCACTGAAACGAGAGAAGCAATCACTGCATTTAAAATAAATAGAAACTTCGCATTTGTTTGTGATAGTGATCGAAAAACCTCGAGCGGTTCTCTAAAGCCGCGCGTCGCCCAACTTATTAAAGAAATAGCCGATAGCCGCGCAATGGTTTGGGTTACTCGTTGCAAGGAAATTGAAAACTACATTCCGAAGGAGGCGTTCGAAGGAGTTCACGGCAAAACTAAACTTGCACACATAGGTGAGTTTGAAGCGATCCAAGACTATCTTCGAGAAAATAAGATATCGAGCGCAAGAGAATACAGCAACAAACATACCAAGGCATTTGCCTACGCAGAGTACATGACCAGAAACAACCTATCGTTTCGCCCGGAATTGGAAGAACAACTCACTGAGCTTGTAAAAAAAATACGCGCATGGAATAGTTGACAAAGCATCGTCGGCGAAAAACCTCCCACGCGGATAACAGGGGCTAGATTCTCTTGAGCTTACAGCCTCGGCGCTTCAATAAGAGTCTGTTAAGGTTTCGGGCATCGAAACAGAAGAGGCAGAATATGGGGCAGATTTATTTTTAAGATAATAGGACTTCCCCCTATTCTCAGTCTTTTTTAAATTCAGCCCCTATCAAGCTCATCAGAAATACCACGCAAAACTCCGCGAACTCGCCACACATACATCAGTTGAAAAAAATCTGATGGGGCGTCATTCGCGCAAGTTATAGCTATTGCGTCTCCGAAGGTGCCTGCGCTTTCGAAGATTCTTACCTCTCCGCTAACGGGCGCTCCCACACGTTTCAGATATGCTTTTTGATCCCCGTCACGTTCAACTATCAGCGCCACCAACTCACCACGTAGTACTTCCAAATCTTCAGAGCAAGAGATGCTGATGGGCTCCAACAATACCCAATCGTGATGACGTATTAATGGGTATCCGCTATTGTCAACAACGCGGGCAGCGAGCAACGGAGTATCTAACGCTTCACTGTTGTTGAGATGTCGAGCCTCACCAGCGCCGGTTTGCGTGATTGAATCGTAAAGCACACCGACGATGGGCATTAGACGGACTTTATTTCGCTGCAGCACCAATGCGGGCGCTACTTTCTCGCTAACGGATTGTTCACAAGCGAGCATCAACTTGCTGATATCTGTTTTATCTGAGTGGTAACGCCGGGCGAAAACCTTATCGCTGTACAGAGCTATGACTGGCTCACCGCACTTTGCTGTCCGTTCAATTGATACGATCACTACTTGCCCCTGCCGTGCGAGAGCGCCAAGGGAATCACCATGGATCGTATAAAGTGCCACAGCCCCCAAAGACTCCAGCAAAAGCGTACCAGAGGGCTCGCTTGGCGAAACGATCGCTGCTCGGGTGTGAGCGTTGAAGTCACCAAGTGCATGGAATTTCTGCTCCTGGTGGGCTAATGCGGCGGGGGCTTCCGGTGCTGTCGCGAAGAACAGATCTTTATCGTCACGAGTCAACCGGCCCATGAACCTTGCATAAGCGGCTCCGCAGCTTCGCAACAGCCGATCTACCTCTGTAAAACCTTCATCAACTACCCCTGCATCATGGGGTGTAATTTTTCGAAGATCATGGTGGGCTTGGTTGATCGTATTGTAAAAAAGCGTACCTGGCTTCAACAGGTTACAACTCAGCAGCTTCTCGAAAGGTGGTTCCTGGAAAGGCAATTCTCCCGCATTCCGTGCGCTGGAGATGTGGGCGACTAGATCCGCAAGAGTTGGCTTGTAGAAAAGCATAGGGTCAGCGGCGAGTAAATCCCACAATCGGTTCTCGATATGCAGCCTAACGCGTTCAACGAACTCCTGGCTCGCCGCTACATCATTGCAGTCGTCAGCCCATGCCTGGCGACGCTCGTTTACTTCTTCGACCGTGGGGGTCAGAGCGACTGTTAATCTGGACAGCGACAAAGGGCTGATCTGCAACATAGTCCATGACGGAAATATGGACGAGCCTCTCGGTAGCTTGTCTTTCACCGCTGCGATGAACCGATTGTCGTTGGACGTGATAATGACTGCCATACCCGCTTTGACTAAGGCCGGGACTGCGGCTGCAAGATTCTCCGTGTTGATAGGGTCGAAGAAAGTCTGAGGATCATCCAGCTGCAACACCTCTAACGCACCAGCGCGTTCTCGGATGCGTTCCCATAGACTGAAAACGAAAGCCCAAACACAGGCTCGTAGATGAGATGAGTTCATGATTTCGTGCGCCTGGACGCGCACCGTACCGAGCCCGGCGTATAGACCCACCCCTTGGGAGCGGGCTGGATCTAACCCAAGATATCGCGGACCACCGTTGTAATGAGGGCGGTAAATTAAATCGAGCCAAGCAGTTGTACGAGCCTCCAGCAGATGGATCAAACCTTGGACTTGGTACTCAACCAATACCGGTAAACGAGTTAACTGCTGTATTGCCTTGGCTGCGCGCCTAATAAGCCTGAGTCGCTGACTCGCAACCACCCAGCGCTTACGGGCGTCTTCTATCACATCAATCTGCCGCGTTAAGGCAATTAATGGCTCTGAAGAAGTAATTGCTTGGTGCAGTACTGACAACTGATGCCTGATAGGTAGGAGAGCCAAATTGAGCGACTCGTCAAATTGCTCACCCCGCGAAAATGAGCCGACTCCCAGATATTTCGCTAGAAGAGGCTGCATGACAGCCTCGACCGCCGTGCGTTGGACACTCAGCGTCACGATGTGTTGCAGATTTGCAAATCTACTAGCCAGCAACCCCGTCGCAAGCTCCTTGGGCAAGCTGATAGGATCCGGAAGCTGTTCGATCGGAATCGGATGCATCTCAACGAGGCTGTCCCAAAGCTTACGTGCATTCTTCTGGATTGGTTGAAGATCTGTTGCGAAGGAGTGATCCTTGAGTGCCTCGCTGACATAGGCATTCTTGTAAAGCTCAAAAACCGTGCTGCGACCCTTCTGGTCGGCAAAATGTTTCAAGTTATCCGAAAGAGATTCCAATAGCTCGCTCGCAGCGCCCTGCTGCCAATCAGCAAGTGACTTTGTAGCGTCATGATGCGCCTGAAGCCCCGCCTGAAGTGCCGTAGCGACGTCGGAGTCCAAAAGAGCGTCAGGTGGCACCTTGGCTAGATCTGAGCCGCAGACTGGGCAGTCAGAGAGCAGTTGATCTGGATGTTGCCGACGGTGCCACTGCGCAACCATTGTGTATAGCTGCTGACGCGCCGCTTGCTCTTTGTTTTGCTGCCGCTTGACTTGATCGGCTGCACGCAGCGCCAGCTCCTCAAGCTTGACGAGTAAAGCATCTCGATCTTCGTTGCTGACTTCTTTGATCTGCTGAATGGTACGAAGAGAGGGAAGCCCTTTCAGAGCAGCGCCGCTTAATTGCTCTCTTGCCAAAGCTAGCTGGCTGAGTAGGGCCTGACTACGCTCGGGCGTTGACAGTGAGATAGTGCTTCCAAGAATCGTCTCAATATCCGTCAGACCACTTGCTTGATGCTGGACGAGCTTCTCACGGACGACAGCGATCGAACTGCTGCAATTTAGTTCAGGGCTAGACTTGTCGGGAGTCAGTAAATCGGGTTCAGGACCAAGCGTTTCACTCTGTACACGCCAAGCATCAAGAAACGAACCCTTGCTGTCTATGAAATGAATACGAGCAGTATCTTTGGCGTCCGTGGCAGTGTCAGTATCGTCCTTTTCCAAACGTCGGACGAGGCGTGGCAAACGCATGCCCAGATCCTGCAATGGTCGTAAACCTGTTAGCTGAGCGATTGCTTCGGCAAAACTTGTTTTCTCATCGAAGCGCATATTTGCAGCGATGGCAGGCATTAAAGTGCCGGCTTCGACCGCCCACTGTGGCAGGCCCAGATCGTCTAAGCCACTTACGCTCACGGAAACAGCCCCTTTAGGGGTTCGCTTCAACTCACGCCGGACGGTCACGTTGTTTCCATTTTGATCCCGCAGATCCAGTTCCACCCATGTGTCACATGCGGGGCGATCGCCTAAAATCGAAAGATCTGACGCCGAAGGTAATGGGACGATCACGGGTAGAGTGAAACTGCTATTGCTACCACTTTCGCCGTTTACTGAAATTACGTCGACAGTGATTGGATTGTGTACTTCAGATGGCTTGTGTTGAGAACGGTGCGCCTTACCAGTTAGGCACCACATGATCGCACTCTGCAATGCAGATTTACCGGCGCCGTTGAACCCCCAGATGCACGTAACGTCACGGTCAAGTCGAAGGGTCAAAACCTCAGGTGCTTTACCGGCCGAGTCGCAGTGACGCTGAAGCCCTGCAAAGCGATGGGCTCTAAACTCCTGAATTCGCCAACAAGGACGTGAAGCACCAGCATTTGCTGTATAGCTACGCGTTACATGCGGTTGCGGCTCGCCAATGGCATCGAGCAGTTGATCGACCTCGCTAGCTGAAACTAATTTTGCCTGGGCCCAGAGATCGCGCCGACGTGCATAAAATTGCATTGCAAGGCGAGCGTCTTCAAGGTCTAGAGCAAATGTGCCGGCGCCCTGGGGGAGATTGATCGGGTTACCGGCACAAAGCACATCAACGATTTGATCTAGTGTGCAGTTCTCTAAATCCAAATTTTCGGTTTGCGTCGGAGGAGCAGCTTCCATAAGGGCATCCCTGGCATCAAGAGTGAAAGGCTAGCGCTTTGGAGACGAAAGAAAGCCCTCGTCGACTGACGCACTTAGAACAGATCAAAAGGTCGTACTCGTCACTCGAGAAGGCTTGTTCACAAAGTAAGGTTTCAGGATGATTTCTACCAGCTTGCGCAAGCGAAAATGCGGATATTGCTGAGGGTTGGCACTTACAAAGCAGTGAAGGCATGTGTGCCACCTTTGATTTTAGAAAAATCCGACTGCCCGTTTCTGGCCGAAAACTGACGGCCACGACTGACCGTTTTGGCCGGCTCCGGTCTTTCGCGACCGGCTACAATCCACCCATTTCAGACGTTCCCGTACGCCCAGGCACGCATTCCCAGTAAGCGGAGCGAATGACTTGAGTCGCCTGTCAGGAGCTGAGCTGGTCGAATAGCTCTTGCAGGAAAACATCGCCCGCCACTGAGTCTGATAGCAAATAATGCCCAGACCAAATGTCCCAGCCAGCGGCTAGGCTGAACTCAGCACATTGGAAATTCTGGTGAATTTTTTCATCAACGCCTATGACAGGTGAGCCCAATCGTTTGAACCCTCGGCGTTTGATCAGGTTTTCAGCTAGCGATAGCCAACAAGCGTCTGACAACGCGTTGAAACTGAGTGTCAGATGTCCATTGGCTGCGGTATCGAGAGTTGGGCTCATCTATTATTGCCGTCTAAGGTTTGGCGTGAAGGGAATGCACAAACGTGGCTGCGGGGGCGTTGTTTAGGCGAGTGATCAAGTTTGAGACCGTTTTATCGCGTTGGCGAGCTGTTCGGCGTTGTTACACAATTCAATGAATTTTTTGTTTAGCTCGACATGACCTGGATCTCATGAAAGGACGCCATCGACATAGCTTTGACCAAGAATGAGATCATTTAATGAGCTCATTCCGCCATAGGCCGACAGTAGATACTCAATCCCAGAGTAATCAGAATCCAGCAATAGTCTTGGCAGCCGCAAGCACGCTGGATTTCAAGGCAGATGCCGGAGGGCTGAGCAAGTGATCCAGCACTCAGCCCTTCAGGCTTTCACCAGCCTGTAAAAGTCTTCCAGCGCCTGGCGAAATGCCGTCAGGGAAAAGCTGATCGGGCGATTCTCGACGTCCCATCGAGTGGTCATACCGACTTCCAGACCGCTGGACACGCTCAACCCAAAACGGCGCCAGTGCAGCGTCTCTCCGTCAATCACTTGTTCGGTCATCAGCACAAAGCAATCGAAGTCCATGTCATCGCTGCAGACCAGCAGCGGAACTGGCGTCGATGTGCCGTCTTCTGCGGGCGTAAAACGCCGCTGGGCGAGCGCGCCTTCTTCCTCGTCCAGCAACCA